>JBKPKE010000095.1:0-16128 GCA_046730955.1 Pseudomonadota bacterium
TTGCTAACGTCCGCAGGAAGGCTGACGCTACGACGGCGAATTGGGGGCCGGCGGTCCCTTCGGGTACCTCGGAAGGTTGGGATCGAAAGTTGCCCAACGCGGCGCGCTGTCGGCCCAGATAATCGCGGTTGGCGCCATCAGTTCAGGATCGTCGAGAGTGCCCGCCCGAACGCGCATGGGCATGCCACTGGGCTCGATTGTCTTGCTGTACATCTGCGATCCGCAACTCGGACAGAATCCGCGCTCGACAATGTTTCCGCTATCGGCCGTGAGGCGCAGCGTCGTCATTTGCCCCGTGTAGCGGACCGCGTCCTCAGGAAAGAGCACGTTGACCGTCGGCGATCCACTGGCGATCCGCTGGCAGTCGCGACACCAGCACATTCGAGCGCCTTGTGGCTCGGCGTCGATAGAGAACTGGATATTGCCGCACAGACACTTTCCAACGTGACTCATCTAAAGCTCCAGCAATCGCCCGCGACCGACAAGGGTTAGGGAACCCGCTCGGACACGTTGATCGAATTCCATTCCCAGGTCTTTCCTTCGTCCGCCGAGAATGCCTGGCTCCAGATGGGCCGATCAGGATTGCGAACGTCCCAGCGAAAAACCACGATGATCGGCGTACCGCGATATTTGTCGCGGGCGAAGAAATGGCCGATCTTGTTCTCAAAGGATCCTACGACTGGCGGGTCGAGAGTCCCGGAATTTCCGTCAGCCCAATAGATACTCCAGAGACGTGTCGACGGATTGAAGAGGCGCAGGGCAACTCCCTCGTACGGTTTTCCGGAGGCTTCGTCCGTGTACTTGTCGATGTTGCCAAGGCCATTGAGTATCTGATGCATCTCGACCCGTGACTCAAACGAGGTCCACTGCGTCGAGTGAGTCAGGCGCGAGGCCAATTTGCGATTGCGCAGCTTCCACGTACCCACCAGGTAATCGAAATCGTGCTGCGAGGAACTTGGCGAGGCATGGACGGCCAGAGCGCCTGAACTGTCAAACTGTGGCGTGGGTATGGGGATCGAGTTGTCGGGAATCAACGCGAAGTCCTGCGCCAGCGCAATGTTGCCCAAGCCCATCAAGCTGACGGATAGGACGACCCAGACCGCAAATCGCAAGACGTATCGAGCAAGACGCATGAGCTGATCCTCGCAGCCAGATCGCAGGCTTGAAAAGCAGCGAACCAACGGGGTCGAGAAGCGGAAGTGTTGTGGTGGGCGGAGGTATCACAGGTATCCAGCCGCGCATAGAATCTCGAAATGGCCCAAATCGGACCACAGCGTAATGTCCGCTTTGGGTCGAAAGCAGACACTACACTTCAGACCAGCTTGATCTCGCGCAAGCGCTCCTGAAGATATTCGTCCGCAGTCACGGGTGGCCATTTGGGCTGTTCGCCATCAGCGACGGTGCCCGGCAGCGGCTTGATCAGAAAGTCCGAGCGGAAGTGCAGGAAGAAGGGCATCGAATAGCGCGCGTGGCTCGCACGGTCCGGCTGCGGATTGACCACGCGATGCGAGGTCGAGCGGAGCCGTCCGTTGGTCAGCCGCTGAAGCATGTCCCCAATGTTGATCACCAGCTCGCCCGGCTTGGGTGAGACCGGGATCCAGCGACCGTCCTTCGTCAGAAGCTCAAGGCCGGCTTCCTCTGCGCCGAGTAGAAGCGTGATCGTGTTGATGTCCTCATGCGCGCCGGCGCGGATGTGCTGGCCGGTCGGCTCGCTCTGCGGAGGATAGTGGAGGGCGCGAAGGACCGAATTTCCTTCGCGCACCGTGTCGGCGAAATAATCTTCGTCGATCTTCAGGTATAGCGCGATCGCCCGCAGGATCTTGAGGCCGGTTCGGTCGAAGGTCGCATAGAGTTCGCTGAACGTGTCCTTGAAGCCCGGGACTTCGGACGGCCAGACATTGTCAGGCATGTTCGCGCGAAACTTGTGGCCTTCGGGCAGGTCGCGCCCGACGTGCCAGAATTCCTTGAGGTCGTGGGCCTTGGCGCCCTTGGCGGTCTCGATGCCGAACGGCGTGTAACCGCGGGCTCCTCCGCCGCCCTCGATGAAATACTTCTTCTTCACGTCCTCGGGCAAAGCGAAAAGGGCTTTCGCCTTCTCCTCGGCGCGGTGGATCAGCTCATCCGGAATCCCGTGGTCGGCGATGATCGCGAAACCATAATCCTCGAAGCTGCGTCCGAGCTTTTCGGCGAACTCGTCGGGATTGCGGTCGGCGTCGTTCAGCGACACGGACGCAATGTGATCGGCGGTAATCGTAGCCATGAATTGCCTAGTAGCAGAATGGTTTAGGGAAGCATCAAGCTCGCCAGCGCGGCGCTCATCAGATTGGCGAGCGACCCCGCGAGCAGCGCGCGGATGCCAAGCCTGGCGATAACCGGGCGCTGGTTCGGCGCGAGACCGCCGGTGACAGCCATCTGGATCGCGATCGAACTGAAATTGGCGAAGCCGCAGAGCGCGAATGTGACGATGGCGCGGCTGCGGTCATTGAGCGCGGCGGCGTTCATCTGGCCGAGGTCGATGAAGGCGACGAACTCATTGAGGACGAGCTTCGTGCCGAACAGTCCGCCGGCCGCGTTCGCTTGCTCCCACGGCACGCCGATCAGAAACATGATCGGCTGGAAGATATAGCCCACCAGCCGCTGGAAGCTGAGGTCGGGGATGCCGGCCATATTGCCGAGCCCGCCCAGCAGTCCGTTGGCGAGCGCAACGAGAGCAACGAAGGCGAGAACCATTGCGCCGACGGCGACTGCGAGCTTCACGCCCGTCTGCGCACCCTGAGCTGCGGCCATGATGATGTTCGCCGGCTGAACCCCTTCTTCGAAGGTTTCAGCGACGTCCACGTTCGCGTCCTCGGCGGCTTCGGTATCGCCCGGCTCATCCGGCATGATCATCTTGGCCATGAGGATTCCACCCGGCGCGGACATGAAGGCGGCCGCGAGAAGGTAAGGCAGGTAGGCCTGGCCCAGTAGGGCCGCATAGGCCGCTAGGATCGTGCCAGCGACGCCCGCCATTCCGACGCACATGACGGTGAACAAGCGGGAAGGGGGGAGCGCTGCCAGATAGGGCCGAACAACGAGCGGCGATTCCGACTGGCCGACGAAGATGTTCGCAGCAGCGCTCAAGGATTCGACCCTGCTGATGCCGGTCACCCAGCCAATCGCTCCGCCGACCCAGCGGACCACACGCTGCATGATACCGAGATAAAAGAGGATCGCGACGAGGCTCGCGAAGAAGATGATCACCGGGAGAGCGGCGATGGCGAAAGTATTGGCCAGCGGGTTGTTCGCGCTCGGACCGAAGAGGAACTCGGTCCCCTTGTTCGCATAGCCGAGAAGGTTGGCCACGCCGTTGGACAAGGTCTGGATGCCGGCTCGGCCCCAGCTGGTCCAGAGCACCAGCCAGGCGATGGCCGCCTGAAGAGCGAATGCTGCACCGACGACGCGGAGGCGGATCGCCTTGCGGTTTGCAGACAGCAGGAACGCGATGGCCAGAATCGCAATGATTCCGGCGATGCTCATCACACTTTGACTCAAAGAACTCGCCCCTCCCAGAGCACGAAAATTGCGCGCTACCAGACCATGCCTTGCGTAGCGCGCGCAGCGGCTTCGTCCAGCAAATCCAGCGCTTCCTCAGGCGTGCTAGCGACAAGCAACTGCTTGCGCCGCGACGGCGACAGGAAGCCGTTGTCGGTTGCGTGATCCATGAATTGGATCAGCACATCCCAGAAGCCTCCGACGTTGAGCAGGCAGAACGGCTTGGCGTGATAGCCAAGCACGTTCCAGCTCCACGCCTCGAACAGTTCGTCGAGCGTTCCGATACCGCCCGGCAGTGCCAGGAAGGCGTCGGCGAGATCGGTCATCTTCGCCTTGCGCTCGTGCATGTTGGCGACACGGAAAAGCTCCGTAACTCCCGTGTGCGCGACCTCCAGATCGACGAGCGCCGCGGGGATGACGCCGTAAACGCGTCCGCCTTCAGCAAGAACGCTGTCGGCGACCATTCCCATGAGGCCAAGCCGGCCGCCGCCGTACACGAGGTCCACGCCGCGGCTGACCATTGCCGACGCAGTCGCGCGTGTTGCCTCGGCGAAGACGCCATCGCTGCCCGGCGCCGAGCCGCAATAAACTGCGAGGCGCTTTACATTGTTCATAGGCGCACGATCTCTCGGAGGTTCGCTTCCGGCCGCGCGCCGAAATGCGAAATGACTTCGGCTGCGGCGAGTGCTCCCGCCTCGAGGCACCGCTCCAGCGGACGCGCGCGGCATCGCGCGGCGAGAAAGCCGGCCGCAAACAAGTCGCCGGCGCCGGTCGTGTCGATCACTTTCTCCACTGGGGCAGCAGGAATCTCGACGCGGCGGCCGCTTTCGATCGCGAGCGCTCCAGCCGGGCCACGAGTGACGATCAGGGTGCTCACGAGAGGCTGAAGCCTGGCGATTGCGCCATCGAGGTCCCCCGCCCCGGACAGGTGCATTGCTTCGTCCTCATTGGCGAAGAGCATGTCGATCATGCCTCCTTCGATCATGCCCAATACGCCTTCCTTGCGGCCGGGAATGCACAGGCTTTCCGACAGCGTGAACGCCACAGTCCGTTCCGCCTCATGTGCGATCTGCGCTGCCCGGAGCATTGCGTGACGCGGGCGTTCGGGGCCCCAGAGATAGCCTTCGAGAAAAGTGATGGCGGCCGAGCGGATCAACTGCTCGTTCAGCGCCTTGGGCGTCAGTTCGTGGCTCGCCCCTGGGCAGGTGTTCATCGTTCGCTGGGCATCAGGCGTGACGATGATCAGGCAACGGCCGGTGGGCGGGCCGTCGTTCAGCGGCGGCGTTTCGAACCGCACGCCGAGGGACGTCATGTCATGTGCAAAGATGGCGCCGAGCTGGTCATCGGCGGTCTGGCCGATGAATCCCGCGTCGAGTCCGAGAGCGGCAACTCCGGCCATGCTGTTGGCCGCTGAGCCGCCGCTGATCTCTCGTGCCGGGCCCATCGCCGCGTACAGCTCATCGGCCTGCTCGGTGCTCAGCAACTGCATCGAGCCCTTCGTGAGCGCGTGCGTCGCGAGAAAGGAATCGTCAGCGGTCGCGATCACGTCGACGATTGCGTCGCCGATCGCGACAACATCAAGCTGGGGAGGAATCACGGCGGCGCGCCTAGCCGCCGCGCGTAAGGCCGGTCAACGGCAAGTGCTTGCGCGAGCGATGAAAGCCGCTACGCCTTCGCGCCCATGACGACCGAAGTTCAGGCCGCCGCAGCCGAGCCAAGACCAGCCGCAATTCCTCCATCACTGTTCGCCTTCGCGATTTTTTACGGCGGGATGGTGTGCATCGCCGGAGTCTTGGGCAACAAGCAGGTCGCGCTTGGGCCGCTCGCCGTGGAGGCGGGAATCTTTGCGTTCCTGCTGCTGGTCGTAACGTCCAGCTCCGTAGCCGAGCTTCACGGACGTTCGATGGCGAATCGGCTGGTACTGATCGGCTTCGTTCCGCTCATTGTGTCGCTTCTGCTCAGCCTGATCGTGCTGGCAATTCCCGCATCGCCGGACATGGCGCCGGAGCGGCTCTCGGCCTTTGAAACTGTGATGGGCGGGACTCCGCGGATCTGGCTCGGCGGCATCCTCGCCTACGGGATCTCGACATTTCTTAACGTGACGATCTTCAGCAAACTGAAGGCGACGGAGGGGGCGGCCCTGCTCTGGCTTCGCGCGGGGATCGCGAGCGTCCTCAGCCAGATCGTGGACACGCTCATTTTCATAACTGTGGCGTTCTACGGGGTCTTCCCAATCGCTGAGCTGCTTCTGGGGCAGATGCTCGCGAAGGTCGTTCTATCGGCTGTGCTGGTCCCACCGGCAGTCTATCTCTTTGTTGCTCTGGGACGCAGATTGGACAATCGACCGGCATAATCGGTCAATTTTCATTGCGTTACCCCCGGCTTTCGTGGCGCATTTACAACAGTAAGAATGAATCCGGATTCAGCCCCTGACTCCCGTCATTCCCCTGTCTTAAAGGGCCCTTAGCGGCGGGGGTCGCGATCGGGGTTTCACCTCGAGTCCATCACCACATTTTTCATCGGGGTTCCACGTGAAGAAACTCGTTCTGCTGTGCTCGACAGCGGTCTGCGTCATGCCTGCAACTGCTTACGCCCAATCGACCGGTACGGTTGAATTCGAAAAGGACGCCATTGTCGTCACTGGGACCCGGACGAAGGATGTCGGTGGAATCCAGACTCCGAACGCGCCGAAGGCCAAGGCCGTCGTGACTCAGGAGATGATCAGCCGGAGCGGTCCCGGTCAGACGGTTCTGGATACGATCAATATTGTCCCGGGGGTGAGCTTCCAGAACAACGATGCTTACGGCAACGCGGGCGGCACGCTGACGATGCGCGGCTTCGATTCGACCCGCATCAGCTACACGCTGGACGGCATTCAGCTGAACGACAGCGGCAACTACAACATCTATTCGAACTTCTCGATTGATCCTGAAATCATCGAGCAAGTGAACGTCAACCTTGGCTCGACCGACGTCGATTCGCCGACAGCCTCCGCGGTCGGCGGCACGATCAACCAGCGCAGTCGCGTCCCGGGCGAGCACATGGGCGGGCTGGTGAAGGCATCGCTCGGTCAGTTCCAATATCGCCGCTTCTTTGGGATGTTCGATACCGGCGTGTTGACGCCGTGGGGCACGCGCGCATTCGTCGCGGCGAGTACCTCCAAGTACGACAATCCCTTCAACAACTATGGCAAGCTCGATCGGCAGCAGTATAATGCGAAGATCTGGCAGCCGATCGGCAGCAACGGTGACTTCGTCTCGATCGCCGGCCGCTACAACCAGGACCGCAACAACTTCTTCGGATCGCTGCCCCTACGATGGGATCTGTATCGCGTCGTCAATGGCGTGGTGACTCCGCGTAACGTCGGCTCGGGAACCAACGACCGTTTCCCGATGAATAATGCCGAGCGCGAGTACGACATCAACTATCCGTGTACGGTTGATACTCCGCAGGCCGGCACGACCGACACGACGAACACCTGTGGGACCGAGTTCGACCGCCGGTACAACCCATCGAACAGCGTCAACATCCGTGGCAATTCGAAGTTTTCGCTGACGGACAAGCTGACCCTGACCGTCGACCCAAGCTACCAGTATACGAAGGCGAACGGCGGCGGCACGGTGATCGGGCGCGAGGGCGTCCGCATCATCAACGGGGTCGAGTATACGGGCTTCATTGGCGGTCAGTACTATTTCGGCCGCGACCTGAACGGCGACGGCGATACGGTGGACAGTTGCTCCGCTAACCTAGCAACGGGCGCGTCTTGCTCCAGCACGAACTTTAACGGCGTCAACCTTCTGGCCCCGAGCCAGACTCGCACCCGCCGTTATGCAGCGGTCGTGGGTCTCGCCTACGAGATCAACCCGGATCACCTCGTGCGCGTCGCATTTACCCACGATTATTCGAACCATCGTCAAACCGGCCAGGTCGGGTTTCTGAAGGAAAATGGCGAGCCGGTAGATGTCTTCCCGATCAACGATCCGATTAGCGACTCTAACGGCAACGTGGTGCAGAAGCGCGATCGCCAATCCTACGCGATCCTGAACAAGATCGCGGCTGAATATAGCGGTCAGTTCGGCGCGCTGCGCGTCAACGTCGGCGCCAGCCTGCCCTACTTCAAGCGCGACCTGGAGAACTTCTGCTTCACCACATCCTCGGGCGGCTTTGTTGATTGCTTCGGCCAGGATCCGGAACTTGAGGCTGCATACGCGGAAGAATTCCCGGACGTGCAGGGCCCGCAACGTCGTGTGCTGAAGTACAACAAGCTGCTCCCAACTCTCGGCGTGGTGTACGACTTCACGCCGACGATCTCGGCGTTCGGAAGCTACACGAAGAACATCTCGGTCCCGAGCACGGACAATCTCTACAACGCGTTCTTCTTCGCGCCCGACAAGGCGGAGGCGCGGCCAGATCCGGAGACGACCGACTCGTTCGACATGGGCGTCCGCTACCGCAGCTCGAAGATCCAGGCGCAGCTTGCGACCTGGTACACCAAGTTCAACAATCGTCTGGCTTCGGCCTTCGATCCTGAATTGAACGACACCGTGTACCGGAACCTCGGTCGCGTGAATAAGTGGGGCATTGACGGGTCGATTGCATACGAGCCGGTCCCTGCGCTGACGCTCTATGCTTTCGGTTCCTGGATGCGTTCGAAGATCCAAGAAGACATCCAGATCGGCGCACTCGGCACCGGTCCGAACAAGGTCACGGATTGCGGCAACATCCCGTCGGGAGCAGCGCAGGCGGACATCATCCGTAGCTGCTCGTTCACTGCCGGCAATTACGAATCGGGCGTTCCGAAATATTCGTTCGGTGGTTCCGCTGTCGGCCGTTTCAGCATCTTCGAAGTGGGAACGACGATTAAGCGCACGGGCCCGCGGTACGTCTATGATACGAACCTACCGACTTTCTCCGGCGATCTGAGCAGCACTACTCCGGTCGAGATCTTCCCGGCAAAGGCGCCAGCGTACACGCTGGTCAACCTCGACGCCCGCATGAAGCTGACGATGTTGAAGGGTTTTGAGAACAGCTACTTCCAGCTCAACGTCTACAACCTGTTCGACAAGTTCTACGTCGGCGGGTTCGGCGGCGGCTTGAACCAGGCATTCTCGAGCCGCTCGCAAAGCGGGGTGAGCATTCCTACCTACGGCAATCCGGCCTTCGTGCAGATCGGCGCCCCGCGCACGGTTTCCGGAACGCTCAGCGTAGCATTCTAATCAAGCCATCGGCTTGAACAGGGGCGGCGCCTCACCTTCGGGTGGGGCGCCGTTTTTTTGCGCGCGTGTGTCGAAAGCGAGCCACGGCTGCACCTCTGTAGCTTGCGATCTTGATGAAATGGCTGGATGCCCCGCGTGGATTCGAACCACGATTGACGGAGTCAGAGTCCGTAGTCTTACCATTAGACGACGGGGCACCGATGGGAGGCCGCGAGATAGAAAGCGCCCCTCAGACTGTCAACGCCACCGGGCTCATTCGCCGGGCGGCTTGCCCTCCGCTCCGCTATCCGGTTAAATGCTACTTAAGTCAGCCGCTTGGTCTTCAGGCGGTGCAGGATAGAAACGGGCGTGGTTCATGGCGCAAAGTGTCGCCAGCGCGCCGGCCCCGTCGCCCCAGCCGCGACGTGAGCTGGCACCCGACAGGCCGCCGGACCGGCGAGCCCCACCTCGTCACACTTACGGCGCGCTCGACCTCGGCACGAACAATTGCCGCCTTCTAATAGCTCGTCCGGTCGACGGCGGTTTCACGGTCGTAGACGCATTCTCCCGCATCGTTCGTCTGGGCGAAGGACTGTCCCGCACAGGCCGTCTGTCGAACGAGGCGATGGATCGCGCGGTCGGCGCACTGTCCGTTTGCGCCGACAAGCTTCGTCGCCGCAACGTCTCCTTGTCCCGCTCGGTCGCTACCGAGGCATGCCGCCGCGCGGAAAACGGCGAAGGCTTTGTTGATCGTGTCCGCCGGGAGACCGGCATCGTTCTCGACGTGATCGATCCACAGGAAGAAGCGAGGCTTGCCGTGCTCGGCTGCCACAAGCTGCTCGAGCCGGGCGACGGGCCAGCCTTGATCTTCGACATTGGAGGCGGGTCCACCGAACTCGTACTGGTCGATCAGGTTGATGGAGTTCCAAAGATCCGCAGCTGGTGGAGCGCACCCTGGGGTGTCGTTTCCCTCACCGAGAGCGAGGGCAAGGCGGCCCTTGAAGGCCCCGAACGGTTCAAGGCCTACGGCCGGATGCGCGAGCGCGCGCGCCGGGCGTTCGCAAGCTTCGCCTCCACCTTGCCGAGCGATGCCGAAGACATCCGCCTCCTGGGCACCAGCGGAACGGTCACGACCCTCGCGAGCGTCCACCTCGCGCTTCCGGCTTACGACCGGCGAGCGGTCGATGGCCTCCATGTGCCGGTTGACGCCATGCAGGCCATCAGCACCATGATCGCCGAGATGGAGCATGAGGAGCGGGCTGCGCTGCCATGCATCGGCCGTGACCGTGCGGACCTGGTCGTAGCAGGCTGCGCAATCCTCGAAGCTATCGTCGAGATTTGGCCCGCGCAGAAGCTCGGAGTAGCCGACCGCGGCATCCGCGAGGGCATCCTTCGTTCGCTAATGGCGAAAGACGGCCACATCCTGTGAAGCGAATCCGTACCGCCAGGGGGCGGAAGGCGTCGTCGACGCGCTGGCTCGAGCGTCAGTTGAACGACCCCTATGTCCGCCGCGCCAAAGCCGAGAACTACCGAAGCCGCGCCGCCTACAAGCTCCTCGAGCTCGACGAGAAGTTCGGACTGCTTAAGGGCGTGAAGGCGGTCGTCGACCTCGGGATCGCGCCGGGCGGCTGGAGCCAGGTCGTTCGCCGCCGGTCGGCCCAGGCAAAGGTCGTCGGGATCGATCTGCTCCCCACCGACCCGATTGACGGCGTCGCGATCCTCCAGATGGATTTCATGGATGAAAGCGCTCCCGATCGGTTAAAGCATGAACTGGGATGCCCGGCCGACCTCGTCCTGTCCGACATGGCGGCGAACACGGTCGGGCATCAGCAGACCGATCATCTGCGAACCATGGCGCTGGTGGAGGCTGGACTATTGTTTGCCACCGAGGTGCTGCGACCAGGTGGCGCTTATGTCGCCAAGGTTCTTGCAGGAGGCGCGGACAACCAGCTGGTCGCCGAGATGAAGCGGCATTTCGCCACTGTGAAGCACGCCAAGCCTCCTGCGAGCCGCAAGGACTCCTCCGAATGGTATGTGATTGCGCAAGGCTTCAAGGGGCCATCGGCGCGGACGGGGCCATCCGATTAGTCCGGATCGGCGGCCGGCGTGAGTGAAGTCGCAACGCTGTCCACGACAAGCGTCCCATGCTCGTCCGCAGTCAGTCGAGGCAGGGCGGGACCAGCAGGTTCAGGCGGCAGAGGATTGGGTTCGATTGCCGGATCGATCGCGACCTGACCCTTCGGCGGACCGAATGCGAAATGGCTGTGATCTCCCTCGTCGAGAGACTCGATGAGGTTATAACCAGCCTTCCTGAGTGCGGCATCGATTTGGCGATGCGTAACTCCCGGTCGTCGCGCGATGTCGATCGCCCGGCCGTGCAGATGATAACTGTTCGAAACTCCGCCGACGGCACGATTGTGCTCTACGCTTCTCCATCCGCTGGTGATGACACCGAAAGCTCCGGCAATTCGGACCGCACTCGGACCTTCGAGAGCGCGCGTGGCACCCTCGTTTGACCTGGCGGAGGCAGGCGTGCCCACGAACGTGAGCATGAAAAGGCAAGTTACAAGCCGGCCCATCGGGGGCGCCTCATACCAGCAAACGCACTTCTCTGGTTAATGGAAGTTTAGCACGAACATCGCGCTTTGCCCCAAATTGGCACATTGCGCGACGTTTTGTGCTTAAGCCTCGCTGGATCGGCGTTCAGCTCTTCTTCTGGGCCGCTTCGACTGCCTGCTTTAGCGCATCGTAGCCGACAGCCCCGTTCAAAACCCGGTCGCCGACAACGAACAGTGGAGTACCCGTCGCTCCGAGACGGCCGGCCATCTCGAAGTTGCGCTTCAGCTCGGCTTCCGCAGCAGGGTCCTCGGCCGGAACAGGTGCAATGTTTGCGGCACGCGCGGCCGCCGCATTCGTATCGGGAGCGGGCCGACCAGCCGCGTAAAGCGCATCGTGGAATTCACGGAATCGACCGGCCTTTGACGCCGCGAGCGAAAGTCGCGCGGCTTCGATGCTGTTCTCGCCAAGGATCGGCAGTTCGCGATAAACCACGCGAAGACCCGGGTTTTCCTTCAGCAGCTGATCGACGTGCGGGTTGCTCGCCTTGCAGTAGGGGCAGGCGTAATCGAAGAATTCCACAAGAACGACCTGTGGTTTCGCGGCGCCTCTCCAGGATGAACCGAACGGCGTCTCGAGCGAGGCGCGAGCAGCCGCAATCGTGGGAGCGTTTTGTTTGTCGCGTAGGGCGTCGGACGCATCGACGAGGATTTGCGGATCCGCAAGCATCCCCTGCCGAACGATCCGGCTGCTGAGGAATTGCGGCGTGGCGAATACGAGGACGGTCGCGGTCAGGCCCGCTCCGATCACTCCCCCCATCATCGCTGCGCCGATCGATGAGCTCTTAATCGTCTCTGCCACGTTTGCCCTTCTTGTCCTTCTGCAGCTCGGCCTTCGAGACCATGGCGATGTCTTGAGCACGAATATAGTCGGGCGTGCCAGGGGGAATTCCGCGCATTGCCATTTCGGCACTAGTGAGGGCGAGTTTCGGGTTGCCTTCCAAATTGCTGCGTTCGGCCGTCGCTAGCGCCGCTCGTCCTTGGTCGCCCTCCTGATCGTAGATCACCCCCAGTTGGTACCAGGCGAACGGATTTTCATTGTCGCGGGCAACAGCCGTTTTCAGGATCGTCTTGGCCTCCGGATAATTCTCCATCTTCTCCGTCGCGATGAGTGCGTGCCCAAGCATGGATGCGATGAGCGGCGCATCGTGGGACTGCTGAACGGCTTCGCGGAGCGGAGCGATCGCTTCCGCCGGCTTGCCGCCTTCGAGGAGGATCTGACCCTTGAGCTCCAGGAAATAGGGGTCGTGAGGAGCGGTCTTTAGAAGAGCTTCCGTCTCGGCCAGCGCTTTATCCGGGTAGGCGCCCAGGTGATACGCATAAGCCCGCGCATAATGGGCAGGAACGGTCTGATTGCTTTCCGGATATTTCAGGATCGCCTGTTTCGGGTTGATGAAGCCGGCGAGTTTCGCCTTCACGCGCTGGAAGCGCATCTCCAGCTGCGGGTCCGTCGGCTTATCCCAGGCGGGATCCTTCTTGTAGAGACCCTCGAGCATGGAGACACGCTCGCTTGATAGCGGGTGGGTCCGGTCGTAGCTGTCCGTCGAATAGACCGCGAGGCGATACTCCTGGTTCTGCAGCTTCTTGAAGAATTCGAGGCTGCCCTTGCCGCTGATTCCAGCTTTCGACAAATAGCTCGCGCCGGCGATGTCGGCTGTTGTCTCCTGCGCCCGAGTGAAGGCAAGGAAGCTTCCAAGCGCCGCCCGCTGACCCATCATCATCAGGCCCATCGCCGCCTCGCCTGCACCGGCGGCGAGCGCGATCGCGCCAAGAACCATGGTCGCGAGCGTGATGCCCGTTGCCTGCTTCGCGCCTTCGCCGATGCTGATCGAGTGCCCGCCGGCTACGTGGCCAAGCTCGTGCGCGACGACGCCCTGCACCTGATTGACGTTATCGGCATTCAGGATGAGGCCGGAGTTCACGTAGACGTTCTGACTGCCCGCGACGAAGGCGTTGATGTCCTCGTCATTGAGGAGGACGACCTTGACGCTCTTGTCGTCCAGTTTCGCCGCCTGGATGAGCGGTTTCGCAAGATCCTGGAACAGCTGCTCCGTCTCGGTGTCGCGGAGAACGGTCGGCCCTTGATCCTGGTCGGCCGCCTGCGCCGGCCTCGCAAGAGCCAGGCCAAGCACAAGCGTCAGCATCAGCATCCGCACGAGGCGGGAAAGCGGCGAGCTCATGTGTCCGCTATCCATGGTGCGGCTGAACCTCGGATGAAACCCGTTATCCGAAGGTCCGCTGCCACCAGCCGCGGCGTGGCTCGCCATCCTCGCCGAGACCTGCGGCCTCGTCATTGTCGGCCGACGGGACCGCGGCATCGGCGGGCGGAGCCTCGGCTGCGGCAGTCTTCTTTGAGCGCGAGCGACGTGCGGGTTTCGCTGGGGCCATCTGCTCCGCAGATTCCGGGGGCGGAGCCTCGGTCGCCGCAGGCTCCGGGCTAGGAACGGCCTCGGCTTCTTCCTTCGGTGCAGCCTTTGCGCGAGACCGCGTCCGCTTCGGTTTTTCATCGGTGGCAGAGGGCTCTGGCTCGGCCGGAGCCTCAGTCGCGGCGATCGGCGGTTCCTCGTGCACGGGTCGCTCAACCATTGGTGAGCTGTCCGGCTCGACCAACTGCGTGGGTGCTTCTTCCGCGATCGTGGTCTCGCCGCGCCTGCCCCGGCGACGGCGACGCTTGCGGTCTCCGGTTGGTGCGGCTGCTTCCTCGTCAACTCCCGTGGTCTCTTCACCCGCGGCTTCGTCGGAAATTGCCTCCGCTGGCTGTTCGTCTTCCGACGGCTCTGCGTGACCTTCGCCGGCGTCCGCGCCTTCGCGGCGGCGCCCGCGTCCGCCCCGGCGGCGTCGACGGCGACGGCGGCCGGGACGATCGTCCTGGGACTCACGCGCCTCGGCCCGGTGCTCCGCCTCGCCGTCCTCGTCGGCCTGCTCGTCCTCGTCCTCGTCCTCGTCCTCGAAAACATCCTCTTCAACGTCTTCTTCGACAAGGGTCGGCTCCGACCGCCGCTGCTGAACAACGGGCTTGGGCCCAGAGCTTTCGACCGTCATCCGAGCGCCTTCGAAAGCTTCGTCGATGGCGACTTCGATTGAGACGCCGTAGCGTTCCTCAATTTCGCCGAGCTCGCCGCGCTTCTTGTTCAGAAGATAGATCGCGGCCTCGCGTCCCGCGCGAAGCAGGATTCTTTCTCCGCGACCCCGCGCTGCTTCGTCCTCGACGATGCGCAACGCCGAAAGACCCGCCGAGGATGCGGTCCGCATCAGGCCTGTGCCTTCGCAATGCTGACAGGGTTTGGTCGACGCTTCGAGCACGCCGGTGCGCAGGCGCTGACGGCTCATTTCCATGAGACCGAAGCTCGAGATCCGACCAACCTGAATGCGGGCGCGGTCGTTCTTGAGCGCCTCTTTCATCGCCTTCTCGACCTTCCGGACATGGCTTGATTGCTCCATGTCGATGAAGTCGATGACGATGAGGCCGGCCATGTCTCGCAGGCGCAGCTGGCGCGCGATTTCCGCCGCCGCCTCCAGGTTGGTGGCGAAGGCGGTTTGCTCGATATTGTGCTCGCGCGTCGATCGGCCCGAGTTGATGTCGATCGAGACGAGCGCCTCGGTCGGATTGATCACCAGATAGCCGCCGGACTTCAGCTGGACGACCGGCTGGTACATCGCCGAGAGCTGGTCCTCGACGCCGTAGCGCTGGAAGATCGGGGTAGGGTCCGCATATTGCTTCACCCGGCGCACGTGGCTGGGCATCAGCAATTTCATGAAGCCCTTTGCTGCCTTGTAGCCCTCATCGCCCTCGACGATCACTTCATCGATATCGCGGTGATAAAGGTCGCGGATCGCGCGCTTGATGAGGTCGCTATCTCGGTAAATCAGGGCAGGGGCACTGCTCTTGAGCGTGCGCTCGCGGATTTCGTCCCACAGGCGGGCGAGATAGTCGAAGTCGCGCTTGATCTCGGTCTTGGTGCGCGAAAGCCCCGCCGTTCGCACGATCAGCCCCATGGTTGAGGGGAGCTTGAGGTCGGCCATGACCTGCTTCAGCCGCTTGCGGTCGGCGCCGTTCGAGATCTTCCGGCTAATTCCGCCGCCATGCGACGTATTGGGCATCAGCACGCAGTAGCGGCCGGCGAGGCTCAGATAGGTGGTCAGGGCGGCGCCTTTATTGCCGCGCTCCTCTTTTACGACCTGGACGAGCAGGACTTGGCGACGCTGAATCACGTCCTGGATTTTGTAGCGGCGACGAAGGGCCTGCCGCTTCTTGCGCAGCTCGTCGGCAGCAGACTCGTCGACAGGCGACCGGTTGGACCCGGTTCCCGTCTCCTCCGTGCCATTGCCCTCAGCGGCGTTTTCTTCGCCTTCAGCCGGCTCGATCTCATCGCTTTCGGCGATGACGTCCTCACCCTCGTCGAGCTCTTCCTGGGCACTGCGCAGTCGCTCTTCCTCGGCCGCATGCTCCGCCTCCTCGCGGAGGAGAGCTTCGCGATCGGCCTTCGGAATCTGATAATAATCCGGGTGGATTTCGCTGAAGGCCAGGAAGCCGTGGCGGTTTCCGCCATAATCGACGAACGCCGCCTGAAGCGACGGTTCTACCCTTGTGACCTTGGCGAGATAGACGTTGCCTTTGAGCTGCTTATGCTCGGCAGACTCGAAATCAAATTCCTCGATGCGGTTTCCATTGACGACTGCGACCCGGGTCTCCTCCGGGTGGCGCGCGTCGATCAGCATGCGCGTGGACATTGAAAATTCTCCGGGCGCGCAGGCCGCTCCTTTGCGAACGGCGGCGCGCGATTGAT
>JBKPKE010000096.1:0-17101 GCA_046730955.1 Pseudomonadota bacterium
TCAATATCTTCGGCGGAATCATGCGCTGCGACATCATCGCCGAGGGCATCGTCGAGGCGGCCCGCGAAGTGTCGCTGAACGTACCGCTGGTGGTGCGCCTTGAAGGCACGAACGTGCAGCAGGGCAAGGACATACTGGCGATGAGCGGACTTCCGATCGTTGCCGCCAATGACCTTGGCGATGCGGCGAAGAAGATCGTCGCCGAGGTCAACCAGGCAGTTCCGGCCTGAGCATTTTGGGAGCAATGCAATGAAGGTGCTGGTCGCCGTAAAGCGGGTGATCGACTATAACGTGAAGCCGCGCGTCAAGATGGACGGCACGGGCGTCGATCTCGCCAACGTCAAGATGAGCATGAACCCCTTCGACGAGATTGCCGTAGAGGAGGCGATCCGGCTCAAGGAGAAGGGTGTCGCGACGGAGATCGTCGCCGTCTCTATCGGACCGGCCAAGGCTCAGGAGACGCTTCGCACGGCGCTGGCGATGGGCGCCGATCGCGCGATCCTCGTCCAGACCGACGATGAGGTCGAACCATTGGGCGTCGCCAAGATCATGGCCAAGATTGCGGGTGAAGAGCAGCCGCAGATGATCATCCTCGGCAAGCAGGCGATCGATGACGACAACAACGCCACGGGACAGATGCTCGCGGCTCTGCTGGGTTGGCCGCAGGGCACGTTCGCGTCGAAGGTCGATCCCTCGGGCGGCGACGTCAGCGTGACGCGCGAAGTCGACGGCGGGCTCGAGACCGACAAGCTGAAGCTTCCGGCCGTAATCACCACCGACCTTCGTCTGAACGAACCGCGTTACGCCTCGCTGCCGAACATCATGAAGGCCAAGTCGAAGCCGCTCGCGACCAAGACCCCGGACGAGCTTGGCGTGGACATCAAACGGCGTCTCGAGGTGCTGAAAGTCGCCGAGCCGCCCAAGCGCCAGGCGGGCGACAAGGTGGCTTCCGTGGACGAGCTCATCGGAAAGCTGAAGACTCTGGGGGTGGTGGAATAAGCCCGCCGTTCGCCCTGAGCTTGTCGAAGGGCTGTTTTTTTCTTTTTGGGTGAGAAGGTCGAAGAACAGGGCTTCGACAGCTCAGCCCGAACGGGGACATGAGATGAAGACCTTAGTTTACGTCGAGCACGATGGCGGCCAGATCAAGGATGCGACGCTCGCCGCCGTGACGGCCGCGTCGAAGCTGGGCGAGGTGCATGCGCTGGTCGCGGGCAGCAATGTCGGCTCGGTCGCGGACGCGGCGACGAAGATCGCTGGCGTCGGAAAGGTTCACGTCGCCGATGGCGCGCACCTCGACCACGGCCTCGCAGAGAACGTCGCACCGGTCGCCGCCAAGCTGATGGAGACGCACGACGCGTTCGTTGCTCCGGCCACGACCACGGGCAAGAACCTCGCCCCTCGCGTGGCGGCTATGCTCGACGTGATGCAGATTTCGGAAGTCCTTTCGGTTGAGGACGAGAACACCTTCACCCGCCCGATCTACGCTGGCAACGCCATAGCCACTGTTCGCTCGAGCGACGCGAAGAAGGTGCTAACTGTTCGCGGCACGGCATTCGAGAAAGCCGCGCGCGAAGGCGGCAGCGGCTCGGTCGAACAGGTTGATGCGGGCAGCGATGCCGGATCCAGCAGCTTCGTCGGTCTGGAAGCTAGCGAGAGCGAGCGCCCGGAACTGACCAGCGCCAAGATCATCGTCTCCGGGGGGCGTGCCTTTGGCAGCAGCGAGCAGTTTCATTCCTTGCTCGATCCGCTCGCGGACAAGCTCGGCGCGGGGGTCGGCGCGAGCCGCGCCGCGGTCGACGCTGGTTACGCTCCGAACGACTATCAGGTCGGCCAGACCGGCAAGATCGTTGCTCCGGAAGTCTATATCGCAATCGGAATTTCCGGTGCGATTCAGCACCTTGCCGGAATGAAAGATTCCAAGGTCATCGTCGCGATCAACAAGGACGAGGAAGCTCCGATCTTCCAGGTCGCGGACATCGGCCTGGTCGGCGACCTGTTCAAGATCGTGCCGGAGCTGACCGAGAAGCTCTAGAAGCCGCTCAGGAACTCCGCGACGTTGGCGCCGAGCGCCTCGACGGCATAGCCGCCTTCCATGACGACGACGGTAGGCGGGCCGAGCGCGGCGATGCGGCGGGCCATTGGCTGATAGTCGCTCGTCTTCAGCTTGAAGTAGCTGATCGGATCGGCCTCGTGCGTGTCGGCGCCGTAGGAGACGATTAGCATCTCGGGACCGAAGCGCTCGATCGCGTCGAGCGCATGCGCCAGTGCGGGAGCATAGTCGCTCCACTCCGTCCCGCGTGGTAGCGGAAGATTAAGGTTGGCACCTTCGCCTGCGCCGGTGCCCACCTCGTCTGCGTGACCCCAGAAATATGGGTAGTCCATCGCCGGGTCGGCGTGGATGGAGACGTAGAGGACGTCCGACCGCTCGTAGAAGATGTCCTGCGTGCCATTGCCGTGGTGATAGTCCACATCCAGGATTGCGATGCGCTTCCTGCCCTTGGCGATGGCATGCTCCGCGGCGATGGCCGCGTTGCTGAGATAGGAATAGCCTCCGAGATAATCGGCACCGCAATGATGTCCGGGCGGACGGCAGAAGGCGAAAGCGCTTCGTTCTTCGCCGAGCACGCATTCCGTGGCCGCCAACGCGGTCTGCACCGCCCAATAGGATGCTTCCCAGGTGCCCGGGCCGATCGGCGTGGATGTGTCAAAGCTATATTGGCCGAGGAGTGCATCGATCCGCTGAAGCGTGAGCCGCCGGCGCTTCACCACCGGGAACGTGTAGGGAAAGGCGTCGCCCCCACGCCCCGCCGCCAGCCACTGCTCGTGCGCCGTGCGGAGGAAACCGAGATAATCCTGAGTGTGGACGCGCAAGAGCGGTCCACAGCCGAAATCGTCGGGGGCTTCGGTCGCTCCTATCGCCTGCAGGATCGCGTCGACCCGTCCTTCGTGCTCCGTCGGCGGATGCATGGCGCCGTTGAAGAATTCTCCGGCTGGAGCGTGTGCTCGCTGCCGCTCGTCCCAGAAGCACCGCATGCTTCGAGCGTTTATCGAATCTCCGGCTTAAGGGAAGCGCGGGGAGCTAGTCGCCCACGTGTTCCTTCTTACCCTTGCGCTTCGTGTGCGCCATTTTCTCGAGCTCTTTCTCGCTCATCGACATCATCGACTTCGATGCGCCCTTGAGCTCGCTCTTGGGTGTATCTCCGCGCTTGGCTGACAAAGCCGCACCGGCGGCCTTTTGCTGAGCTGCCGATTTCGCAGGCATGACTGGCTCCTTCCTCAACTGTTGCGCAAAACGCTTCAGCGTCTCGAAGGCTTCCTAAACTCGGTCGAAAGACGCGGATTTTCGGAGGAGCTGATAGGCTTCGATCACTTCCCCCAGTTGTTTCTCATGGCTTCGGTCGCCGCCGTTCCTGTCGGGGTGAAAGCGACGGACGAGCTTTGAATATTGCGTGCGGACAGACTTCAGCGTCGCATCATCCCCAAGCCCAAGGACCGACAAAGCGCGCCGCTCGCTCCGGCTGAAACGCGATGATTCCTCGCGCTTTCCACGCCTGAAGCGCGTCGAGATTGCATCGAGCGGGTCGGAGAAATCACTCCAGGAGGGCGCGGGATCCACGCCGGCGGACGCGAATGCCCGGGTGGCGCGTTCCCAGCCGGCGTAGGGCGTTTGCGCTTCGGCAATCTCGTCGGGACTCATCCCGTCGAAGAAATTGTACTTCGCGTTGTGCTCGCGCACGTGGTCGAGACACAGCAATCGGTAGGCGCCGGGGCCGTCGAAGTTCGCGGGCTGGGCGGGAGCCTTATATTCCCCGAGTGCGCGACAGCCGGGGACGGCGCAACGACTCGTTGCCCCCTCGACCTTACCATGCATTCTCGGATGACGTGCCGCCAACTGGTTCCCTCAATCGCTTAGCCGCCTAATATAGGAAGGATGCGCAATGCCGCCACGGGACCGATTGCAACTGAAATGCTGAGGCGCCTCGACTCAGCGCTTTCCCCGACGCGCGTCGATCTTATCGACGATAGCGAGAAGCACCGCGGGCACGGCGGCTATAACGAGGCCGGCGAAAGTCATTTCACCCTGGAGATCGAGAGCGAGGCGTTCGTCGGTCGTTCGCGCGTCGAACGCCAACGGATGGTCTACAAAGCCTTGGGAGACCTGATGCGCGAACGGGTGCACGCGCTCCAGATCAAAGCGCGCGCACCCGGCGAATAGCCTGTTTGCCGTTTAGAAGGCGAACTGCACTCCAAGGCGACCGCCAAGGGACACCTTGTCCTGCTGCTGCTCGGCATTCACTTCGGCGGTGATTGCAAAGCCGGATCCTCCGCCAATCAGGCGAAGGCTGCCGAGGAACCCGCTGGTCCTCTCCTCCGGAGTGAGCGTGAACGGAGTACCGTCATTGAAGCGAGCAGTCGTCGTTCCGAGCTTGCCGCTGAGGATTTCGCGGCGTCCGCCCTCGAGCTCGACACGAGCGAAGGACTCTGCATCCTTCGAGCCGCCGAAGAGGTCATAACCAAGCGCAAGGGTAGCAACCGCCGCGGTTTCGCTGCTCTTGCGGCCATCGACCGTCAGGTTGAATGCATCACCGCCGCCGTTCTCCGTGTAGCCCTTTTCGTTCAGCGAATAGTGCTCGATGGAGGCCGTCGGACGAACCGACAGGGGGCCGAAGCGCGCATCGTACGAAACGCCCGCCAGGCCGGAATACAAGGTGCCGTTCCACTTGCCCTTTGCTTCACGGGCGACCGCGACTCCGCCGATGTCACCGGTGAAGAAGCGAACTCCGTCGAAGTTTACCCTGCCGAAGGTCCCGCGGGCGAACGCGTGGATTGGGCCAACGCCGCCGCGGAAATAAAGGCCGCCTTCGAACTGCGTGCTCGAGAGCTCATTGTCGCTGTTCTTCCGTCCGTCCTTGCCGCCGAGGTAAGACAAGGTGGCGCCCACATTGCCAAAGGCCAGTCCGGTTTCAACGCCGGCCGCGGCGCCCCAGCCACTGACGTTGTAGGACGAGGTGGCGCCGATAGCCTTGCTTCCGCCCCAAGCCACCTGCTGCGCCCAGAACCCGAGGGTGCCGTGGCGAACCAATGGCGCCCGCGGATCGGACAGGGTCCGGCTGAGAAGCCGAGTGCCCTTGGTGGCGGTCTCGAACGCTCCGCCTGCATGGTCGGGAAGGACCTGCTGCAACGCGTTCTGCAAACCCTCGCTGTCCTCGATGCCGAGGAAAACCTGGGCAATCCCCTGATCGGTGTCAGCTACTTCAAGAAGGGCGCTGAGGATGCCCGCCTCGGACGAGTTGATGCCGAGTTCGTCGGCAGTTTTCTGCCGGATCGTGACGGACACTTCGTTGGGGGTGGTGGTGACGAGGCTGCTGTCAAAGATGAACGGCAGCGATTCGACGGAGGTTGTCAGGTTGCCAGCACCGGTCAGGGTACCCGCCTGGAAAACCTTGTAGGTCCCCGTGACTCCTCCCAGCGATACCAGGTTCACGTCGATGTTCGTGCCTGCGCCGAAGTTGGCTGCGCCAGCGACATTGTACAAAGTGTTCGTGCCGGTCGCCGAATCGATCGTAACGCCGAGGCTCGAATTGCTTCCCGTCGTGAGTGACGCGACATTCACGGTGCCGAGATTGGTTGCCGTGAGGGCCGATCCCGCTCCGATCGTCACAGCCAGGCCGGCCGTTCCAGCAAGCTTGCCCTTGTAAACCGAAGTTCCAGCCAGGGTCAGAACGTCCGCTCCGCCCCCGAAGTCAATGTCGCCGAAGAATTGCGATGTGCCGGCAAGCTGGACGGTATCTGCTCCGGTGCCGAACTGAGCTGCGCCATGCATTAGGGCATCGCCGGAGAGCGACAGCGTGTTGTTTCCAAGGCCGAACTTGGCCGTACCGCTAACAGTGCCGTCAGCGACGTCGAGCGTGTCGCTGCCGGCTCCAAAGAGCATCTGGCCGTTGATTGAGGGAGCCGTACCGGTCGTCACGGCGAGCTGCCGGACCGTTGCGCCACTGCCGTTCGCCCGAAGATCGAGGGCCACGGCCTTGTCGCCAAGCGTACTCGCATTCGAGACGCTGATGGATCCCGTATTCTCGATGAGAGCAAGGCCGCCGGACTTGTCGACGATTGCGGTGGCGACGCCGTCGGCGCCGCCAAGCGTTGCTGCGATCAGGCCGCTGTTCTTAATGGTAGTGACTGTCGCGCCGGCATCGATCGCAATCCCTTGCGCGGTATTGGTCGCTGCTCCGCCACCGGTTGCCGAAATCGTACCGGAATTGATGATCAGCGGGACGCTCGCACCCGTGCCGATGCGCACTGCCGTCGCATTTGCCTCAGCAGCGCCGGCGGTGATCGAGCCCGAATTCGTAAGGCCGCCGGTCACGGTCACCGTTTGCCCAAGTCCGCCTATGACCAGAGCGCTGGCACTGACGTTCTTGTACACGCCAAGCGCCTGGATCGAGCCCTTTTGCACGATACCCTGTCCATTGGCGCCCGCGACTGCACCGATATTCGTGGCTTGGGTGGAAGAGCCAACGACTACGGCAGGAGCTGAACCTATCGCGATGATCGTCGAAGTCGTTTCGTTCGCGTCGGCGACGCCGTCGTCATCCTCGTCCGTGTCATTGGTATCCTTGTCCGCAGGCCTGGCGTCGAACAGGATGCCCCCTGCGACGTTGCCGCCGACGATCACCGCCGAGCCGCCCTGAAGAAGGTCGTCGGCATCGAGCTTCGAAGCGTCGGCTGGTGCGGCCGTGTAGCGATATCCGGTTGTCTGTACGGTTCCCTGCAGGACGAGCTTGCCGCCTATGTCGCCCGTGAGGTTCACCCCGGTCGCGCCCGCGCCCTGTACCTGGATCGTGCCCTTGGACAGGATGACGTCGCCGCTGACCGCCCCGGCTTTGATGCCGACCGTATTATTGCCGAGCACGCTGATGTCGGCACTGTTGGAGAGTGAGCCCGTTAACGGTCCCTCGAGTACGATTCCGCCCGAATTATTGCCTTCGACCAGGATCTTGCCGGAATTGCTGATCGCTCCGCTATGTGCGCCGAGCACGTGGATGCCGAACCGGTTGGAGCCCTGAGCGAATGGTCCGTCTAGGTCGCCGTCATTGTCGCTGTCGGTCGGCGTGAAATTTTCGTCGATCGTGATCGTGCCGGTGTTCGTAATGGCCCCCGTCACGCCGGCATTGGAAACGATGCCCGCTGAATTATTGGCACCCGTGATCTGGATCGTCCCGTCGTTGATCACATAGTTGTTTGTGTTCTGCGTAACCGCAACGCCGCTCGTCGGCTTCACGGAGCCGGTGCTGGTGATGTGGAGATCGCCTGAGGCGCTGGTCGATTGTGTGGTCGTCACTGCAGTCGTGATCTGTGTTTCAGCGTGCGCGGGAACCGCTGCCGTTGCCGCCGCAATTGCACCAAGACCTGTCGTCGCAAGCAGGAATCGCATCAAAAGCCCCTTCGTTTTTGCCGCTCATGTAGCGCCTGCGTGAGGTTGTACGCAGACGTGCCGGGGCCCCCGCGCTCCCGGGCAAATGTCTGCCGAGATTGAAGCTGGATTCGGCGAGTCTGCCGTGCCCGTTGCCACCCCGGAATGACGTCGCCTCTAGGCTGTCCGGGACATTAAGCCAAGATGAATACCAACCAAGCTACTGCATCCGTGCAATAATCCTAGTTCACTTTCGTCGGCGCCCGTGGCGGGATAGACACAAGGGCATGGACCAGATTCTTCAAAGCATCGCTCCGGTCACTCACGATCTGGGCGGCTTCAAGGTGCATCGAACCCTGCCGACCAGGGATCGCACGATGGTCGGGCCTTTCATCTTCTTCGATCAAATGGGGCCCGCCCGACTCGGACCCGGCGAGGGCATCGACGTCCGCCCTCACCCGCACATCAACCTCGCAACCGTCACCTTCCTTTTCTCAGGCGCCATCGACCATCGCGACAGCCTCGGAACTGTGCAGCGGATCGAGCCGGGGGCCGTGAATCTGATGACGGCCGGCCGGGGAATCGCGCATTCGGAACGCTCGCCATCCGACGAGCGATTCGCTGGAGCGCATCTCGACGGCATACAGACCTGGCTGGCGCTTCCCCAGGTGAAGGAGGAAATGCTCCCGGATTTTCAGCACATCCCCGCGGACGCCATTCCGGAACTGAATGCCGACGGGATTCGGCTGAAGCTTGTGATGGGAGAGTGGGAGGGTTTGTCGTCCCCCGTCATCCAGCACTCACCGACGATTTACGCGGCGATCGAGCTGGCGCCGGGAGCGGCGATCCTGATCAATCATGAAGCCGACGAACGTGCGCTCTATCTGATGGAAGGCGACGCGAGCGTCGACGGCACTCCGCTCGTGCCGCAGAATCTGGCCGTCCTCGCGCCGGGCTTCCTGCCGCTCCTGACGTCCGTAAGCGGGGCCCGCCTGATGCTTTGCGGAGGCGCTCCGATGGATGGTCAGCGCCACGTCTGGTGGAATTTCGTTTCCTCCAGCCGTGACCGGATCAATGAAGCGAAGCGCGCCTGGCGGGCAGGCGAGTTCACCCTTCCCCCGGACGATCATGACGAATTCATACCCCTTCCGGAAGTGCCGCTGACGGTCAGCTATCCGTGACAGAATTCCGCCGGGTCGGACTAGCCACCGGAGTCGCGCTCAACGTCGCCTTCGCCGGCCCGGAAGATGCGCCGGTCGTCATCCTGCTGCATGGCTTTCCGGAATCTCATCGCACATGGCGTGAAGTCGCCCCGAGGATGAAGGGCAGCTTCCGGCTGATCATGCCGGACCAACGCGGTTTTGCCGGATCGGACCGGCCGCAGGACGTTGACGCCTACAAGACCGACACGCTCATCGACGACATCTTCGCTCTGGCAGAGACTCTGGGCGTCGAGAGCTTCGCACTCGTGGGCCACGACTGGGGCGGGGCAATCGCCTGGCCGGCTGCGCTCAGGGGTGACCCGCGCCTCAAGCGGTTGGCCATCGTCAATGCGCCGCATCCTGTCATCTTCCAGAAGAGCGTCATCGAAGACGCGGACCAGCGCGCGGCGTCGCAATACATCAACTGGTTTCGCACCCCGGGCGCGGAGAAAGCAATCGAGGCGATGGGGTTCGACGCATTCTTTCAGCGAACCTTTGCCGGTCACACCGACCTCTCGAAGATCCCCGAGGCGGAAAAGCAGCAATATCTCGCCGACTGGTCGCAGCGCGGCGGAATGCTTCCGATGCTTAACTGGTATCGGGCGACCAAGCTGGTTGTCCCGCCGTCGGATATCACCGTGCCTCTTCCGGACTCCCTGCTGCGCGCATTTCCGAAGATTCACGTGCCGACTCTGGTCATCTGGGGCATGAAGGACAGCGCGCTTCTCCCCATTCAACTCGAAGGCCTCGATGAGCTGGTCGACGATCTTCGCATCGTGCGCCTCCCCGACGTTGGTCATTTCGCACCCTGGGAAGCCGGCGAACAGGTTGCCGCAGCGCTTCAGGACTTCCTCGCCTGAGCGCAGCCGTCTAAGCGCCTCTTCGATGAATACCGAAGCGCGTTCCCGATCCCGCTCAGCCGCCCGCCTCGCCGCGGTGCAGGCGCTCTACCAGCACGAGATGGAGGGCACGCCGCTGCCTCGGTTGCTTCGGGAATTTCACGAGCATCGGCTCGGAGCGACGATCGAAGATGCGCAATATGTGGAAGCGGAGCAAAGCTTCTTCGACGACGTTGTGAGCGGGGTCGAAGCGCGTCGGGACGAGATCGATGAAGTCATCGCCTCAAAGCTCGCGAAGGATTGGAGCCTTGAGCGGCGTGACCGGCCGATGCGCGCGATTCTTCGCGCCGGCACCTACGAGCTTCTTGCCCGAGCGGATGTCCCGTTGGGCTCGGTCATTTCCGAATATGTCGACGTGGCCCACGCCTTTTACGACAAGCGCGAAAGCGGCTTCGTGAACGGGCTTCTCGACGCCGTGGCGAAGGAAGCTCGCCAGGGCTAGGCTTCGGGCATGCGTGAATCCCGAGCAATCGAACGCGTGAGGCGTATTGCCGCCAGTCCGGGGGCGCTAGGCCTCAAGGACGACGTGGCGCTGCTCGACGGCCTCGTCCTGACCCACGACAGCATCGCCGAGGACGTTCACTTCCTCTCATCGGATCCACCTGCGAGCGTTGGCTGGAAGCTTGTGGCAGTGAACCTCTCCGACCTTGCCGGAAAGGGGGCCAGGCCGGCCGCGGCCTTGCTCTCCCTTGCATTGTCCGGGGACGATGACTGGGACCTCCATTTCATCGACGGTGTCGAAGCGGCGTGCGAGAGCTACGGACTTCCACTTGTCGGCGGCGACACGATCTCGCTTCCGCCCGGCGCTCCGAAGGTTTTCGGCCTCACCGCCATCGGACGAGCCGGGGAGAAAGTTCCGCTTCGAAGCGGCGGCCGGCCCGGCGATGTCCTGTGGCTCGTCGGGACAATCGGCGATGCCGCAGCGGGCCTAGCCCTTCTGCGATCCGATCCCAGTGCGACGGGTCCGCTCGTCGACGTTTATCGGCGCCCCGTTCCACAGCTTGCGGCGGGTCAGGCGCTCGCACCGCACGCGCATGCGATGATGGATGTGTCTGACGGATTGCTGATCGACTGCTGGCGGCTTGCCGAGGCGAGTGGGGCAGCGGCACTTATCGAGTTAGACTCGGTGCCCCTTTCCAGGGCCTACGTTGCCGAGCGAGGTGCCGGTCGCCAGGCGCGCCTGTTCGCATCGACAGGCGGTGACGACTATGCACTGCTCGCCGCGCTTCCTCCGGACACCGACCCGTTAAGACTTCCTTTACCTTCTAAAACGACCATTGCACGCATCGGGACTCTCGAAGCTGGCGGACCGTTCCTGTCTCTCGTCAGCGACGGAAGTCCCGTGCCGCTTCCGAAGAGATTGGGATTTGAGCATTAGGCCATGAACATCGCGGCAATTCCTATCCGCCAATGGCTGATCGCCGTGACCGGCCTGCTGTCCGGCGCGCTTACAGCTCTCCTGCTCCATTAAGGACAGCCTGAACGCGGTTGCCAGCCGCGATTTCGGCCCATAAACACTCGCCCCATTCGCCGGCTGTGTCCTGCAGCCGGTTCGGCCTAGCCGCGGAAACGGGGAAGAATTTCCGATGAATCTCACTCTAATCGCGATTGTGTGCGGCTTCATTGCCGTACTCTACGGAATCATCACCAGCAGTCAGGTCCTCAAGGCACCTGCGGGCAACCAGCGCATGCAGGAGGTTGCCGCGGCGATCCAGGAAGGCGCTGCCGCCTACCTTCGCCGCCAGTACACGACGATCGCCATCGTCGGCGTCGTCGTTGCAATCCTCATCTTCGTCTTCCTCGGCGGCTTGAGCGCCGTCGCGTTCCTGATCGGCGCGATCCTATCGGGTGTCGCGGGATTCATCGGCATGAACATCTCGGTGCGCGCCAACGTTCGTACGGCGGAGGCCGCTCGTCAGGGACTGCAGAACGGCCTGACGGTCGCGTTCCGCTCGGGCGCCATTACCGGCATGCTGGTCGCGGGTCTCGCGCTCCTCGCGATTGCCGGCCTTTTCGCCTACCTCACCGGGCCTGGCGGATATGAGCCGAATGCCCGTCCGGTCATCACCGCGCTAACCGCCCTCGCGCTCGGCGCTTCCCTCGTTTCCATCTTCGCCCGTCTCGGCGGCGGCATCTTCACCAAAGCCGCGGACGTCGGCGCCGACCTCGTCGGCAAGGTAGAGGCCGGAATTCCCGAGGACGATCCCCGCAATCCGGCCGTGATCGCCGACAACGTCGGCGACAATGTCGGCGACTGCGCCGGTATGGCTGCCGACCTGTTCGAAACCTATGTCGTCACCGTCGGCATCACCATGGTGTCGGTCGCTCTTGCGCTCGGCAACAGCCCGCTGCTCGTTCCGCTGATGACCTTGCCGCTGCTGATCGGCGGCGTCTGCATTATCACGTCGATCATCGGCACCTACTTCGTGCGCCTTGGCGCGAAGGGGTCGATCATGGGCGCGCTCTACAAGGGCTTCTGGGTCGCCACGATCGGCGGCGCGATTCTGATCCCGGTCGCCACCTGGTATGCGCTGGGCGGCAATCTCGATCAGACGATCACGACGACGGCCGGAACCAGCTTCCCGGCGATGAACATTATCTGGTCGAGCATGGTCGGCCTCGCGGTCACTGCGCTCATCGTCTGGATCACAGAGTACTACACCGGCACGAACTATCGCCCGGTGCAGTCGATCGCCAAGGCCAGCCAGACCGGCCACGGCACCAACGTGATTCAGGGCCTCGCGATCAGCCTTGAGTCGACGGCTCTTCCAACGCTCGTGATCGTCGTCGGCTTGATCGTCAGTTATCAGCTCGCGGGCTTCCTTGGCGTTGCCTATGCGGCGTCGGCGATGCTTGCGCTGGCGGGGATGGTCGTTGCGCTCGACGCTTACGGCCCTGTCACCGACAATGCCGGCGGAATCGCCGAAATGTCGGGCCTCGAGGAAGACGTGCGGACCCGCACCGACGCGCTCGATGCGGTCGGCAACACGACGAAGGCGGTCACCAAGGGTTACGCCATCGGCTCCGCAGGCCTCGCGGCGTTGGTGCTGTTCGGCGCCTATACCGCCGACCTTCGCGAGTTCGGCTCGGAGATCGGCGTGACAGCCAATCTCGACACGCTCTTCAGCCTGTCGAACCCCTACGTCATCGTCGGCCTCCTGCTCGGCGCGCTGCTACCGTATCTGTTCGGCGCGATGGGCATGACCGCGGTGGGCCGCGCGGGCGGCGCGGTGGTCGAGGAAGTGCGTGGCCAGTTCCGCGACAATCCTGGCATCATGGATGGCTCGGTCCGTCCGAACTATGCCCGTACGGTCGATCTGGTCACTCGCGCAGCGATTCGTGAAATGATCATTCCATCGCTGCTTCCCGTCCTTGCTCCGATCGTCGTCTACTTCGCGATTGGCGCGGTGGCCGGCAAGGAGAACGGACTCGCCGCGGTGGGCGCTCTGCTCCTCGGCGTGATCGTTTCCGGCCTGTTCGTCGCCATCTCGATGACGTCGGGCGGCGGTGCCTGGGACAATGCCAAGAAGTACATCGAGGACGGCAATTTCGGCGGCAAGGGCTCGGAGGCCCATAAGGCAGCCGTGACGGGCGACACCGTCGGCGATCCCTACAAAGACACCGCCGGCCCGGCCGTGAACCCGATGATCAAGATCACGAACATCGTCGCGCTGCTTCTGCTCGCAGCGCTTGCGGGACAGGCGATCCACTGATCGCCGACTGATCGAAAGAACGGCCCCGTCCGGCACTGCCGCGGCGGGGCTTTTCTTTGTCGACGCGCGGGAGCATGCGGCCAGCATGGTCCATGCGATACGGGTGCATCAGGCAGGCGGCCCCGAAGTCCTGCAGTGGGAAGAGCTTATGGTCGGAGAGCCGGCGCCCGGCCAGGTCCGGCTGAAGCAGGAAGCCGCCGGCCTCAACTATATCGACGTTTACCACCGCACCGGCCTTTATCCGCAGCCGCTCCCCTTGATTCCCGGCGTCGAAGGTGCGGGTGTCATCGTGGCGGTCGGTACCGGCGTGACGAGCCTTAAGCCGGGTGACCGCGTTGCCTATGGCGGACCGATCGGCGGCTATGCCGAGGAGCGGCTTATCGACGCCGACCGGCTGGTGAAATTGCCCGATGAGATTTCGTTTGAGACTGCGGCCGCCATGATGCTGCAAGGCATGACTGCCCACATGCTTCTGCGTTCCGTTTACTCGGTGCGGACCGGTGACACGATCCTCGTCCACGCTGCGGCGGGTGGTGTCGGCCTGATCCTCTGTCAGTGGGCGAAGGCGCTCGGCGCGACCGTGATCGGGACCGTATCGACCGACGAGAAAGCCGAACTTGCTCGCGCGCACGGCTGCGATCATCCGATCATCTACACTCGGCAGGACTTCGTCGAGGAGGTGAATCGCATCACCGGCGGGGCGAAGCTGCCGGTCGTCTATGACTCGGTCGGTAAGGACACCTTCCTGAAGTCGCTCGATTGCCTCCGTCCGCGCGGTCTAATGGTGAGTTACGGCAATTCGTCCGGCTCGGTGGATCCGTTTCCGCCTGCGATCCTGGCACAGAAGGGTTCGTTGTTTCTCACACGGCCCACGCTTTTCGACTACACTGCCGCGCGAGACGACCTCGTCCGAGCCGCGAACGAGCTTTTCGACATGGTGGCCAGCGGCAAGGTGAAGATCGAGGTCAAGCAGCGCTTTGCACTCAAGGACGCGGCCGACGCCCATCGCGCGCTTGAAGCCCGCAAGACGACGGGATCGACCATTCTCACTGTCTGAAGCAGCCCGGCTTCCCTTTTCCAGCACTCCCAAGTAAGGCTCCGCGACTTTTTGCGAAGAAGAGGTATCGCTTGGCCAAGGAAGAACTTCTCGAGATGCGCGGGCAGGTGGTCGAACTGCTGCCCAATGCGATGTTCCGCGTGCGGCTCGAGAACGGCCATGAGATCCTGGGGCATACCGCCGGCAAGATGCGCAAGAACCGCATCCGCGTGCTGACCGGCGACGAAGTCCTCGTCGAGCTGACGCCCTACGACCTGACCAAGGGCCGGATCACCTACCGGTTCAAGTGACGATCCCGTCAGATCGTCATCCCGGACTCGATCCGGGATCCAGCAATTAAGAAAGGCCGCTCGTGCGGTTGGTCCTCGCTTCCGCAAGCCCGCGCAGGCTCGACCTCCTCGCACGCGTAGGCGTTGCGCCGGACGCCGTCGTGCCCGCCGAGATCGACGAAAGCGTTCCGCCAGGCGAGCTTCCCCGGGATCATGCACTCCGGCTCGCCCGCGAAAAGGCCGAGGCGGTCGCCAGGCGCGAGCCCGACGCGTTGGTGCTTGCGGCCGACACAGTGGTAGCGGTCGGTCGCCGGATCCTCCCCAAGGTCGAGGATGAAGAGACGCTTCGGGCCTGCATGAAGCTGCTTTCCGGGCGTCGGCATCGCGTGCTGACGGGCGTCGCTCTGGCCGTGCCGGGTAATGGAATCCGCGAGCGGCTCGGCGAGACCATGATCGCAATGAAGCGGCTGAGCGACGAGGAAATCGACTATTACGCGGGCCACGGGGAGTGGCATGGCAAGGCCGGCGGTTATGCTCTTCAGGGCTACGGAGAGGTCTACGTCCGCCACATCGCTGGCAGCTATTCCAACGTCGTGGGCCTTCCGCTCGCCGAGACGCGTCTGCTGTTGAAGTCTGCCGGATATCCCCTTGCCTGACTGGCTCATCGAGCGCGGCATCGGCGAGACCCGTGCGGTGCGGCTCGATGGAGGTGGGATCGTCGAGGCTCGCATCTTGCTGGACGAGATCGTGCAGGCCGGGACGATTCTCGAGGCACGGCTGAAAGAGGTTGGCGTGCCCGCGATCGTGCAGTCCGACGGGGCCGAATACCTTCTCCCTGCCGGTGCTCCGGGAATTACGCATGGCGCAGTGTTGAGGATCGAAGTTACGCGGGAACGCATTCCCGGCGCTGAACCATGGAAGAGGCCGCTGGCACGAATGACCGAAGAGGCTCCACGGGAGTCGGGGACAATCGACGGCGAGGCTCTGGCGTTTCCGTCGCCAGAGGATCGCCTCGGTCATGCGGGCTGGCTCGACGTGCTGGACGAAGCTCGAAGCGGGATCGTCCGCTTTCCCGGGGGCGAGCTGCGCGTCTCGGTGACGCCTGCGATGACTTTGATCGACGTCGACGGGCGGTTGCCGGCATTCGACCTGGCAAGAACCGGCGCGGCCGCAGCTGCCCGAACGATCTTGCGGCACGGCATCGGAGGGTCGATCGGGATCGACCTGCCCACGTTCGCTGGAAAGGCTCAGCGGCAGGAGATCGGCGCCGCCGTCGATGACATCCTGCCGCAACCGTTCGAGCGGACTGCAGTGAACGGCTTCGGCTTTCTTCAGATCGTGCGCGCGCGTACGCACGCGAGTCTTTTCGAGCTTGCGGCCGATCGCGCCGCGTTCGAGGCGCGCGCGTTGCTCCGGCAGGCGGCGAAGGAACGGCACGGGGCAATCCGGCTTGCCGGGCATCCTGCGATCATCGCCGTGCTTGAGAGCAGGCCCAACTGGCTCGCCGCCCTTGCGCGACAGGTGGGCGGGATCGTCGGCTTGCGCCAAGACCCATCGCTGCCCATCTCGGGAGCCTATGCCGAAGCAGCCTAGTCCGAAGTCATGCCCGATCTGCCGGAAGCCCCCGAGCGTGAAGCATGCGCCATTCTGTTCGCGCGGCTGCAAGGATCGCGATCTTCTGCGTTGGCTCGACGAGGGCTATCGCATTGCCGGGCCCTTGGCTGCACGGGGCGGGGTGGACAGCGAAGAAGGCGAGGGTTAGTGGAGCCGCTCGCTCAGGCCCGACCGGCCCGGAGCACGCCACGAAATCGTGGGCCCAGGTAGCTCAGTTGGTAGAGCACGTGACTGAAAATCACGGTGTCGGTGGTTCGATCCCGCCCCTGGGCACCATTCTGAACTAAGGCCGCGCAAGGAGCGCTCGAAAATCCTCGAAAATCGGCCATTCTTGGCCGGCTTCGATCGATTCTTGGCTGCAAAGACCGGGCCCTCATCAGCCCCAAAGACGTGCTCAGTCTCCGGTCAGTGGAATTAGGCACCGAGACTTACCGCCGGGGTGGACGTCGGACGTTATGCCTAGTCGGGTTACGTTATTCCTGAGATACCGTCCGTTACTCCTGAGCTGCCGTCCATTACTTCTGGCAGAACTTCCAGTAGCCGTTCATGAAACAGCGACTCGCGCGCGTGCCTGCGCGCGAGAGGATCTCGGAAGGCGCGATGTTACAGCCAGAGACGCTCATTGCTGTTCCGATGGGCTTGCTCAGCAAGAGCGGCCTTCTGACGCGAGCGAAACAGCCTCTCGCGGTGAACTTGGCTGATTGGACAATCACGTTTGAATACGTCAAAAACAGACAAGTGATAAATATCAGTATAGATATTGGTGAATTCAGTACAGTCGTAGAAGTTCCCGTATGCTTTGTCAGGCTTCCCTATGGACTTAGACCATACTTCACAAATGCGACGACGGGAGAGACTTTTGTCAATCTTATCATCTACAAGGGAAGGTCTTACTCGCGCACAGAATTTCTTCTAGCCTGCACAGGAATAACA
>JBKPKE010000097.1:0-28361 GCA_046730955.1 Pseudomonadota bacterium
GTATTGTGCGCATGGACGTGCTCGGCGGCGAGTGCCTCCAGCTCCTCGTCGGAACGCTGCTCGGGCCGCGTATAGAGGATGCGGAAGGTCGCCGCGGCCTGTGCGTCGTCGAGAGTTTCAGGCCCGAAGACGTTCATGCCCCCGCCTCCGGAAACTGCGCCGGGCCCAAGGTGATCGGCCAGGGCCGGGCTCGACAAAGTGGCGACGGAAATAAGAAGGAATGCGCGCGCGAACGGGCGAGCGCCGGAATTTGCTTGCTTCATATGTACCCCAGACATGCGCTCGACGCAGTGCGGCGGCGCTCTGAACAGAATCGTTTAAATTCAGGTCAGGCGGATATCGGGGGACCTCGGACTGGCGGCCGTTCGGAACTTCGGCACCGCTGCAGGAAAAGGAAGGTGCGCCAGGCGAGCAGCGCGGCTCCGAAGAGAAAGACGAGGAGCTGCGTTGCTGCATCCATCAGCGAAGCGGCTGTGCCTCCCGCCGCGTACGGACAGGGCGAATGGCCCTTCTTCGGCTGATCATGGTGAGAATGATGACCGGCAAGCGCGGGCCCGCCTGCACCGGGGCAGGCGATAATGCTCAGCGTACCGCCGGCGAAATCCGGCATGAAGCCAGCGGGCGCAAGCAGCCTGATGGCGAGCACCAGCGCCAGGACGACGCCAAAGGCGGCTTTCAGGCGCAGGTGGAAGCGGCCAAAGCGGATCACCTGAGCCCGATAGCGGGCGCGCTCAGCGATGTCTCCGGTCGCGAAGCGGGAAATCGAAGCGGGATCAATCGCCGCGATCGAGCGCTTCCATCCGTGCGATCGCGGCTTCGGCCTTGCGCAAGCCCTCCTGGGCCTTCGCCATGGAAGCCGCGATCCGATCCGGATTTGCCTCCTGGATCTTGCGCGCAATCGCATCCGCATCCAGCGATGCGAGAGATGCGCGCACCCGGACCTTCAGCTGCTCCGGATCCTGGCCCTGGCGCCGAAGTTCGGCTGAATTTGCGTCGATCGCGCGGACGGCCTGGTCGATCGAGCCACGCGCATTGGCAAGGTCGCGGTGCAGCTGCTCCTGGTCGATTTTCGAGGCTTGCAGAGCCTGGCGAACCTCGCGCTGGATGTCCTGCACATTGACGCGGCTCAGTTCCTCCTTCGCCTGCGCGACAGCGCTGCGAACTTGCGCCTTCTCGGCGGGAGTCAGTTCGTTCCACTGCTTCGACTGCCCGTTGAGAATGATCGTTCCGTCACGCACGCTGAGGCTGGAATGCTGCCGCATGGGCTCCGGTTTTGCGACCGGTGCAGGCGTCCGAACCTCAGGCGTTGCCTGAACCTCGGGCGTTGCCTGAACGGCAGGCACGGCCTGAACCGCCGGCGTCGCCTCGATCGCCGCAACGGCAGCGGGGGCTGCCAGCGACTCCGAGGCGGAGAGCATGGGGGCATCGACATAATGAATGGCGCGCGATGCGGTCAGCGGAAGCGCGACGGCGATACCCACAAGGACTATCATGCGACCGGTGACGCGCCGGCCTGCGGTGGGATTGCTGAGCATGGACTTCAGTCTCCTGTGAAGCGTGGTGCGACGGTCGAGCGCGCTGGCGAACAGCAATGCCCGTCCGGAAGCGGCCTTCGCGATTGCGCGGCCATACTCGGAGCGGTCTCCAGTTCCGGCCTTGTCGAGGACGCGGGCGTCGCACGCAGCCTCCTGGTCGAAACGGAACGCGGCGTGGGCGACCCAGGCGAGCGGGTTGAACCACTGCAGGCAAAGCAGGCCGAAGGCGATCAGGTTGGCGATCAGGTCACCGGAGCGATGATGGGCGATCTCATGCTCGAGCGCGAGGCCGCGTTCGTGCTCGGCGTACAGCTTCTCGAAGTCGCTCGGGACGGCAATGACCCTGTCGAGGATTCCGAAAGCGACAGGCCCCGTCACTTCGCTCGACCGGACGAGGCGGATCGAATTGATCCGGCCGAACGGCGCGGCATCGGAGAGGATCGCCGCGCGTTCACGACGAAAGGCCAGCAGCCGTCCTACGAAGAGGCCCAATGCGACCCCAACCCAGAGCACTAGCAGTACCGTCGGCCAGCCTCCGGCCTGGTCGATCAGCGACCGCTCCGGCGACGCCACGCTACTGAGCAGAAGCGGCTCCGACACATATTGGCTGCCCAGCATCCCGGGTCGCACAACCGGGCCGACTGGTTTCTCGATCGTCCTCGTGAGCGTCGGCATGAGCAGCCGAGCCGCTGGAATGAGCCAGAGGCCGTAGGCAACGCTCGAACCGAAATGCCGGCGCACCGGCTCGCGGATCAACAGCACAAGCAGGATCAGCCCGGAGGTGGCGAGCAGGGTACCGATCAGCCAATCGATCACGACTTCAGCTCCTTCAACAGGGCCTCGATGGCGGCGATATCGTCTGCGTCGAGCGCGTCCTCTTCGGCGAGGCGCGCGACAAGCGGCGATAGCCGGCCGCCGAACAGTCGTTCGACGAACCGCCGGGATTCCCGCCCGACATAGGCATCGCGCTCGATCGCCGGCGAATAGAGGAACCGGCGTCCATCCTCGCGATGGCTGAGCGCGCCCTTGGCGGCGAGGCGGCCGAGCATCGTCTTCACCGTCGCGGCGGACCAATCGCGGTGCGCTTCAAGCCGGTCGATGATTTCGGCCGAGGTAAGCGGTGCGCCCGCCGACCAAAGGACCTCCATGAGGTCGAGCTCCGCGTCGCTGATTCTCTTATCGGTCGCCATTTCGATTACATCTGTAAACGATTCGATTACAGTTGTAAACGTGTATCAGAACCGTGTCGAAATCCCGGCGTAAAGCTCTACGTCCGGCGTAGCGCTCGTGAGGCCAATGTTGGCGCCTGCGTCGAGCTGAAGCTCATTCGAAACCGCATAGGCCAAAGCGCCATCAGCGGATGCCTGCCGGACCGTTCCCGCGGGATCGAAGTTGAAGCTGCTCCACAATTCCCCAGCCAGCGTCAGACGAGGCGCGACAGGTGCCGAGACGTTGACGACATTGATGAGGGCGACATGCCGTCCGCCGCCGTCGACGTCGGCAAGAAAGTCGGCTTCCGGTCCGAGGGTCACGCTCACCGGACCGGTCAGTGTGAAGGCGACCGGGACCGCCAAACCTCCCTCCAGCTTCCCATCGCCGATGTCGTGGGCTGCGGTCGGCACTTTGACAAACGGGATGGCGGCTACCTGGACCGGCGCGCCGTCCCTGGTCGCTCGCCATTTGTAGCGAAAGGTCAGGTCGCCCAATCCCGAGGTCGTAGAACCCGTCCCAGGGCCGCTCGTCGTGAGCCTTGCGTAAGGCGTGAAGGCGATCTCGAAATCGGAGTTCGCGCTAACGCCAAACTTCAGAGTGGACGCTCCGATCGTCAGCAGCCCGGCTCGAGCGCCGCCCTCATTCGTCAGGCTCCAGTCGGCAAGACCGGTCTCGAACTGCAACATCCCTGCGGGGACGGTACAGGTCCCGGTCGCCTTCGCGGGGCGGTCCGCGCAGATCGGCGGCAGTTCGGCACCGGTTGCGACGGCGGCTGCGGCGAGGGCGAGCGCGAAGCTCATATCCTGAGCTGGCTGCCGAGCTCGATCACACGGTTCGTCGGAAGCCTGAAGAACTCCATTGCGCTCTCCGAGCTTTTCATCATCCAGGCGAAAAGCTTCTCACGCCACAGGGCCATCCCCGCCCTCTCCTTCGCGGGAATGAGTTTCTGCCTTCCAAGGAAGAAGCTTGTGCTCATCATGCTGAAGCCACCGCCACACTCCTCCATCCGGACAAGGTCGGCGGGGATGTCGACCTGGTCCATGAAACCATAATGCAGGATGACCCGGAAGAAGCCCTTGCTCTCACCGTGCACCTCCAGCCTCTTGTCCGGCGAGACATGAGGCACATCCTCGACCTTCACGTTGAGGATCAGAACCCGCTCGTGAAGCACCTGGTTGTGCTTCAGGTTGTGCAGCAGCGCGGACGGGATCGAGTCCGGCGAAGTGGAGAGAAACACGGCGGTCCCACGCACACGATGGATCGATGCCGCCGACTTGATGAAAACGTCGAACGGCAGCGCATCCTCTTCGAGCCGCTTGCGCATCAGCCGGCGGCCAGTGGCCCATGTGGACAGCAACGTGAAAATGACGAGGCCGACGAGGATCGGGAACCAGGCGCCTTCGAACAGCTTCGCCAGGCCCGAGGCGAGGAAGATCAGGTCGACGGCGATGAAGACCGCAAAGCCGACGCCCGCCTGCCACAGCGGGCGCTTCCAGACGCGAAACACCACGACATATTGCATCAACGTCGTGATCAGCATGGTGCCGACGACCGCCAGCCCGTAGGCCGGCAACATCGCTGCTGAATGACCGAAGGTCACCACCAGCACGGCGACCATGGCCGCGAGCGCCCAGTTCACGCCGGGGAGGTAGATTTGGCCGATCGCTCGCGACGAAGTGTGCAGGATACGCATGCGCGGAAGGAAACCGAGCTGAATGGCCTGGTGCGTGACGGAATAAGCGCCCGAGATGACCGCCTGGCTGGCAATGATCGTCGCTAGTGTGGCGATGACGAGCAGCGGGACCGTCAGCGAAGGCGGGACCATGTGGAAGAACGGATTGTCGGCGAATTCGGGATGCTGGATGAGCATCGCAGCTTGGCCCAGATAGTTGAGCACCAGGGCGGGGAGCACGATGAAAAGCCATGCGGCCGTGATCGGCTTCCGCCCGAAATGCCCCATGTCGGCATAGAGCGCTTCCGTTCCTGTTATCGCGTAAACCACGGCGCCCAGCGCGAGGAACGAATAGAGCGGGTGGGCCGTGAAGAAGCCCCAAATGTAAACCGGGCTGAGAGCGCGAAAGACCTGCGGGTGGCCAGCGATGTGAGTCACACCCATCCCGGCGATCACCAGGAAATAGAGCAGCATGACGGGGCCGAACATCTTGCCGACCCGCTCCGTGCCGTGTCGCTGGATCGCGAACAGGCTGACCAGGATCGCGAGCGCGATCCACACGATGTAGGGGCTGAAGGCGCTGCTGACGACGCCCAGTCCTTCGACGGCCGAAATGACCGAGATCGCCGGCGTCAGCATCGCGTCGGCATAGAATAATGCCGTTGCGAACAGTGCTGCGACGAGGAGCCAGTGCTGCGGGGCATCCGCGCCAAGCCGCCGCTGAATAAGCGAGTAGAGCGCCAGACTGCCACCCTCGCCCCGATTGTCGCAACGCATGACAATGAGGACGTATTTAATCGTGACCACGAAGACGAACGACCAGAAGATCAGGCTGGCGATTCCGTAAAGATCGGTCACCACCAGGTTGAGGTGATAGCGCGGATCGAGCGTCGCCTGGAATGCATAAAGCGGGCTGGTGCCGATGTCGCCGAAGACGACGCCGAGCGCTCCGAGAGTGAGCGCGGCGCGGGAATGTCCTTCAACCTCGTGCGAGGTCTCCGTCGATGCACCGAGCGGTTGTGCGAGAGTAGCCATGGCCGCCATGTGCGATCTGGCCTCATAAAGATTCCATGTGGATTAAGGCCGGACGCCATGAAGAAACGGCGGTGACCGGCCGTTAGCCACTCGACGCGCGGCGTCGTTGGGACCACTTAACGGCCATGGCCGATCCAAGCGCCACCAAGCCCTCCGCCACCGCTTTGTCCCGCGGTTATGCCGAAGCGCTGCTCTTCGTCGTCGGTTCGACCTTGCTGGGACTTGCGCTGACGCCGAGATGGGGGAACTCAGCGGTCGACCTGTTGTACCTGCCGGCCGTCCTTGCGACGGCGGTTCTCGCGGGTCTCTGGCCGGCGCTCTTCGCAGCGCTCCTGGCGGCGCTTGCCTACAACTTCTTCTTCACCGTGCCGCACATGACGTTTCGGATCTCGAACCCCAACGACCTGGTCACGGTCGTCGTGCTGTTTGCTGTCGCCGTGGTGACGAGCCAGCTCGCTGCATCGGTCCGGCGCCAAGCGACGATCGCGCAGGGGCACGCTGCCCGGAATGCAACGATTGCAGGACTCGCGCGGCGGCTGCTCAGCTGTACGAATGAGCATGAAATCGCCGAGGCAACCGCAAGCGAGCTCGCATCGATCTTTCAGTGCAATGCCATGCTGATCAGCGGACCGAGCGAAGCGCGCCTTGTCGCCAGCGCGCCGCCCGGGATGCGGTTGCTTCCGAACGACTCAGCTGTCGCGGCGCTCACTCTGGAGACCGGCGATCGCGCCGGACGTGGAGTCGACCGGGCCGTTCCCACCGAGTGGCAATTTCATCCGGTGAAGTCCGGAAACGCTACCATCGCCGCCCTCGGGCTGGCCCGTGACGACGGTGCCCCGCCGATCCCATCCGACCAGCTTCCGCTACTCGACAATCTTCTCGACCAGGTCGCTCTTGCCCTGGAACGGGGCCGTCTCGAGGGCGAAGCGCGAGAGTTCGCTCGCGTTCGAGAGCGGGACCAGGTCCGCTCCGTCCTTCTCGCCACGATCGGACAAGACCTTAGGCCAGGTCTTCAGGCAATCACTAAGGCCGTCGCGGGACTGAGACGCGGCGGCGGCGACAAGGAGCTGGTGTCGACCCTGTCGTCGGAAACCTCAAAGCTCGACCGCTATCTCGGCAACCTGCTCGAGCTCAGCCCTGAGTCCGATCAGCAACCCGTTCAGGCGAATGGCGTAACCATCGACCTTTCCCGCCGCCTCGTTCTGCGCGACGGCGACGAGGTCCACCTTACTCCCAAGGATTTCGCCGTCCTCGCCGAACTTGCAAAGCACCCCGGCCGCGTGCTGGGTCACGCCCATCTCCTGCGCACCGCATGGGGGCCCGCGCAGGAAAAGCAGATCGACTATCTTCGGGTCGCAATTCGCGGGCTTCGGCAGAAGCTCGAACGCGACCCTTCGCAGCCGCACCTCATCGTCAACGAACCGGCGGTCGGCTACCGCCTCATTGCCGGCTAGCCGCCACGCGCGGATCCATCACTCGTCGCCAGAGCGGCGGAACGAGCGCCGTCAGCATCGCCGCTGCATAGCCGGCCGGCAATTCCGGCGCAGCGCTAATCGGTCTCAGCTCCGCATAAGAGTGCGCGCCATGCCGGTGGTGGTCGCTGTGACGGCCCATGTTGAACAAGGCCGAATTGTTCATCCAATTGGCGCTGTTCCAGGAATGCTGCGGACTTAGCCGGACGCCCGAAGCCTCGGGGCCGCGGCTGAGTCCGTAATGGGCGACGTAATTGAACGTCTCCAGCAGCAGGATCGAGAGCGCCGCGTTCACAAGCACGAAGGCGAGAGCCACTGGGCTGGCGAGCGCAAGCGCGACAATGATCGCCAGTTCGACCGCCACATAAAGCTGCATGCGATTGCGCCGCCCGAGCCGATACTGCCGAGTCTCATGCTCCCAGGCCTCGCGCACCTGACCGGCGATGGATCGGCGGAGGAAGGCATACAGGCTCTCGCCCAGCCTCGCGCTCGCGGGATCCTCGAAGGTCGCGGCTCGCCGGTGATGGCCGTAAATGTGCGCGATCCGGAAGTGCATGTAGAAGGTACTGGCGAGGAAAATGAGCCCAAGCGCGCGGGCGGAACGAACGCGGCTGTGCACCAGCTCGTGCGCTGCGGAGAAGCCGAAGACGCCCGTGGCGAGACCCGTCGAAAGCGTGAGGCCGATGGCTTCAAGCAGGCTGACGCGCCCTCCCGCTATTCTAGATGCAATCCAGGCGGTGATGGCGAGCTGCAGAACTGCATAGAGTCCCGGCAACCAGCGCAAGAGCCGGATCGGGGCGTCGTCCGGAATCCCGTCTTGTTTTCCCAACGCGCCATCCAGGCAAGCGAGCCCCAGCGCGATCGCGACCGTCGCCACGAAGGTCCAAACGCCGCCCAGCCACGCTCCCGCAAGCACGAGCGCGAGGAAGCCGAACGGTGCGAGATAGCGGAGCTGCGCCATGATCGTTGCGGTTGTGGGCATCTAGCGCTGTTTCGTTCACGAAGCGCCATTGAGGGGAGCGCTTGATCGCATCCGTGACCCGTGGAACGCATAGATGAAGTTCTGCCTTCCTCGACGGTCTTTGATTCATTTCGGGACGATCCGTTGCGGACAAGACTCATCCACAGGATATTTGCTTCACATTGCATTTACCCGCTTGCGTCCAGCGCGGGTTGAGGCACAATAGGTTGTAGCGACAAGGGGGGAACACGCAATTACTGGTGTTCGGAGCCGGAAACATGTATTCCGGTGAACGGCCCGACTCGTCCCCGATTTCCACAGGGGACGGGCGTGAAATTGCCCCTCGCAGCGCCGAAAAAGGCTATGGCGCCAGGCATGGCTCCGAGTCGAACAATTGGGGAACAAAGGCCGCCGGAAGGGGCCGATAGCGGACGGGGAAGCGTGATGGATTTTTCTACCGGCTCTGGAGTTCCAAGCGACGATACGGCGACTGCGGTCCGCACGAGCAAGACCGTCGATACTCGCGCATTCGAGGTGAAGACCGATGAGTCCCGCGATGCCTTGCTGACCGAATTCGGCAAGGAGACGCTGAAGGACCGTTACCTGCTGCCCGGCGAGAACAACCAGGATCTGTTCGCGCGCGTGGCTGCTGCGTACGCCGACGACGCCGATCATGCGCAGCGCATCTACGACTATATCTCGAAGCTGTGGTTCATGCCGGCGACTCCCGTGCTGTCGAATGGCGGAACAGGCCGCGGTCTTCCGATCAGCTGCTATCTGAACAGCGTTTCCGACAGCCTCGACGGCATCGTCGGAACCTGGAACGAGAACGTCTGGCTTGCGTCGCGCGGCGGCGGCATCGGAACTTACTGGGGCAGCGTCCGCGGCATCGGCGAGCCGGTCGGCCTCAACGGCAAGACCAGCGGAATCATCCCGTTCGTACGCGTGATGGACAGCCTGACTCTGGCGATCAGCCAGGGCTCGCTGCGCCGCGGATCGGCCGCCTGCTACCTCGACATCAATCACCCGGAGATCGAGGAATTCCTTGAGATCCGCAAACCCTCGGGCGACTTCAACCGCAAGGCGCTGAACCTGCACCACGGCGTGCTCGTCACCGACGAGTTCATGGCCGCGGTCCGCGACGGCGACGAGTTCGAGCTGAAGAGCCCGAAGGACGGCAGCGTTCGCGGCAAGGTCGATGCGCGCACCCTCTTCCAGAAGCTGGTCGAGACGCGCCTCGCGACGGGCGAGCCGTACATCATCTTCATCGACGCGGTGAACAAGACGATGCCGAAGCATCACCGCGATCTCGGCCTCAAGGTTTCGACCTCGAACCTCTGCTCGGAAATCACTCTGCCGACCGGGAAGGACCATCTCGGCGTGGATCGCACGGCGGTCTGCTGTCTCAGCTCCTTGAACCTTGAGACCTGGGACGAGTGGAACAAGGACAAGACCTTCATCGAGGACGTGATGCGCTTCCTCGACAACGTGCTCAGCGACTACATCGCCCGCGCACCGGACGAGATGGCGCGCGCCAAGTACAGCGCCGACCGCGAACGCAGCGTCGGCCTCGGCGTCATGGGCTTCCACTCCTTCCTCCAGGCCCGCTCGATCCCGTTCGAGGGCGCCATGGCCAAGTCGTGGAACATGAAGATCTTCAAGCACATCCGTGCTCAGGTCGACGAAGCCTCGATGATGCTCGCCAAGGAGCGCGGGCCCTGCCCCGATGCCGCGGACATGGGTGTCATGGAACGTTTCAGCTGCAAGATGGCGATCGCTCCGACCGCGTCCATCTCGATCATCTGCGGCGGCACCTCCGCCTGCATCGAGCCGATCCCGGCGAACGTCTACACGCACAAGACGCTCTCCGGCTCCTTCTCGATACGCAACCCGCACCTTGAGAAGCTGCTCGCTTCCAAGTCGAAGGACAGCGCCAACGTCTGGAACTCGATCCTCGAGCAGGGCGGCTCCGTGCAGCACCTCGACTTCCTCACCCCGGAAGAAAAGGACGTGTTCAAGACCAGCTTCGAGATCGACCAGCGCTGGCTGCTCGAGCTGGCCGGCGACCGCACGCCCTTCATCGACCAGGCGCAGTCGCTGAACCTCTTCATCCCGGCCGACGTCGACAAGTGGGATCTCCTGATGCTCCACTATCGCGCTTGGGAACTTGGAATAAAAAGCCTTTACTATCTGCGGTCTAAGTCCGTTCAGCGGGCGGGATTCGCTGGCGGTGTCGAGGCCGACAACACGCCCGAGCTTCGAGAAATCCAGGTCACCTCGACGACCGATTACGACGAGTGTCTGGCATGTCAGTGAACTTCAGAAAATTGCGTGAGAGTCGCGCGGTCCGCGTCGGCATGGCCGCCGGCGGACTCGTCGGCGGGCTTCTCGCACTCGACCTCATCGGCTTCGTAGCGACGGCCTATTTCAGCACCGAGCTGCTGCAATATGCGCAGTCCGCGGGAGTCGCGGAGCTGCTGCCGAGGTGACGACGCAGCAGGTCATCGAAGTCGCAATCGGCGTCGCGATCGCGGCTGCGGGCGTATGGCTTTACCGCCGCCGCCCGAGCGCGGCGGGCGCCGAGGGCGACGATGGCCAGTACGGCAGCCAGGGCGCGGTGCTCCTGTTCGTCGTTGCAGCGCTTCTGCTCATCCACGGCCTCGGCTGGCTGGAATATCACCCGTCGGCAGCGGAGCTCGGACAATGACCCGCATGTCCTCTGACACATCCAGGTTCAACGGTCCCCGGGTGGGGGGAAGAGGCCGGGGCTCGCGCGGCGGGGTGTCACGCGTGCTCCGGCCTCGTTTAGTCGCGCCAGTCATCGCGGCCCTCGCCCTCTCCGCCTGCGTCGCGACGCAGAGCGCGAACGCAATCGTGCCGAGCGCGCCCGGTTTCCTCGAAGGCCTGTGGCACGGGTTCATCTTCCCGGTCGCCTGGGTCTTCTCGCTCTTCATGGACAATGTCGCGGTCTACGCGGTGCCGAACAACGGCGGCTGGTACGACTTCGGCTTCTTCCTCGGCGTGGTCGTCTTCGGCGTCGGAGCCAATGGCGCGAGGCGGGGGCGATGAACCGCGTGCCCGCCCTTCCTATATTCGAATACCAAGGAGCCTGAGTCATGCCCCTTCTGCAGTCCAACAAAGCGTACAAGCCCTTCGAATATCCCTGGGCGTTCGAATATTGGAAGCGCCAGCAGCAGATCCACTGGATGCCGGAGGAAGTGCCCCTCGGCGAGGATTGCCGCGACTGGGCGCAGAAGCTCACCGACCATGAGCGCAACCTTTTGACGCAGATCTTCCGCTTCTTCACCCAGGCCGACGTCGAGGTGCAGGACTGCTACCACGACAAGTACGGCCGCGTGTTCAAGCCGACCGAGGTCAAGATGATGCTGACCGCCTTCTCCAACATGGAGACGGTGCACATCGCCGCTTACTCGCACCTGCTCGACACGATCGGCATGCCGGAGAGCGAGTACAGCGCCTTCCTCCAGTACAAGGAGATGAAGGACAAGCACGACTATCTGCAGCACTTCGGCGTCGACACGGACGAGGACATTGCCAAGACTTTGGCGATGTTCGGCGGCTTCACCGAGGGGCTTCAGCTCTTCGCAAGCTTCGCCATGCTGATGAACTTCCCGCGCTTCAACAAGATGAAGGGCATGGGCCAGATCGTCAGCTGGTCGGTCCGCGACGAGAGCCTTCACTGCGAAGGCATCATCCGCCTGTTCCACGCCTTCACCAAGGAACGGAACTGCCTGACCAAGTCGGTGAAGGAAGAGATCATCGACGCCTGCCAGAAGACCGTTCGGCTGGAGGATGCCTTCATCGACCTGGCGTTCGAAATGGGCCCGGTGGAGGGCATGACGCCCAAGCAGATCAAGAAGTACATCCGCTACATCGCCGACTGGCGGCTTGGGCAGCTCGGGTTCCAGCCGATCTACATGGTCGACGAGCACCCGCTTCCCTGGCTCGCTCCGCTGCTCAACGGTGTCGAGCACGCCAACTTCTTCGAGACCCGCGCGACCGAATATTCGAAGGCCGCGACGCGTGGTCAGTGGAACGACGTGTGGGACAATTTCGACCGCCGGCAGAAAGCGAAGGCGGCTGCGAACGATGGGTCGGGTGGTGAGGCGGTGGACGCTGCGGCTGAGGACGGCGAGGGCACTGGCGACATGTTCAGCGCTGCGGGGGTGGCGGCGGAGTAGTTGCTCAAGAGTCTAACATTCGAGCGCGCTAAGGAGCTGCTGATCATAATCCCGGCAGCTCACGTGTTCTTATGTTTCACCTACTTGTTCTTCTACGACACCAGTTTCGGCTACGGTGTATGGCTTTTCTCGAGCCCGACCGATGTGTTCTCCATTTCCTTCTCGGACGTCGCGCCTGGCTACATTTTTCTCTTCCTTGGCATCCTTCTGGGGCATTACGTCTTCTCGCCTGTCGTCGAAAAGACTGCAGACGGATCGATTGGCTACAAGATTCCGGCTTATCTCAAGTTCGGATTTTGGACTGCAGTAGTCGGTAGCGCCCTTGGCATTATAATCACCATTAGCGATCTGGGTCAGGACGGGTTTCTTTTTCTATGAATTGGTCTCGTCCCCTGTAGCTCTTCTAGCGGGTTTCGTATGGGGAGGCTGGGGACGAAAACTGACGAGCAATGTTGTGACACTGAATATAGCATTTGCACTTATCATGGCAGTCATTTCTACGGGCATACGAGGCCTGTCCGATGGTCAGTTGGATCGTGCCGACCGCATCTCAGAGTTCCGATCAAGTCAACCGACCTGCGGCGACAAGGTCATTCTTCGTGCATTGTCGTCGAACTTTCTGGCCGCAGCTTCCGACAATTCCCGAGTTGTCGTTGACGAAGACTGCAAAGTGAAATTCATTCTATTCCCTGCCGATAGATTTGTGGCCCGTCCCGACGGAGCTCCGATCGACATAGCCTTCCGGTTGTGAATCGGAGCTGGATTGGAGAATCGAATTGAAGATTGGCGTGACGCTTGGCTGCATCGTGGCCGCATTGCTCTTCGTGATAGCGGCCGTCACCAAATACAACTCCCTCGAAAATCGGCTCGAGAACGTGGAGGGCCGGCCAGCAAAACCTCAACCCGCCGACGAGCCTTCGCCAACTACCGCCAAACCAGTACTCGCGACTACGAAAGAGGGCGAGGAGGTCATGGTACAGCCCGTTGCTGTCAATGTGACAGCCAAAGAACTCGCCTGCCTGAAACTCATTAACGACTATACCGCAATAGGCATTGATTTCCGGGAGCCTGTGAAACAGCAACTGAAGGATATGCACTGCTTCGAAGATGCGAATGCTGCATTGCCGCCGAAGAGTCAGGTTCGCTGACGCCTCAATACCAAGGCCGTTTGCTCCTACATAATATCGCGCCAGCCCTTCGCGGACGAGATTGGCTGCCACGCCAGTGCCATCGACTAAGACCAGCCTGAGCTCGCGGCCGTAGCTGGACTAATCTTCGACATCCCCACCTCGTGACCCCGGGAATCGCAGATGTCCGTAGGACACTTGATCTGGGGTCCACCTTATCCTCTACTGCTGTTGCCGGATCGCGTTCAAACGGGGGAAATAGATGATCCAGCATGCCCATATCAGGTTGAGTTTGTGCAGCGTGCTGGCGGCCGCAGCCTTCATTCCGCCGCCGGACACAAGCAGCGCATCAGCCGAAATCGTCGAAACCACGCCCGGACACTTCTCATGTGACGTTGCCGATGGGCACTATGAGCGCACTGACATCGGGCGCTTTGTCAGGGGCAACATACTCAGCGCCCGCTTCCATTTCCTCGAAGGCACCGACAACATCAGTTACGCGCCGGTTGCCGGCTACATCATCACCTTCCACAACAAGGAATCGATCGAGATCCATGTCGTGGCGAATCCAGGGCATCCACGAAAGCTGGACGTCCAAATCGGTAATTCCAGCGTGGGCTCCAAGACGATTGTGCAAGCGCCCCGGAGTGAGCCAGTTGAAGTGACGGTCACCGTGGCCGGCGGGACTCTTTCGGTGGCCAGTGCCGGTCGCTCGCAATCAATCCCTATCGGTGCGCGCAGGATCGTCGGAGTTGAGGCGAGCTGTCAGTCCGGCCGGTTCGAAATTGAATTCCCCTCCCAGGTTCAGCAGAAAGCCGTCACGAAGTAATCGCGTTGAAGGGTCGGGATCGCGACGGCGTAGCTTGACGTTGAACGCGAATTAAACAGACTGCGCCCTTCGAGTCTTCGAGGGGGAGCAACATGTACCTGCGTCTGCTTTCGTGCGCGCTACTGCTCGCGTCCATGGGGGTCAGCACTCCGGCTCGGGCGGGTGGCCCCCCGGAACTGGCACCTGCCGAATTGGCTCAGGCGCAAACGCGTCAATATTCAGTAACGCCGAAGATCGCGTTCAATTCAGTGCTCTCGGCGCTGCAAACCCTAGGGTACGTCGATGTCAACGCAGATCGAGATTCTGGCACCGTCAGCGCCGTGACTGATGCCAAAGCCAAAACGATTTACAACATCTTCTGGGGCTTCGGTAAGAAGAAGTGGACGCAGAAGGCGTCCCTCCTAATCGAGGAGAACGGTCTTGGGTCTCGTGTACGGCTAAACATGATGCTTAGCGAAACGAAGTCCCGCGGGATCTTCGGGAATTCCTTTACTGACGGCAAGATCGTCCGGATCGCGCAGCCTTACCAGGACTTCTTCAGCACACTTGATCAGGAAGTCCGTAATCGAGGCGGCAGTCCAAACACAGTTGCGCCGCAAGCAATGAATGGAACGAGCCCGGTAGAGTTGGGAAGCGGCGTAAAGTTGGTACCTGCCGAGACGGCTTCGGGCTATTGTGTCCAAGCGCCGGAGGGATACGTCGGCACCGGAAGCGCAACGCGTCCTGCGGTGAGTGAGGGTCGGCCTCTATGCAGCTGAGGATTGCCGGCACGAAGAAAATTGTCCTTCGGTCAACTTCGATTCCGTGACGTCGGAACGGAGTCACCGCAACTGAACGGTTGGCCTTCGGCCACCCGCCGGCCTGCTTCCATTGCGCTTCTCGGCATGCACCCCGGCATGCCTGCGATGCTCATCTCTTCGCGCTGCTCCTGCGGCGCCTCGCGTCGGCGTCGCCACGCTCGGTGCTCTAGCGCTGTTCCTTCTCAGGCTTCCACCGGCAGAATTCCTGGCCGCCGCACATCCGGTAATAAAGGTCCGTGTACCAGGGCATCCGTTCGAACACGCTTATGACGTTGACCACGCCCTGGCGCCTGGCACTGAGGAATTTCTGGCCGGCCGGGCTTTCGAAGAAGGCGATCATCGCCGTCAGTTCGTCGACCGAATAGAGCCGCGCGTAAGTGGTCGCTGCTGCCGAGGCGACGCTCCACTCGGCAGAAGGCTGCGCAACGATCCGCGGATTGGTCAGCGGGTTCCCGTCGTCGTCCGGCACTGGCTTCGGCGGCGTCCGCAACACCTCGTCGCGGATCTCGGACATGACGATCAGCCCGGCCAGCCGCCGAGCGAGCTGCAGATGTTCCGGCGCGATCGGCGGCGGCGGCGGTGGAGGCGGCGGGACATATATGGGTGGCGGATCGTCGCCGACCTTCTGCGCGTGCGTCGGCAGCGATTGCGCCCCCGCCACGATCAGCAGTGCCACCAAGCCATATCGCCGCATCGCGCCCTCCCTTTGTGCCATCAGGCTAAAGCGCTTTGCCCAAGGATCGGTTAAGCGACGCTTCGCGTCCGCTCCTACGCTCGGAGGATCCTGTTCATCGCCTTTCCCTTGGCGAGTTCGTCGATGAGCTTGTCGAGATAGCGGATCTCGCGCTTCAGCGGCTCTTCGATATCCTGGACCCGGTCGCCGCAGACCGAGAAACTTCACTGGATAAGTGATACTTATGCTTGGCCGAGTCGACGCCATTGAGGAGTCGTTATGCGAGAACGGGGCGGCTGGTCGCTCAAGGACGACCCAGCGGACTATCTGCAGACGGTGCAGGTCTTCGATCCACCGCCTCCCGACTTCGATCCCATGAAAGCCTCTGACCGCGAGCTCGCGCTTTATGGTTTCCCAAGGCGACCAGACAGGGAACGAGAGCCGAAGCTCTGGGACCTGTGGGAGAAAGCATATCGTCATCGCCCGAAAGTCGGCCGGGCTGCCATCGCCATAGACGATGTGCTGCTGTCGTCGCCCCGGCGCAGGGCGGCCCGTAGACATGATGGCCGCTTTGCACCTGGCGGTTGGGGAGGCATCGTCACGGAGACGGGCGACTATGCGTTCAATCCGTCCGAGCCGGCCAACATGGCCTACGCCGAATGGCTTCAGCCTCCCGTGCGCCCGGACGAAGACAATCCCAATGTCGCGATGACGGTCGGCTTTTGGGTCGGCATCGATGGATCGGGCAACGACCAGGTGCTTCAGGCTGGAACGGCCGCGACGGTCAAAGGGGAAACGGTCGACCATTGGGCGTGGTTCGAATGGTGGCCGGCACCTCCCGTTCGGCTGACCGATTTCCCGGTTGCCGAAGGCGATACCATTACGGTGTTGGTGTGCGCGTTCGAGCCTCGACGCGGTTTCGCATCCTTTCTTAATCGCAGCACGGGCGTGACCACGAATGTCGGCTTCGATCCGCCAAAGGAAGTGACGAATTCCCTTGGCGAGACGGCCGAGTGGATTGTCGAGGGAATCTCCGCTGATCTACCGAAATTCGTGATCGTCGGCTTCCATGAATGCGTCGCGGGAACGAAGACGCATCACATGGGCCTGGAGAAGCCAACGAAGACCGAGATTTCCGGCTCCAGCGGTTCCCTTACTGCGACCATTTGCTTGCCCGAGCGCAAGACAGTGGTCGTGCTTTGGGAAGGGTACCGCTGAGGCTGTTTTTATTCAAAATCTAGAGACCTCAGCGTTCCCTGGAAGCGCAGCGAGGCGCGTCTCGTCGCCCTGATTGCCGAATGCTGCGCGGAGCCTCCCGTCGCCCGCAAAAACAACTGTCCTACAGCCCCTGACTTGTTTCATGTCGCGCGACTCCTTCAAAAAGCACAGGAGTCGCCAATGGCTACCAGGCTCAAGGTCGTTGAAGACCTGACTGCATCCGACACCCCGCCCGCCCAGGATTTCGCCCCCGCGCCGACCCGCAAGCAGGCCGCCGGCTGGACCGCCGAGCGGCAGCGCAGGTTCATCGAGCATCTGTCCTTGAGCGGATCCGTCGGCGAGGCGGCGGCGCTTGCCGGCGTCTCGTCGCGCTCCGCCTATCGGCTGCGCAACAAGGCAGGGGCGGAAAGCTTCGCTCGCGCCTGGGACTCGGCCTTGTCCTTGTCGGCGACGCGCCTCGCCGCCATCGCTTTCGACCGCGCGCTGCACGGCCGCGCCGAGCGTTTCTACAAGGATGGCGAGCTGGTGATGGAACGGCGCATGCCCTCCGATTACCTGCTGACCTGGCTGCTCGCCCGGCTCGATCCGCTGCAGTTCGGCTCGCCATCGGCCAAGGCGCTCGCCGCCGCGTCCCCGTCAGGTGATGCTCGCAGTGTTGCAGCCGCCGATCTGCCCGCCCTGACTGGCGCTTCGCCGACATCGCGCCCGGCGACTGCCCTATTGAGGAGGCGGAATGCATCGACGAGCGCCTCGGCGAAATGAACTGACTCACGCGTGCGCGCGTGTAGGCCTGCGACCTTTGGGACTTTTCGCACTGTCAATCATCGTTGATTGCTCCAGGATATAGCGCCAAGTTAATCCCGCCGAATCGATCCTCAGGAGTATCAGTGTGCAGGAAAGATTGCAGATGAACCGGGCCGACGCGGTGATGGAGCTCAAGGTGAACTGGAGCAAGTATAAGGCGGGGGAGCACCATCCCGGCGAAGCATTCCTGGGCCCGTTGCACGAAAAGCTACAGGAACTTCATATACATAAGTCGCTCGACGAAGCGAACGACTGCACCTACGTCTACTATGCTTGCGGGACGTGCCTCGGGAATGCGTCTTACGTAGAGATCTATTGCAACTCCAGCGGCGGCTCGCAGCCTGACGGGTGGACCTGCATCAGCTGCTGAATTCCTCATGTTCGAAGGCGCCCCTTGCTTCGGCAAGGGACGCCTTCTGCGTGCGGCTTCGTTTCAGCAGGCCTGGACTAAGCGATCTGGCGCAATCTCAGCTCCGCATATTTGCGGCGCCGCATCGTAAAGCCGATGGCGCCAAAGCCCATCAGCATCATCGCCCAGGTCGCGGGTTCGGGAACCGAGTTCAGCTGCCCGAACAGCCCATGTTCCTCGTCGCCTATACCGGCGGTGAAGTAGACCGCGGTGGAATCGAAGCCGGAGTTGGCGGCCCGAGTCCCCAACGCCCACAGATAGGGAACGTTGAACGGGTTGGACCCGACCATCAGCATTCCAAGGTAGCTGCCGTCGAGGGCGAAGGCGTTGATGAAGCCGTCTTCCTCGGCGAAATTGCCGATCAGGATGGCCTCTGCAAAGGCTCCCCAATTGTCGGGTGCCTGGGTCACGCCCCATGGCGACAGGACGTTGTTGGTGAGCGACCCCGTCACAAACCGGTCGATGAACTGGCCGTCGGTCGTGAACCTGTCCACGACGCCGGTGCCCAGCGCTGCCTCGTCGGCGTCCGCACCGCCGGCGGCGTAGGTCACGTAAAGCGTGCCGCCGATATTGACGACGTTGAACGGGGCGACGTCGGCCGGAAGCCCTGGATCCATGAAATTGCCCGTCAGCGTGGTCGCCGTGAAGGTCGAATCGAAGACGTCGATCGTGCCGGCTGCCCGATTGGCTGCGAACAGGAAGTCGCCGCTGGCGTTACTTCCCGATGCGAGGCCCGTGTAGACGGCTCCAGGCGTGGTCGCCATCACGACGGCGTTGTTCACATCGACGTTCGGATTCCAGCCCGAGATCGTGCCGTTCAGGTTCGCGAAGATGAATCTCGCCGGGTTGTTGGTCGACAGCTCGAAACCGGTCGTTCCGTTGAACACCTGGCCGGTGGGGCCAATCTCATCCCCCGCTCCTGGGGGAATGGTGACGACCAGCGACTGCGGAGCGCCGGCGGAATTGTAGAGCGTCGTCACGCCCGCCGCCTGGTCGGAGACCCAGAAAGGACTGGTGGGGGAGGAGCTCATGCCCCACGGATTGATCAGGTTGGGATCGACGTTCTTCGCGGGCGAGTAACCAAGGCTCGCAAGGAACACCGGATCGTCGGTCGTCAGGTTGGTCTGTGCGACCGCCTGGCTCGATGCCTGGGTCGAGAAGGGAAGAGCAAAAGCTAATGCGGTCGCCAGCAAGGCCGTCCGCAAGTGCGCGCGTTCGACACATAAGGACATGGTATCCTCCTTCGAAGATAGCAGCCCCAAATTGTCGTTACTGTTGTTCTATTTGCAGCGGGCCGAGTCGCGTCGGCCGCGTGCCCTTTATCACTTTTCCCGACTCGGAAAAACGCTGAATATTCAGGGCTTCGTCGCCACTGCTGATTCCGCGTCGAGCTTTGCAGCATAATCCTTGTCGGCGGCTTCGGACTCCTGCGCCTCGCGCTCTTTCCGGGCCAGCTGGTAATATTGATATTCGCTCATCTGCGGATCGGTGACGAACATGCTGCCGATCTCCTGCCCCTTCGACAGCCGCTCGGCCATCTGCGCCGCAGTCAGGGCAACCGCGAGCAGGTTCACGCCCGTATCGACGCAGGCGTGCGGGCCGACAGCGCAACTGTTGTCGGCCATGCGCTCGGAGCGGTTGAGCGGCCGCCCGTGGTCGGCGTCGCGCTTGGCCTTCTTCGCTGCGAGTATGTCCGGATCGATGCGGTATCCGTTGGGTTTCACGACGCAGACGACGATCGCCCCCGTCGTCGGGTCGGGATCCTTGGGCGAGCAATCCTTCCGCGCAGGGCCGCCGTTCGCAGGGGCCTTGGGGGGCGCGGGTACGGCGGGGCCGTATGCCGCTGCCGGCGGGGAGTGGGGAGGGTTAGCGGCAGGATCGTCGGCCGCCTGCGCCAGCATTGCTCCGGCAATTATGAAGCCGACGGTCATCCGCTCGCGATTGCGCTCGCCGAGCTTGCCGCCTGCTGAACGTTATTCGCTGACCTGATCGCGTTCGGCGAAGATGGCGCACCAGTCGCGCTTGTCGGCAATGGCGGTGCGCGCAACGCCGGCCGAGATCATCGGCTTGGCAACGTCCTTGCCGTCCACGTCGACCGTCGCGACGTCGCGGCCGAACGGGTCGCGGAACGTTTCGCCGACGGTCACCGCCCCGCCGTTGAGCAGATTGGCAAGCCGCACCGCAGCGTCGATCCCCTTCACTTTCTCGTCGCTGCAGGCCGCGCGGTCGATCCTGGGCGCTTCAATCCCGGCAATGTCCACCCAGCGTCCGGCGCCCGACACCTGTCCCGCGACATGGATCGTGTCGCCGTCGAGCACGCAATTTCCGGTGGGCCCGTTGTAGCACTGGCGGAACCGCGCTGCCTCCGCTGCGGCCTTTGCCGGATCATAACTCGAGTAGGTGATTGCGCCGGTGGCTAACGCCAGCGCCGCGATGCCGACGGCGAAGAATGCAAGACCGCCGAACGTGCGCCACTTTTCGCGTTCCCGCGCCGCATCCTCCTCCGCCTGCAGCTCGGCCGGCGTTTTGACGCGCACGGGCTCGCGCCGAATACGCGACGGGCGGACGGCAACGGACTTCGCGCCAGGCTTGAAATGTTTGCTCATTGTCGGAACGTTAAACGAGGAGGATTACCGTCAGGTTAGCGATGCTCAGGCGCTCCGGCGCTTGCGCGATTTCTCGAACAGGGCCGCCTCGTTCTTGATCCGGGCGCGCTCCTTGACCTCGGCGGTATCGCAACCGTGCTTCGCGTTGCAGCGGCCGTGCGTGAGGCAGAGATTGTCGAGATCGCCGCCGCCGCCCGCCTGCGGAGAAATGACGCGCTCAACCCTCGCGCCCATGTCGTGGCCGTCGGGAAGGTCGAAACGCAGAGGTCGCTTGCATCGCCGGCAATTGTCGCCATCCCGCATCCGAAGAGCCTTCACACGCTGCTCGTTCTGGTCGCGCCGATACTTCCACGGGGCGACGAATTTGATGATGGTGCCGCTGCTCATACCGCTCTGATAATCAGCGTGGCTTACTTTCCGGTTAGCGTCGCCTGCCCCAATCCGGGACTCCGGGAGCGGGTGAATATTCGATGCAACCACGAGCGCTTGAGGGTATTTTCTTCTCTCGGGTGGACAGAAGGAGGTAGCGACATGCGCGCTCAGTTGCTTGGCGTCGCGGCGGCGGCGGCCGCCATCGCCTTTCCCGCCACCCCGGCACTTGCCGGCAGCTCTGACGCCCCGTTCGCCGGCTTCGGCAGCGCTCCGGCTTTCGCCGAAGTGCAGCCCGGCATTCCCGTCAGGATCCATCGCGGCTCAGGGAATAGGGACGGCCGCCATGACGGCCATCATGATGGCGACCATCGCCGGGGCCACCGGAACGATCGCGGCGATACGGTTGTCGTCGGCGACGGCTGGGGCTGGAACGACGGCGGCCAATGGGCGCTCTACAACAATCGCAGTTGGGAATCGGACAGCTACAACGATTGGTGGCACGACCAGCCGTGGCGCTCCTATCCGCGCTGGATGACCCAGAATCTCGGCTGCGAAAAGCGCTGGTACAGCGGCGACATTTTGCGCTGCTAGCCTAGTCGTCGTCCTCGCCCGCGAGATAGTTGGCGATCGGCTCCAGCACCGTGAAGCGTTCTTTTTTCGGAGCGCTTCCCAGCGGCGGCCATTCGAGCTTTTGTTCTTCGCATTTCGTATCCGGCAGGCGGTCCAGCAGGTTGCGGATCAGCGTCAGGCGACCGAGCCGCTGGTCGTTGAAATCGACGAGAGTCCAGGGCGCGTGAGGCGTGTGCGTCGCCTTCAGCATCGCCTCTCGCGCCGAAGTATATTCCGCATATTTCGTACGGGCAGACTGGTCGATCGGGGACAGTTTCCACCGCTTCAGCGGGTCCTCAGTTCGTTCGGCGAATCTTTCCTCTTGCTCTTCCTGGTCGCAGGTCAGCCAGTATTTGAAGAGGATGATGCCGTCGTCGACCAGCATCTTCTCGAACGCCGGAGCAGCTTTGAGAAAAGCGTCGACCTGCTCCTCGGTGGCGAAGCCCATGACCTTCTCTACGCCAGCGCGATTATACCAGCTGCGATCCAACAATGCGATCTCGCCCGCACCGGGCAGATGCGCCGCGTAGCGCTGGAAATACCACTGGCCTCGCTCTTGATCGGTCGGCTTCGGAAGCGCGACCGTGTGGCATTGCCGGGGGTTGAGCTGGTCCGCAATGGCGCCGATCACACCGCCTTTGCCCGCCGTGTCGCGGCCTTCGAAAAGCACGACGAGACGCTGCCCTGTGACCGCCACCCAGCGGGCCATGGCGACAAGATCTTCCTGCATCGGCTCGAAAAGCTTTTCGTAACGCTTCCGTTTCAATCTCGACATCGCCCGCACTTTCGCATTGCGCTGGCTACGCGACCGCAATTCGCATAGCCATGCGCTTACAGCAGGGGGAGAGACGCATGAACAGGCTCATGGTTCTTGTCGCGGCCGCTGTGGCCGTCGCCGTTCCGGCAATTGCTCAAGTCGTCCCGGTCAGGATCAAGCCGATAACGCCGCAGATCCAGAAGGTGCAGCCGCAGCAGTCGCAGCCGATCACGTTCGATCCGGCGAATGATCCGGAACGTGCTCGTGCCCTGATCTCCAAGCTTCAGGCAAAGAACCGCGAACTCAAGCAGCAAATGGCGCTGACCCTTGGCGATCTGCAAAATACGCGAAGCCAGCTGGACGAGATCACGAAGGCCGGAGGTAGCCTCGTTCGCGCCCAATGCGTCAGCGACACGCTGTCGCGGCGGACGGATGGCGCGGGCGAAGAGAATTGCGCGGCCTCCGGTTACACTTGCGCGGGCGTCGAAGGCACCTGCCATCGCCAGTGCACGACGAGCAACATGTGCTCTGCCGGCTTCGTGTGCGACACGTCGGCTTCGCGCTGCGTCATGCCGCCGGGCGACGACGAATAAGCCGGGTCAGCACCAGATACGGGTCGTGTCCCCAATCTCGCGGGCAAGCCGTGCAGCGACCATCTCTTGCGCGACGCTCTTCCCGTTGACGGAGACGTTCCGAAGCAGGAGCCCGTAGCGGTCGAGATCCTGGCTCGTCTTCGTCATCTCGAGTTCGCCGGAATTCAGGATTTGCTGGAGCTTCAAGGCCGATGCCCGGCCCAGGTCCGCTTCCCTGGCGCAGGTCGCTCCGTAAAGCTGAGGCGCTTCGATGCTTGCAATGCGAACCGTCTTGCCGCCGAGATAAAAGCTGTCCCCGCTCTGCACACAGTTTCGAACGCCGCCTGCGCTGCACAGGCCGAAGACGAGGCCCCGGCTGGTCGTCGCGAGAGCCGATCTTTGCTCCTGCCGGCCTCCCAATACGCCGCTGCCCCATAAGGCCGTCAGTGCAGCGATAACGACCGCAGCGACCGGCATGATCATTCCGCTCCGCCGGCGGCGAATGGCTGGTTCTGCAGCGGCCGGGAGCATGGGGAGAGCGCCGGGTTTCGGCCAGTGGATGTTGCCCACATGAGCCTGGGCGTCCGGCACATAGTCCGTGGCGCGCGTCCATCGGCGCGCCTCGGGCCGTTCATACGGCGCAATGTCGTTGCGCTTGGCCATCCCGTCACTCGCGACTCACTGTCGTCAACGAAGGACATAAGCAGCGGATGCACGCCTGATGGAAGTGCGGATTGCCCTCAGCGGAAGGCACACGGCGATAATTTCCGGCAAGACGTCGCGTTACGAGGGGCGCGATTCCATGAATGGAGCAATGACTTCCGGCGGTACGCGGATCGGACGGCCGGACGCACGGTCGATAATCGCCCAGCTCGTCTTCGCCCGGACGCAGACACGTCCGTCATTGCCGGTGAACTCGACGTGGCGATCGAAGCGCGCTCCTTTCGGCGCATCGCCGACCCACGTCGTGCCGACCACGCGATCGCCCTCGAAGGCGGCGCGGAGGTAGTCGATCTCGTGGCGGGTGACGACCCAGAAATAGGCTTCGTCATGTGCCGCGTCGGCGACGGAGTGCCAATGCGCAACGGCGATGTGCTGGATCCACTGTACCCAGACCGCATTGTTGACGTGGCCGAGCTCGTCGATGTGCTCGGGAAGCGCGGTAAAGGCCAGTTCGAATGTTGGGCGATTCACGATGATCCTCCCTGAAGGGGAGGGGAACCGTTCGGCGAAGCCGAATGGTGGAGGGGTTTGATACGACATTCGAGAAGGATGAGCTGCAACGCACCTTCGAGATTCCTCAGCACATCCGCCGCCGGAATACGCAACGTTCGAATTCCGGCATTCGCCAGCCAAGAGTCGCGACGCGCGTCGGACGCTGGTGCGACACCGAAATCGTGGGCCGCGCCATCCATTTCGATGCAGAGCCGAGCCGCATCGCAATAGAAGTCTAGGACGTAGGGTCCGGCCGGATGTTGGCGCCGGATCTTGCCGTTCGGCCGCTTCCGTAGCTGCTGCCACAGGATCACTTCTGGAAGGCTCATCCCCCTCCGGAGGGATCGTGCCCGTTTGACGTTGCTTCTCGTACTTTTCAGCATGCCCCTCCACCACGCTCCGCGTGGTCCCCTGAGCTTTCGCTCAGAGGAGGATTCTATTCGACCTGAGTCAGCACGAAGCCATAGGTTTCGGCGACCTCGTGCAAGCGTTCCCAACGTCCCGACTTGCCACCGTGACCCGCGCCCATGTTGATCTTCAACAGCAGGAGATTGTCATTCGTCTTCGTTACTCGAAGCCTCGCGGCCCACTTCGCCGGTTCCCAATAGGTTACGCGCGGGTCGTTGAGCCCACCGGTAATGAGCATCGGCGGGTGATCTTGCGCCTTCACATTGTCGTAGGGACTGTAGCTGCGGATGAGGTGGAACGCCGCTTCGTCCGTGATCGGATTGCCCCATTCCGGCCATTCGCCCGGCGTGAGCGGAAGCGTGTCGTCCAGCATGGTGTTGAGCACATCGACGAAGGGCACGTCTGCGACCACCGCGCCCCATAGATCAGGATCGGAATTCACGACCGCTCCCATCAGCTCGCCACCGGCGGAGCCGCCGTTGATCGCGATCCTGCCTTTCGCGGTGAATCCTTCGGCGACAAGGCCCTTCGCCACGTCCACGAAATCATTGAACGTGTTGGTCCTCTTTTCGAGCTTGCCGTCGAGGAACCATTGGTAGCCGAGATCGTCGCCGCCACGGATGTGGGCGATGGCATAGGCCCAGCCTCGGTCTAACAGGCTGATGCGGTTTGTGTTGAACGCCGGCGGGACCGCATATCCATAGGCTCCGTAGGAATAGAGAAAGAGCTTGCCGCTTCCGTCCTTTTTGAAGCCCTTGGGATACACGATCGAGACAGGAACCTTCACTCCGTCGCGCGCCGCGACCATCAGCCGCTCGGTCTCATATTTCGACGCGTCGTAGCCCGAGGGGATCTCCTGCACCTTCAGGACTTCGAGCCGATCGTCCTGCGGATGATAGTCGTAAATGGTCGCGGGCGTGACAAGTGACGAATAAGCGAGGCGATAGGCTTCGGGCGCGAACTCCGGATTGCCGAGGAAGGCGGTGCTGTAGCTCGCCTCTTTGAAGGGGATGCGAACCTCCGCGCCGTCGTAGGTGCGTAGGATCAGCTGATCGAGGCCGTCGATGCGCTGCTGGATCGCGAGATGGTCGCGATAAGAAGTGACGTGCCGCAAATAGACGCGGTCGGAACCCGCAATGACGGTCCGCCAATCGGCCGGGGTCGCGGGATCAGCCTCCGCGAGGCGGAAGTTCACATGGTCGTCGTTGGTGAGGATCCACAGCTTCCCGTGCGCAGCGTCTACTTCATATTGGCGCTTCTCCTTGCGCGGGGAGACTAAAGTCAGCGGTTGCGTCGGATCGTCCGCTGAAACGAAACGCACTTCGCTCGTCGCATTGTCGCCCGTGGCGATGAAGATCAGCCTCCTGTCCTGCGACTTGCCGATGCCGACCGTGAAGCCGAGCTCTTCGGTCTCCTCATAGAGGGTGACGTCCTGGTCGCCCGGCGTGCCCAGACGGTGGTAGCGCGCGCGATAGCTGCGCCAATTCTCGTTGACCTCATTGAAGACGATCCCGTCGGAGCCGCTCGTCCAGACTGGCTGGCCGATCGCGACGTCGGTGACTGTCTCCAGGTCTTCGCCGGTCGCAAGATCGCGAATGCGCAGCGTGAAGCGCTCCGCGCCGCTATCGTCCACATAGATCGCTGCAAGCTTGCCGTCGGGGCTCACGTCCAGCGCGCCCAGGCGGAAATATTCCTTGCCCTCGGCTTCGGCAGGCTCGTCGAAAATGACTTCGTCGTCACCACCGCCAGCGTACCTGCGACGATACCAGGTGCGATATTGCGCGCCCGGCTTGAAGGCCCACCAATAAAGCCAGTCGCCGTCGCGGAGCGGAACGGAGGACTCGTCTTCCTTTATCCTGCCTTTCAGCTCCTCGAACAAAGTGTCGAGGAGCTTGCGATGCTCGCCGCTCCACCGTTCAAAATAGCCGTTCTCTGCGGTCAGATAGGCAAGCACGTCCTTGTCGCTGACCTGCGGATACCCCTGGTCGCGAATCCAGTGATACGGATCCTCGATCGTGACCCCATGACGCTCGTAGCTGTAGGGGCGTGGTTCGGCGACGGGTGGTGTGGGATGGGCGACAGGCTTGTCCATGCTGTCGCTATTAGCGCGGCAGGCGTGGACGGGAAGGGAAAGGCGACGGACCGAATGTTCGCAATCCCCTTCCTCCGGTGTTTCCCGGATGTCCGGCGGCCCCTCCATTCTCTCTGATTGCAGCCTCGAAATTGCCCTGCCGCTGTTCGTTGCGAGGCAGTCGTCGCCTTAAAAACTGCGAGGTGCGAGGGATGAAATCCACTCTTAGATTGGCCATGGCCATCATGCTCCTGCTCCTTTCCACGGCCGTGGGACCCCTTGCCTTGGCGCAGGACGTGCCGCAGGCGGCAAACGCCACGCTCTTTCAGAACGTGCGCATTTTCGACGGGAAGAGCGCAACGCTTTCGCCTCCTTCGAATGTCCTCGTGAGGGGCAACAGGATCGAGCGAATCTCCGCGGGCGCGATTGCCCCCGATCCAGGCACCCGGGTGATCGACGGCGGCGGACGAACGCTGATGCCGGGCCTGATCGACGCGCACTGGCATACGATGCTGATCGCTCTGCCGCCGGCGGAGACGCTGACGGGCGACGTCGGCTACAGCAACCTTGTCGCGGCTGACGAGGCCAAGGACACGCTGCTGCGCGGCTTCACCACGGTTCGCGATGTCGGGGGGCCGGTGTTCGGCCTCAAACGCGCGATCGACGAGGGCTACGCCACAGGTCCGCGAATCTATCCATCCGGGGCGATGATCACGGTCACCAGCGGACACGGGGATTTCCGGACGATCGGGGACCTGCCGCGCCAGATCGGCGGGCCGCTGACGCGCGGCGAGCAGATCGGCGGGTTCGCGGTCGCGGACAGCCCCGACGAAGTGCGCGTCCGTGTCCGCGAGCAGCTGATGCAGGGCGCGTCACAGATCAAGCTGACCGCAGGCGGCGGGGTTTCGTCGCCGTTCAGTCCGATCGATGTGGTGACGTTCACCGAGCCCGAACTCCAGGCTGCGGTCGAGGCGGCGCGAAACTGGAATACTTACGTCACCGTTCACGCCTTCACATCCACGGCAATCCGCCTTTCGATCGCGGCAGGGGTGAAGTGCATCGAGCACGGGTTCCTGATGAACGAGGACGATGCAAAGCTGATCGCTGCCAAGGGCATCTGGCTGAGCATGCAGCCGCTTCCCGAGGAAATGCGGACCGGCCTTCCGGTGGGTTCGGTGCAGCGTGAGAAGGCCGAAGAGGTCTGGCCGGGAATCGACCGCGCTTACCGGCTCGCCCGAAAGTACAGGATCAAAACCGCGTGGGGGACGGACGTCCTGTTCTCGCGCGCGCTGGCGACGCAGCAAGGCGCGATCCTGGCGTCGCTCACGCGCTGGTACACGCCGGCCGAAGCGCTGATCATGGCGACGTCGACCAATGCCGAGCTGCTGCGCATGTCGGGACCGCGCAATCCTTATCCCGGCGCGCTCGGGGTGGTCGAAGAAGGCGCCTACGCGGACCTGCTGCTAGTCGACGGTGATCCGTTGCAGGATATCAACCTGATCGCCGACCCGGCGAAGAACTTCCTGATCATCATGAAGGACGGCAAGATCTACAAGGACTCACTGCCGCACTGACTTCCCTTCCGATCGGCAAGTTCAGGAAGAAATGGCGCTGTTCGGCGTGTACGGGCACACGGGCTGCGGAGTGCTCGCGGACAGGGGCCAACTGAGCTCATAGAGGACACGGAAGCCGTTGTGATCGGATAGCACCGGACCGCTCGGCCCGCCGTCGAACATTCCCTCCACGCGGACCGGACGGAGTTTCACGGCGTCGCCCTGGGAATAAAGCTGCAGGTTCTGGAC
>JBKPKE010000098.1:0-8106 GCA_046730955.1 Pseudomonadota bacterium
GCATCGTCCTCGAGCGCGGTCTCGGGGAAGAGCGCGAGGAGGTCCGACCAGACGGCGACAAGGGTCTGCTCGACCGCTTCGCTGTCGGGAAGCTCCGCTGCAGTCTCGTCACGAGCGATGTCGAGGTGGCCGAGCTCGAGCTGTGCAAGCTGCGCTGCGAGGTTGGAATGCATGTCCCGTCTCCTTCGATCGCGCCGAACGGCCGGCGCCGGGAGCCGCAAGGGCATGGCGCCCCGCCTCCCCGCACCGAGCCCCGCGGGCGAGGGCAACCCTCGAGGCCGAGGCCGGAGCGGGCAGCCCGCAGACGCGGGCAACACGGGCCGAGGACCGACGGGTTGCGGGATGCGGGGCGCCATGCCAGGCGACCCTCGAGGCGCCGCCTGCGCTGGTCCGAAGAAAGTGCCGTGCCCGGTCGCCAGGGCCGAATTGAAACGGCCGTAGCCGGTCCCGTCTCGCAGGAAATCGTCTAACCTATATCAACAATGATGGCATCAAACCGCGCAATGCCGTACGAGCGCACCGGGATCAGTCCGGGGGCGAAGGCCTGTGGTTGACTATTTCATCCCACTATCGACGATTCTCGGGACTTCGGCCCTCGCGAAGTTTCCGCTGACGAGCTTTATTGAACCCGCGATCACCGCCGCCGCCAACCGGATTGGTGTGCGCAAATGGCATGAGACCTGGAACGACAGCCATCGAACCGTAATGGGCACCGCCATTCTCGCGACTGCCTTCGACACAGGCGACGAGGGCGGCTTCGGCTTCTCCATGGGCCATGAAAGCGGCGGGACCAGCGAGTTTCGCTTCGAGCTTAGCACGCCGCGCACATCCTTGCTTCAGGCCCTGGCCGACGAGGCGCTCGACCATGCGGACGTTGAAGACCCGCATGGTGCGACCGGGCCGCTGCAGACGTTCCTTCGCTCGGACGCGCCGCCGTTCAGCTTCCGCCTCACCATTCACGATCTCTCGATGAGCCTGCGGCTTCCCGACACCGTCCAGAAAGGAAAGGTCGAGACGGACGCCGACGGCCATCCGGTGCGGATCACTCCCGATCCCGAAGGCGGCCGAGTGGAAATCACCCTCGTCTCGGCCACCCTGACGTTCGATACCGAGCGCGGCTGGGCGATCGAGATCGACGAGGACCAGATCCTCGACGCCCCACCCTTCCTCATCAAGGACACCCGAGTCGGGTTCCTCGCCCAGAAGATCCGGGCCGACCTCTCGACCGTGATGGGTTTCCCGGAGGTCCTCGCCCGGCCTGGCTATGACGAGACCTGGCGGGGCGTGACGGTCGAGAAGTTCGTCGTGTTCGGCCTCGATTCCGTCTTTCCCACGGCCCCTTCCAAGCTCGATCCGAATGAGCCCCTTGAAGAGGGGATGACGCTTGAATTCTCCCACTGGCTGATCGGCAGCGAAGGTTTGAGCGGCTCGCTCCGGTTCACCCTCGACAATCTTTCCGGTCCCCTCGACACCTTGTCGATCGACATCGAGCTCGAGCGCAACAACCCGATCCGCTTCGGCGGGGAGGTCACCCTCTATGCCGACCGTTTATGGAATGATCCCAACGTCGGCTCGCTGGGACCGGGCGGTAATCTCCTCATCGGCTTCAACCTTCGCTTTCATCCCGAGGGCGGATCGCTGGTCGAGTTCGTGCTTCGAACGCCAGGAACGAAGGACGCCGGACTTTTCACCTTAAAGAAGCTCGCTGCCGACGGGCTCCTTCTGTTTGGCCTTCTGACCGCGTTCGCGGCTGGTGCGCCCGTCGGCATCTTCGCGCTCATCATCCCGGTCCTGCTGGGTTTCACCGACGTCCAGTCGGTGACCCTCGATGCGCTTCGTATCCGTCAGCGCTACGTGCCCTTCGGCGGGCGCGAGCTCATCATCTACGATTTTGTGCTCGACCTGCAGCTGAAGCTCGCGCTCGACATCGAACTGGGGATCGTCGGCCTTCCGCGCATCCATACCGACCCCGAGCATCCGATGGGGCTTCTTGCGCGTGGCTTCACCATCTCGTGGATCCGCAATTTCGACGACTTCACCCAAGGCGAGCTTGGCGATCGCCAACGCGTCAGCGCCGACTTCGATGAGGAAGCCGGGATTTCCTTCGAAGTCGGCGAAGAAACGCCGGTGATCGCCTCGACCATCACGGTGATCGAACTCGGCGCTGGCCGCTGGGAAGACGGCGTCTGGTTCGATCTTGGGCTTCGTTTCCAGGGCACGCTCAGCGACACCGCCATTTCGGTGACTCCGGGGGTCGTCCGCATCTATTTCCTCGCCAGTGGCGATCCCGACCATGTCGAGCTGAAAGGGGCCGGCTTCACCTTCACGATCCCCGGCGCAATCCATGCCCGCGGAGTGCTTGACGCCGCTGGCGAATCTTCGACGGTTACCGGAACGGCGCTCATCGTCGCGACCAAGGCCGATGCGACCGCGCATCCCGACAAGCCCGAGAACTGGCTGATGCAATTGTCGTTCGGGATGCGCAAGCAGACCCTCCAACGGCCCGATGGCGGTGAGGTCGAATCCAAGATTTATGCGCTGAAGTTCGAGCATGCCGGCGGACTTCCGCTCCCGTTCTGGCCCTGCACCAGCATTTACGGCGTGTCCGGGATCGCCGGCGACAATGCGCGGCCGGCACTGGGTTCGGCGGGCCCCGCCGACTGGCTGATGAACCAGCAGCCGCCGAACGTCGTCCACGATATCGCCAAATGGGAAGGCGCGCCCGACGAATGGGGCTTCGGCTTCGGGCTGGTTCTCGGGGCGACCGCCGATCGCGGCCGCCCGTGGAACGTCAAGGGCGGCGTTCTCTTCCTGAAGCCCGGCCCGGTGTTCGCGCTTCACGGCGCCATCAACACTTTCAGCGCCGCGCCCAAGGTCGACGATACGAGCTCGGCGGCCTTCCTCATCGTCGCGATGATGGACTGGCTCCGCCAGGAGTTGACCATAGGCTTCCGCGCCGAGAAAAGCGTCCCCGCCTCCTCGGGCAAGGTCTTCTCGCTCAAGGTCCCGGCAGAGCTCCAGGTCAACCAGCAGGGCTTCCACCTCTATTTCGGCGAGCATTGGCCGCCCGAGAAGCACATTCGGGCGAAGTTCCTCGATCGTTTCGAGATCGGCGGCTACGTCATGCTCGACACCGCAACGATCACCAATCTCTCCAATACCGGCATCGACGTTCCCGGCTTCGCGATCGCGCTTGGGATCCGCTTCGATTACGAGGGCGGCAAGAAGGGCGGGCATTTCAAGCTCTACTTCATCATGCGAGCGGGCGCGGACCTCGCGTTCACCGGCAATGAGCCCTCGCTCTTCTTCGTCCGTGCGTTCCTGACGGGCGGTGTCGTCGCCAAGGCCTGGGGCATCGGCTTTGAATTGAACGTCACGGCCGCCTTCCTCTGGGTCCGGCCGCAGCCGGACCGGCTCGAAGGCGAGATCAAGGTGACCCTCGACCTTCCCTGGCCGATTCCCAACCTCAAGGTCTCCGTCAACGTCAGCCAGGGCGAGGACGGCGATACCGCGCCTTTGGTGAGCGCGGTCGAAGGGCTTTCGCTCATCCGCCGCGATCGCAACGAAGCGATCCCCTTCCCGGCCTCGGGCGAGCTTGGCGACGTGCCGGTCGACCCGGTGCTCTCGCTGACCTTCGCCTACACGATGCGCAATGCCGCGGCCCTGGCCGGAGGCTTCCAGCCCGACGGCGCCGATCTCTCCTGCTGGAACACGACGAGCGGTGAAGAAGGCTATGCGGTCGAGCTGTCATCGATCCGCCTGTTCCGCCATGGTGCCGGGGGAGCGCTCGAAGAAATCGGCGGGCAGATCCCCGCGCGCTGGCGGCAGGAGCCGATGCCGGCCGGCGGCGGCCAGCCCTCGCGCAAGGTCCTCGAGCTGTTCACTTATGATGGCGGCAGCGAGCGCTTCTTCGCGGCCTCGGCCGACTATGTCGAATGGTCGACCGGCAATTGGGACCCGTGCCCGCCGCTCAGCGAGCCTGGAGCGATCTGCTATGATTTCGAGGCCGAGGAACTCGGGCCGATCCTCACTCCCAGAACAGTGCGGACCAGCGATCCCCGCCCGCTCCGGGTCGTGCCCCAGGGCCAGCCCGAGGGCGCCGAAAGCGTGCTTCGTTTCTTCGGGGCCACCGCGGTCCCGGCCGTAGTCGCCCAGCCTTCGATCGCCGATGCCGGGTTCGTGCGGGCAATCCAGCTCGCGGCCGCGCGAGGCGTGCCGCTTGAGGGCGAAACGGACGCAGCCCCTCAGCTTCGGCTCGAATTTGCGATCGCCGCTTCGGCAAGCGTCGAGATTCTCCGGCTGGCGGGCGGGAGCGTCGTCCTTCGCAGCTATTGGCGGGGCGAGCTCGTCGAAGAGCTTGGCAACGGCGAGCATCTCGGCTGGGCGGCCCGCAAATATGAGCGCGTCCGCTACCATTGCGGGGGGCCGATCGACGAGATCGAAATCGCGGCCGCTTACCCCAATTCAGTGAGCCTTGCGCCCGCTTACCTTGCAAAGGTCTGCCTTATCTATCGCGACGACGTTTCCAGCCACCTCAATGCGCTCGAGAATGCCGCCGCCTTCAGCCAGTTCTGGTCGAGCCTTCTGGACGGCGATGCGGCGATGTCCGATGCGCTGCTGCTTGAGCCCGGAACGCGCTACACGCTGGAGGTCGAAGCCAATTGGGCCCGCGTCAGCGAGGGCGCGGAGGCGCCTGACCCTTCGCCCCTCAAGCAGAGCTTCTCTTTCTCCACCGTTCCACTGAACCAGCCGCCGCTCGATCTGCGCGGTCCCGAGGGCGCCGTCGCGGCCGCCGATTGGGACGTTCGAACGACGCCCGCTCACCAGCAGCTCGGCGTCTATCCGGAGCGCCCGTTCCGGCTCGAGTTCCGCGATGCCAGGACGGAAAGCGTCTATGCCAAGTTCGGCTGTAAGCTCGTGCTTCGCCTGGTGGACGAATTCGGCGAGGATCTCTTCGACCAGCTGGCCATCCTTCGCGATCATGCGGGCGAAATGCCCGAGTTCCAGGCGGCGCTTCGCGACCGGCTTCTTCAGGTCCCCTGCGCTCCCGACATTGCCGACCTGTTCGTCACTGGAACCGCGCACTTCGCATCGCTGCTGGCGACCGGACGTTGGTATGACGGGTCGCTCGTCCTCCTCCCCGATACGATCGCCGATCCCTCGACCGTGACCGATTGGACGAGCCATCCGGTGGCCTACCGCTTCCGCTTCCGGACGTCCGCATGGCGCTCGCTTGCCGAGCATGCCGAGGCCTATCGGGCCAACGTCGTCGACGAGCTTTGCGAGGCTGCGCCAGACCTCAGCGCGCTTGGCTCATTCACCGGGCGGACGACCGGCGCCCAGCTGCTTGAGACCGCGATCACCGAGCAGCTTCATCTCTTGTCCCGTCCTCCGGCCGAGCGCCCGGAGCTTGTCCGCATCTGGCGCCCGAACGGCCCGAACCCACAGGATGTCACGCTCACCGCCTTGCTCCTCGATGGTCCCGAGGCACTGGTCGCGGCCAACGCCACGCTGTCGCTCGAGGACGGGTTTGCGAGCGCCATCGACATCGCCACTCTAAGCAATGAAACGGGAACCCGCGTCCTCGTGCTCCCAAAGGGCCCGATCGCTGGAAGCGAGCTTCGCTTGACGATCGGCGACCCTGTTCCGGGCCCGGGCGGAACCAGCACGCTTGAGGAGGCAGGCATTATTGTTGCCCTCCCGGCAAGGCCCCCGTTCCTCGAGCAGGAGGCCGCGCCATGAGCTGGATCGACCCCAATCTCCTGCAATTGATCGGCCGCGGCACGTCGGGGGATGCCCAGGTCCCGGATGGCCGGCATCTTCGCTGGTTCTTCGCCCGCCGGCTCGGGTTCCCGCGCAGCGGGTTCCTGCTCCGCCGTCATGCAAGCTACGCGAGCCTCGACTGGAACCCGGCCGACCCGCTGATCCACCGCCAGAATTGCTCGCTCAACGATCTCGGAACGGGGTCTTCGCAGCGCTTTCCGAGCGGGCTGAAGCTCGCCCATGCGGGAGCATTCGCGTTCGACGGCGGCAGGCTGCGCGTCGGCGGTGCCCCGCTCACCCTGGACTTCGGCCCGGAAGGGGCAGGACCGGTCTTTCCGCCAGGGCCCAACCTCTCGAACCCGGCAGCGTTCGTGCGCCTCACCGTCATGCGGCGCAAGTTCACCGGCCATGTGCTCGCGACCGCTTATTATGACGCGCGCACGCAGTACCGCTTCCTCGACCGCAGCGGGGTCGGTCCCAGATCCGGGCCCTGGTTCCCGAGCGCCTTCGAGGATGTCGTTGCGCCGTCATCGATGGGAACGCGCCTGCTCTCAGGCACCGAAGCCCGGCGCGGCGCCCGCCCGCTCGACGCGGTTGATGCGCTCGATGCGCTCGACCGGAACGTTCGCGACCGCCTCCGTCTTGAAGGGAGGCTGCCGGGTCCCGGCATTCCCGCCAATCCGCTCGTCGCTGAAACCCTGCTGCTTTCGGCGGGCCTCATCGACCATGTCGAAATTACCGGACACGACGCATCCATTCTCGACATCGAGTGGATTTCGGTCCGGCAATATGCCGCTGCCCCGGGGTGGGAGGATATCGACCGGCTCTTCCTCCCGCTGACCGATGCGCCGGAGATCTATCCCGCCTGGACCGGGACGCCGGGGGTGGACGTTGCCCGCAAGCGCCTCGAGGCCGGCATTCGTACCTCGGCGCCTTTCGCGCAGGTGCCGTGGGACGATCCGGTCTCGCCCGTCACCGCATCCTCGCTGCTGAGCGATGCCGAGCGGCGCTTCATCACGGCGGACGCCGCCTTCGAGAGCCTCGATGAAGCCATGCGGACGTTCCTCAAAGGGGAAGTGGATCAAGGCGTCCCTCAGGCAGACGTTGCGGTCGAGCAGGTCCTCGAAGCGATGGACGGCGGCGGGGATGCGATCAGCACGACGACCTATCCCTTCGACTTCGTCTATGGGTCATCGGCCGATCCCCGGATGGCGCGCGTCCTCGGCCTGATGGCGACCGACACGATGCATCCCGCCGATTGCTTCGATTATCTGGTCGAGGCCCAATATCCGCAAGGCGCGATCGACGGGCTGCTGTTTCCAAAGCGAATCCTGAAGGAACCGGGCCGCCTTCAATCCTGCATCTCGCTCGCCACCGCCATCCGGGAGGAGCCGGCGGCTCCGCCCCAGGGCCCCCAGGATTTCAAAGCCCAGCTGGTCCCCGATGTCTCGCGCTTGCCGGTGCAGGCCTATGTCCAACTCGACTGGCAAGCGGAAAGCGCGTCGCTGTTCGATAATCCCGACGCCGCGCGGGTCTTCTATGCGCTTTCCCGCGAGGGCGATGATGGCAAGATCCTGGTTCACGAGCGCGAGGAAGAATCGAAGCTCCTCATGCCGCATCATCCGACGGCCCGGGAGCCCGGCGACCCGCGCCGCCGGCTCGAAGACCTGACAGCGCCCGCCTACGGTACCTATAGCTGGCATCTCACGGGGATGGACCTTTGGGGCCGGCTGACGGACGAGGCCACGGTCACCGCCGAGGTCAGGGATCTCATCGCCCCGCCCGCCCCTGCCCGGCTCGAAGCCTCGCTCGAAGGCGACGCTCCTGCCTGGGACAACATCCTGATCGCCTTCGATTGGACGGAGGCCAATGCGCTTCTCGCCCCCGATCTCGACCGGTTCGGGATCAGCCTCCGCCAGGGTGCGGTCGAGGCGGCCGACGCGGCGAACCCGTCGACCTGGGACCGCTTCGAACATGTTGCCGGTGCAACCGCGGATCGCATTATCGTCAAATGGCCGTCGCTCGACATGCTTTCGGTCCCACCCGGGCTCACCGCCTCGGCCGAGCTTACCGACGAGCGGGTCCTGGTTCGCGTAGGGCCCATCCATCGAGCGTTCGGCAGCGATCATGAGGCGAGGGTCACCGCCAGCGTCCAGGCAATCGACATTTGGGGAAATGAGGGCCCGTTCGCCACTCCCGCGGCGGCCAAGCGCATCGACGATACCCCACCGCCGCCGCATCAGCTGTCGGGCGACATCGACTGGGCTTCGCCGCTCGATGCGGAGGGCCGCTCCTTCTACCGCATCGATTGGCCCGATCTTGGCGACGGGCGTGTGCGCATTC
>JBKPKE010000099.1:0-11489 GCA_046730955.1 Pseudomonadota bacterium
CCACTATACGGCCGGTCAAGTCCGCTTCCGGTAAGCCCCGCGGCTACATCGCGGACGGACCCGTTAAGGCCGACGCGCGCGACGCGGTTGCTCCCGTGCTCGTCATAAAGAATGTAGACGGACCCGCCGTCCGCCGACCACACTGGGTTGGAAACGGGGCGGTCAAGGCCGCCGGTAAGGAGCCGGCTGCCCGACCCATCGATATTCATGACGTACAGCTTCGGATCGTCGTAGGATTTTCCGACCTCATCGTACCCGACATAGGCGATTTGCCGTCCGTTCGGCGACACTGCAGGAGAGCCGTCGGGGCCCTTGCGCGTGGTCAAAGCAACCGGGGTCCCGCCATCGATGCTTAGTCGATAGATTTCGGACTCGCTTGGCTCGCGTTCCCAGTTTTTCCCAATATTGGCGCTGAAGAGGACCGATCGGCTGTCAGGAGTCCAGGAGACCAGGGAGCCTGCATTCGTCGGCCCGAACGTCAGCTGCGTCGGCGCTCCTCCGTCAGCGGGAACCCAGAAGATCTGCTGGTAGCCCGGTTTGAAATAGCCGGCGCCGTCGGCGCGATAGGTCACGGCATCGATGACTTGCAGCGGTTCTGCCCATTTCGCGCCTTCAGGCTTAGAGGGCGCGGATCCGAGTTTCGGGCCGTCGTCGGGAACGAACATCGAATATGCGATGCGCCGACCATCCGGAGACCAGGCGATGCTGTCCGGGCTGTCGGGCAGGCCAGTGATTCGGGCGCTTTCGCCACTGGCCATCCAGCGAACATAGAGTTGCGGGCTTCCGCCGTCCGCGCCGACATAGGCCAGGCGCGTCCCGTCGGGCGACCAGCGCGGCGAGGAATAGGACCCGGAGCGGGCAAGAAGGGGACGCTGCTGCCCCGACGCAACGTCGATCAGCCAGATCGTCCGCCTGGCATTGTCCGTCATGATGTCGTTGGAGCTGCGAACGTAGGCGATCGTTTTTCCATCAGGGCTGATCTGGGGATCGGTCGCAACCTCGAGATTGAAGAGGTCTGATCCCGTCAGATACCGGCTGGGCGCCGTGGCTGGCGCGGCCATCACTGGTGAGCTCAGGTTAGTTGCGCAAAGCATCAGCGCCAGAGGCGCGAACGAACGGGCAATCGACATATGAAAAGTGCTCCCCTCCGGGCTGGAGAGGAGCACATTCAACTTTCAGCCGTTCGTCGCAAGCGGCGTTCGACGAAGGTTACTCGGTAGCGGGAGCTTCGTCGCCGGCTTTCGGCTTCACGGTTGCCTTCACCTTTGCCTTTGCGCCTTTCGCCTTGGTAGCCTTGGGCGGTGCCGGCATGATCTCGAAGGTCGGGGCGTTTTCCTTGATCCGCACCTTGACCTCCCCGCCGTTGACCAGCTTGCCAAACAGCAGCTCTTCGGCAAGCGGCTGTTTGATCTTCTCCTGCACCAGCCGGGCCATCGGACGAGCGCCGTAGAGCCTGTCGTAGCCGCGGTCGGTGAGCCATTGACGCGCCTCGTCGTCCAATTCGATATGGACGTTCCGGTCGGCAAGCTGCAGCTCGAGCTGCAGGATGAACTTGTCGACGACGCGTGCGACGACGGCCGGCGGCAGATACGCGAACGGCACGATCGCATCCAAGCGGTTGCGGAACTCCGGCGTGAACATCTTCTTGACGGCGTCTTCCTGCGCATCCTCGCGGGTCGCTGCGCCGAAGCCGATGCTCTCACGTGCCATGTCGGCCGCGCCGGCGTTGGTGGTCATGATCAGGATGGTGTTCCTGAAATCGACCGTCTTGCCGTGGTGGTCGGTGAGCTTGCCATTGTCCATCACCTGCAGGAGGATGTTGAACAGGTCCGGATGCGCTTTCTCGATCTCATCGAGCAGAAGCACGCAATGCGGATGCTGGTCGACCGCATCGGTCAGCAGGCCGCCCTGGTCGTAGCCGACATAGCCCGGAGGAGCGCCGATGAGGCGGCTCACCGAGTGCCTCTCCATATACTCAGACATGTCGAATCGCTGGAGCGGAACGCCGAGGACGGAGGCGAGCTGGCGGGCGACCTCGGTCTTGCCCACGCCCGTGGGACCCGAAAACAGATAATTGCCGATGGGCTTGTCCGGATCCCGAAGGCCGGCGCGCGACAGTTTGATCGCGCTCGCGAGCTTTTCGATGGCCATGTCCTGGCCGAAGACGACACGCTTCAGATCGGCCTCAAGGTTCTCCAGGACGCGCTTGTCGTCTGTCGAGACCGACTTCGGCGGGATACGGGCCATGGTCGCAACCACTGCCTCGATCTCCTTGGTCGTGATCACCTTCTTCCTTCGCGAAGGCGGTACGAGCATCTGCATCGCACCGACCTCGTCGATCACGTCGATCGCCTTGTCCGGCAGCTTGCGGTCATGGATGTACCGAGCCGAAAGCTCGACTGCCGACTTGATCGCGTCCGGCGTGTAGCGGACGTTGTGGTGCCCTTCGAAAGATGAGCGCAGGCCGGCGATGATCTTGATCGTGTCCTCGACTGTCGGCTCGTTCACGTCGATCTTCTGGAAGCGCCGGAGCAGTGCCCGGTCCTTCTCGAAGTGATTTCGGAACTCCTTGTAGGTCGTCGAACCGATGCAGCGGATCGCGCCCGACGAAAGAGCCGGCTTCAACAGGTTGGACGCGTCCATTGCGCCGCCCGAAGTCGCGCCGGCACCGATCACGGTGTGGATCTCGTCGATGAATAGGATCGCGTGCGGAAGCTTCTCGAGTTCGCCCACAACGGACTTCAGGCGCTCCTCGAAGTCGCCGCGATAGCGCGTCCCGGCGAGCAGTGCGCCCATGTCGAGAGAGTAAATGGTCGCCGGTTTGAGGACATCGGGAACATCACCTTCGATGATCTTGCGCGCCAGGCCCTCCGCTATGGCCGTCTTGCCGACGCCCGGCTCCCCCACGTAGAGCGGATTGTTCTTCGACCTGCGGCAGAGGATCTGCACCGTCCGCTCCACCTCGGCGCTGCGGCCGATCAGCGGATCGACCTTGCCGGCACGGGCCTTTTCATTGAGGTCGATCGTAAACTGCTTGAGAGCGCTCTCCTTCTTGCCCTCCTTCTCTCCGCTCTTTTCCTCGGTCCCGCTGACCTCGCGAGCCTCGGCCGGGGTTTCGCCCTTGCCCACGCCGTGGCTGATGTAGGTCACCGCATCGAGGCGGCTCATGTCCTGCTGTTGCAGGAAATATACTGCGTAGCTCTCCCGCTCCGAGAAGAGCGCAACGAGCACGTTCGCGCCCGTCACTTCGTCGCGGCCCGACGACTGAACATGCAGGATCGCGCGCTGAACCACGCGCTGGAACCCGCTTGTCGGCGTTGGGTCGGTGCCGCTGTCCGCGACCAAGGCCCCGAGCTCATTGTCGAGATAATGCTTGACGCTAGCCCGAAGCTCGTCGCGGCTCACGCCGCATGCGGTCATGACCTTGGACGCATGCTCGTCATCGATCAGGGCGATCAGAAGATGTTCGAGAGTCGCGTACTCGTGACGGCGCCGACTGGCTTCCGCCAAGGCGTTGTGCAGGGTCTGTTCGAGTTCGCGAGCGAAACTGGGCATTTAGATCTTACTCCTGCCCGGGTCCCCGGAATTGGGCCGGGCTCTTTCCTCGAATGTCATACGCGGCAAACGCTCAATCAAGGGGCGCGCAGCCGCTTATCCCCAATTATCGGCTCAAAAGATTGTCGGGGGCTGAACGATCGACGGGAAAGAGTCACCTCGCCGACACGCTCGCCTATTTTTTGAAGAGGTCTTCCGCCGCGGAGCGATGCGCCTGAGCCCGACTCATATGGGCTTCTACGCGAGCAATCTCCGCCTTCAGGCTTTCGATCCGGGCGTGAAGCTCCTCGATCGACATCGGGTCGAGATCCTGCTTCCCAAGCTCGACCAGCGGGTCGCCGGGCTTGCTCGGAAACAGGTCGTCGAGATCCATGCGGAACCGTTTGACCCAAGCGCCCGCTCTGTCAATAAGCGCGGCGCGTGAGCAACAGCGTTCCAGCGTCGATGAAAGCAATCGTGGGCCCGCAGCCGGATGGTGCGGAGGAGCTTGCGGTCGTCGACCGCCAGGTGCCTCGGCCCGGTGCGGGCGAAGTGCTGATCGAAGTGGCTGCCGCCGGTGTAAACAGACCGGACATTCACCAGCGCCGGGGCCTCTATCCGCCTCCGCCGGGCGCGCCCGACATATTGGGCCTGGAGGTTGCAGGTATCGTGGTCGAGGCAGGAGAAGGGGCCGAGGATCACGTGGGCCATCAGGTCTGCGCTCTCGTCGCCGGCGGCGGATATGCGGAATTTTGCGTCGCTCCCGCGGGAACCTGCCTTCCCGTACCGGAGGAGCTCTCGCTCGTCGAAGCCGCTGCAATGCCCGAGACCATGTTCACGGTCTGGGTGAACCTGTTCGAGCGCGGTTTCGCGGCCGAGGGCGACACGGTCCTTGTGCATGGCGGGACGAGCGGTATCGGTACGATGGCCATCGCGCTCGGCCAGCTCTTCGGCATCGATGTGGTCGTGACGTGCGGCAGTGACGACAAGTGCGCGCGGGCGCTCCAGATCGGCGCCGCGACAGCTATCAACTACCGGAAGCAGGACTTCGTCGAGGAAGTGAAGGCTGCGACGGCCGGTCAGGGCGTATCGGTTGTCCTCGATATGGTGGGAGGAGACTATGTGCCGCGCAACATCGCCTGCCTGGCCGAGGAAGGCCGCCACGTCTCCATCGCATTTCAGCGCGGCGCTAGATCGGAGGTCCTGATCCCCGATCTCATGCGCCGGAGGCTGACGCTTACTGGTTCCACGCTTCGGCCACGATCCGTCGAGTTCAAGACCATGGTCGCCGACGAGATTCTTCGGACCGTCTGGCCTTACGTTCAGGGCGGTCGGCTGAGGCCTGTCATCGATAGCATCTTCCCGCTGGACCAGGCTGCGGAAGCTCATGCCAGGATGGACGCAGGCGAGCATGTTGGAAAGATCGTTCTCGAAGTCAGGAGGTAGTCCGTAGACCTTGCCCCGAAGCGGCGCGAGGCGTAGAGCGCACACCAACGCTGGCCGCTCCGTGAGGGGCGGCCCTATTTATTTCTAGAAGACCGGAGAAGCAGAGTGGCCCAGCCCCTGATGCCCCATGCGACCGCCGCCTGGCTGGTGGAAAATACATCGCTCACTTTTGAGCAGATCGCCGAATTCTGCGGGCTGCACATCCTCGAAGTGCAGGCGATCGCCGACGATACGGCGGCGACCAAGCTGACGGGCCGTGATCCGGTGCGCGCAGGTGAGTTGACCCACGAGGAGATCGATAAGGGCCAGAAGGATTCGGGCTATGCATTGCAGATGCACAAGGCGCCAGATCCGGTCCGCCGGACGAAAGGCCCGCGCTACACGCCGGTCAGCAAGCGCCAGGACAAGCCCGATGGAATCGCCTGGATTATCAAGAATCACCCGGAAGTGAGCGATGGCCAGATCGGCAAGCTAATCGGCACCACGCGTACGACGATCGCTGCTATCCGCGATCGCACGCATTGGAACATGGCGAACATCACGCCGAAGGACCCGGTGACTCTTGGCCTCACCAGCCAGCGGGAGCTCGATGCTTCAATCGCCAAGGCCCAGAAGGCCGCCGGCGGAGCCGCGCCGACCGACGAGCGCTTCGAGAGCGATCGCTCAGCGCTTATCGAGCAGCTCCGCGCCGAGCGCGAGCAGCACGTCAGGGACGCTGAGGCTGCCCTTGCCGCTGCCGAGGCCGGCGAGGAGGTGGCATCGGACGAAATCGTGCCGGGCATCCGCGACCCGTTCCGCCGTTGATTTCACCCCACTCTAGGCTCATTCCCCTATCATGGACGTGCCAGAACAGCAGCAAGGCGAGCTGAGCTTCGAAGCGGCCCTTGCCCGACTGGAGGAGATCGTCCGTTTGCTGGAACGCGGCGAGGCTCCGCTCGATCAGTCGATCGAGTTGTACCAGGAGGGCGATCGCCTGCGGAAGCATTGCGAGGCGCGGTTAAAGGCGGCCCAGGCCCGGATTGAGCAGATTGCATTCGGCGCGGACGGGAAGCCGGCGGGCGTCACTCCATTCGATGCCGGTTGATACGATCGACTGCCTGAACGCAGAGCTCGACTCCGAAGCCGGGCTGGTCTGCAGCGAGATCGATGATCTCTTTTGTGGCCTTCTTGCCTCCCGGAACGACGGCCGCGACATCCTCTTTGCAGCCATGCGCCATGCGGCCGTTGGTGGCGGCAAGCGCCTTCGTCCCCTTCTGACCGTTGCAGGCGCTCGGCTGTTTGGAATCGCCCGGGAGCGAGCTCTTCGTGCCGGGGCCGCAATTGAGGCCATCCACGTTTATTCGCTGATCCATGACGACTTGCCGTGCATGGATGACGACGACGTCCGTCGAGGCAAGCCGACAGTTCACAAGGCTTTCGGTGAGGCGGCAGCAGTGCTTGCCGGCGACAGCCTCCACGCGCTGGCGTTCGAAATCCTCGCGGACTCGGAAACTCATGAGGACCCATTCGTCCGGTCCGAACTGGTGCTCGAACTGGCAAAAGCTTCGGGCCCTGACGGCATGGCCGGCGGACAAATGATCGACCTCGCAGCGGAGGGCCAATCGCTCGACCTCGCAGCGATCACACGCCTGCAGCAGCTCAAGACCGGTGCGCTCATCGAATATGCGGTCGAGGCCCCGTGCATCATGGCTCGGTTGCCTGCGGAAGCGCGGACTCCATACCGCGGCTATGCGCGCAATATCGGGCTCGCCTTTCAGATTGCCGATGATCTGATCGATCATGCGGGCGATCCTCATGTCGCAGGCAAGCGTACGGGCAAGGATGCCAAAGCGGGGAAGGCGACTTTCGTATCTGTCCTCGGGCCGGATCGGGCCGAGCAGCAAGCGCGTCTTCTAGTGAACCAGGCCATCGAGCATCTCGACGGCCACGGATCTGAAGCAGATTTGCTGCGGGCGCTCGCGCGCTTTGCTATCGAACGAAACCACTAGGGGACTCTGGGGGCAGCATGGCGGACCGCATCGGCGTTTATCCGGGCACGTTCGACCCGATCACGCTTGGACATATCGATATCATCCGGCGGGGCGCTCACCTCGTCGACCGGCTGGTGATCGGAGTCACGACGAACCCGTCGAAGGAGCCTATGTTCAGCATTACCGAGCGGCTCGCCACGGTTCGCCGCGAGGTCGAAGGCCTGGGATCGAATATCTCGGTCGTCGAGTTCGACTCTTTGCTCATGGACTTTGCGGAAAGCCAGGGCGCCTCGATGATCATCAGAGGCCTGAGGGCGGTCGCGGACTTCGAATATGAGTTCCAGATGGCCGGCATGAACCAGCAGCTCAATGACGATATCGAGACGGTTTTCCTGATGGCGGACGTCTCGTTACAGCCGATCGCGTCACGGCTCGTTAAGGAGATTGCGCGTTATGGCGGCTGCATCGAAAAATTCGTCACACCAGCAGTGGCTGCGGACGTGAAACGAAATCTTGAAGGAGAGAAGGGCGCATGATCGCGCGTGTAATGCTTTCAATGGCAGCCATCGTGCTTGTCGCCGCCAAACCCGCGCCGGAAGCTTCGGCGCCAGCCGCCGCTCCCGCACCGAGCATCAACCCTCCGGCCGAGGTTGCCAACAATCCCGAAAACCGGCTGACGCTCGAGCTTAGCAACGGCGGTACGGTCGTCATCCTGATGCGTCCCGACATCGCACCACTTCATGTCGAGCGCATGCGGAACCTTGCGCGCAACGGCTTTTATGACGGGCTGACGTTCCACCGCGTCATCCCGGGCTTCATGGCCCAGGGCGGCGATCCGAAAGGAACCGGCGAGGGCGGGTCGACCCTTCCTGACGTGAAAGCGGAGTTCAGCTCAGTTCCATTCATGCGCGGATCGCTCGGCGCTGCGCGTTCCGACCAGAGCGTGGACTCAGCGAACAGCCAGTTCTTCATCACTTACGGACCGAACCCCATGCTCGACCATCATTACACGATGTACGGCCGGGTGATTCAGGGCATGGACGTCGTCGACAAGATAGCCCCAGGCGAGCCGCCCGCGGAGCCGACGAAGATCGTTCACGCGAAGATCGGGAATTAGTATCGCGCCGCGATGCGCGTCGACCTTTTCAATTTCGACCTCCCTGCCGAGCTGATCGCGCTGAGGCCCGCAAAGCCGCGGGATTCGGCGCGATTGCTGGCCGTCGAGGGTGACCGGATCTCCGATCGCGCGGTGCTGGACCTTCCGTCGCTGCTCCGTCCCGGCGATGTGCTCGTATTCAACGACACGCGGGTCATTCCTGCCCAACTCGAAGGGCGGCGGGGCGAAGCAAGCATAGGCGCGACACTGCACAAGCGAGAGGGCCCTCGCGAATGGTGGGCTTTCGTCCGCAATGCCAAGCGGGTGCGTCTCGGGGATATTGTCGAGTTTGGCGGTGGCGTCACGGCCTTCGCCGCGGAGCGCAGCGAGGACGGCGCGATCCTGCTTTATTTCCACGGCGAGCAACCGGTCGAAGTCTTGCTCGAGCGAGCGGGCCGCATGCCACTGCCTCCCTACATCGCGTCGCGTCGGCCGGCCGATGAGGCGGATCGCGACGATTATCAGACGATGTTCGCAAGGGAGAAAGGGGCGGTCGCCGCCCCAACCGCTGCGCTGCACTTCACGCCGCGCTTGATCGAAGCCCTCGAGGAGCGGGGGATTTCCCGCGAAACGCTGACCCTGCATGTTGGCGCCGGCACCTTCTTGCCGGTGAAGGCCGAGGACACCACCGAACACAGGATGCACGCCGAATGGGGGCGCATCGACGCTGAAACGGCCGATCGGTTGAACGCGGTTCGCGTGTCAGGCGGCCGGCTGATCGCTGTCGGGACGACGTCGCTCCGGCTGATTGAGAGCGCCGCGGACGACAGGGGAATCGTCCATCCGTTCGAGGGGGACACGGCGATCTTCATCACTCCAGGCTATCGCTTCAAGGCAATCGACGGGCTCGTGACCAACTTCCATTTGCCGAAGTCGACGCTTTTCATGCTCGTCAGTGCGCTCATGGGGCTGGAGGTCATGAAAGCGGCCTACACCCACGCCGTCGAGCAGCAGTACCGTTTCTATTCCTATGGTGACGCGAGCTTGCTTTTGCCGAATTGATCCGCCTCACTGCTCATCGATGGGCGATCCGATAGATTCTCATGACTGGACCGGACCTATCGAGGACGATCGCAACCCGCGTGCCTTCACCTATGCGGCGGGTCAGCATCAGTTCGCGAGCGACTATTCTCGCCTGTTGGCCACACGCATTGCGTCAGAAGTCATTTCTCCTGAGCTGAACGCAGCACGGCGTCTCGCCGCCTATCTCTTCGTCGCGCCGGTCTTTCTGTGGTTATCGCACCTGGTCGTCGTGGCGTTCATCGAAGATCTGACGGTGCAGGATTGGGCTGGAATTCTGGTTCTATGGGGCCTCTTGGTCGTTGCAGTTGCAGTCCTGCTCTTTAGCATTCGGTCGAGCATCCTTCTGTGGCTTCGCCGTGGAGTCACGTGGTTGGGGATTTTCGCAACCGTTGGGCTCGCTGGAGTCTATCCGTGTGTGGCGCTCAAGGCTCATGCGAACGCCCGGATATCCCCACCTGAGCGCGCTTTCCTTGTCGCTCGCCGCGAGCGGGTCAATTTCGAGCGGGAAGACGGGACCCGGGTGCTCGGAGCGTCGCGGGGACAGCCGCGCGAGAGCGGGGATTGCGTATCGGTTAGCGTTCTCAGAGGTGACCACGGCTTTACCTGGGCACGCATCATCGAGCGGGTACCGCGGGAAAGGCATCAATTGTTCTGGCCCATTCGTCGCGAAGATTGCTTCAGCGATAAGCCACTATCCTCACTCGCTTCATAGGCGCGCTTGCGCAACGACGGGAGGCCGTTAAGCGCGGCTCGTGACCCGCTTCGCCTTCAGCATCGTCGCCACGGATGGAAAAGCCCGAACCGGCTCGATCGCCATGGAGCGAGGGGAAATCCGCACGCCGGCCTTCATGCCGGTCGGGACGGCTGCAACGGTCAAGGCAATGAAGCCGCAGGACGTCAGATCGTCCGGTGCCGACATCATCCTCGGCAACACCTATCATCTAATGCTGCGGCCTGGCGCCGAGCGCGTGGCGCGGCTGGGCGGCCTGCATCGTTTCATGGGCTGGGAGCGGCCGATCCTGACCGACAGCGGCGGCTATCAGGTCATGAGCCTCAGCGAGCTAACGAAGGTGACCGAGGAGGGCGTTTCCTTCGCCAGCCATCTCGACGGCACGCGACACATGCTATCGCCCGAACGGTCGATCGAGGTCCAGCGGCTGCTCGGTTCGGACATCGTCATGGCCTTCGATCAGCTCGTTGCGGCCACCGCGACGCGGGAGGAGGCGGCGGCTGCAATGGAACGCTCGATGCGCTGGGCGAAGCGCTCCCGGGAGGAGTTCGATCGAGGCGGGGACCACGCTGCTCGCGCGGCCTTGTTCGGAATTCAACAAGGGGGTCTGGACGAGGAGCTGCGTCTGGCCTCTGCCGATGCTCTGATCGAGGTCGGGTTCGATGGCTATGCGGTAGGCGGCCTCGCGGTGGGAGAAGGCCACGCGGCGATGTGCGCCTGCCTGGACTACGCCCCCGTGCAACTTCCCCAGGACAAGCCGCGCTATCTGATGGGCGTCGGCAAGCCGGACGATATCGTCGAAGCGGTTCGTCGAGGGATCGACATGTTCGACTGCGTTCTTCCCACGCGGTCCGGCCGCACCGGCCAAGCGTTCACTGCAAATGGTCCGCTGAACATTCGCAATGCGCGCTTCAGTGAGGATCAGGAGCCGCTGGAGCCCGGCTGTCCGTGCCCGACCTGTACCAAATTCGAGCGGGCGTACGTCCACCACCTCGTTCGCTCGGGCGAGATTCTCGGGGCGATGCTCATGACTGAGCATAATCTCTGGTTCTACCAGCGGCTTATGCAAGGCCTCCGGGACGCCATTGCCGCGCGGCGATTGGATCAGTTCGCGGATTCCTTCCTTGGTCTATATCGCAGCAAGGCCATCGATCCTGTTTGATGCCAAGCGGTCAGGATGTTAACTCCGTCAGCCTGAAAAGGAGACGGCTGATGCGTAGCCTGTTTGCCTTGTCTTTCTTGATATTCTCCGCTTCGGCAGTTGCTGCGCCCGCTCCACAGGAGAGTTGGGGGAAGGCTGGCGTTTCGTTCGACCAGTACCGGCAGGACGCGGTACAATGCGGACGGCAGGGTTATTACCTGGACGTTTCGCAGACTGGCGCCGCCAAGGAACTCGTGAGCGCCTCGAAGCAGTTAGATGCCGTGACCGTCGGCGCATCGGCGGCTTCCAACCCGATGGATCAGGCGGTCGAGTACGCCAACACGCAGCGTCGCATCGTCGAGGGGGCGCGTCCTGAAAAGCAGTTCCGCGACATCAAGGAACTGCATCAAACCACGGTCGATCAGTGCCTCGCCAGCCGCGGCTATTCGAAGTTCTCGCTCACCGACGATCAGCGCCGCGGCATGAAGA
>JBKPKE010000100.1:0-13677 GCA_046730955.1 Pseudomonadota bacterium
CGCTAGGCTTGCTCGCTGAACGGCGGAAACGATGAATCTTCGTCAGTAACAATTGGAAAATCGATTAATCGCCTCCTTTCGTGCCGTTCGCAGATACAGACATCCACTTGCAGAACAGCAGCGGCCGATAAATTGACGACCCGTTCGCAGGCTCTTCTACTAAGCCGCCTCAACGAGGGGATTTTCATGCGGATGAGCTTCGTCGCAGCGGGGGCGATCGCGCTGTCGTCGGTCACCACTGGAACTGCTTCCGCGCAGCCCTCCAGCGCCGCCCCGTCACCCGGTCTCAAGATCGACACGCAATATTACAAGCTGCCCAACGGTTTGAAGGTTGTGCTCTCGCGCGACACGAGCGTTCCGACTGCCACCGTCGGCGTCTATTACGGCATCGGTTTTCGCATCGAGCCGAGGAACCGCACCGGCTTCGCCCACCTGTTCGAACATCTCATGTTCCAGGGGTCGGAGAACGCGCCCAAGGGCGAGTTCGACAAGATCATCTACGACAATGGCGGCATCAACAACGGGTCGACCCGCTTCGACTTCACCAACTATTACGAGGTCGTGCCCTCGAACGCGCTGGAGAGCGTACTTTGGGTCGAAGGCGATCGCATGGCCCGCCTCGACGTGACGGCGGACGCCTTGAAGAACCAGCAGGGCGTCGTCACCAACGAGGTGAAGGTCAACGTCATCAACCAGCCCTACGGCGGCTGGCCGTGGCTCGACATGCCGCAGCTGGCGAACGTGAACTGGTACAATTCGCACAACTTCTACGGCGACCTGACGGAGATCGAGTCCGCGACGCTCGCCGACGCGAAGCAATTCTACGAAAGCTACTATCGGCCGAACAACGCCGTGCTCGTGGTCGCCGGCGACATCGACTACGCCCAGACGAAGGCGATGATCGAGCGCTACTTCGCCGCCATCCCCCGCGGGCCCGCGCTCAAGCTCCCGTCGATCGCCGAGCCGCGCCAGACCAAGGAGAAATTCAAGGTCAAGCCGGACCCACTGGCGCCGAAACCCGCTTACAGCGTAGCCTGGCACATGCCCGACCGGGGCACTCCGCAATGGTATGCCATGGGTCTTATCGACCAGATCGTGGCGCAGGGGCAGGACAGCCGCCTGTACCAAAAACTGGTCCGCGACACGGGCATCACCTCGAGCATGCAGGCCGGAATCAACGTCGGCCTTGGCAATATGTACAATTATCGCGGGCCGATGCTCTGGACCGTGGGCTTCATCCACGATCCTTCGAAGAGCCGCGGGGAAATCACCGCGGCAGTCGACAGCGTCGTCGAGGATATCCGCAGCAAGCCAGTTTCCGCTGAAGAGCTGGAGCGGGCACGCACGAAAATCCGTTCGAGCCTCTACAACCTCGCCGATCCGTCGACGCGTTTCGGCCTGATCGACCTTCTTGCCGTCGGTGCCATGTGGGATGATGATCCCAAATGGATGAACCGGCTCGAAGCCGGTTTCAACAAGGTCACGCCGGCGCTCATTCAGTCGACCGCGCGCGAATATTTGCGCCCGACCAACCGTTCCATCCTGCTCGTTGAGCCGGCGCCTGTGGCGGCAGCCGCTCCATCCACGGGAGCAAAGCAATGATCCGCACCTTCCTTGGCATTCTCGCCGGCGTCCTCATCGCCGCGACTCCCGCTGCGGCCCAGGACTATCCGCCGCTTCCGAAGCCCGGCACGCCCAAGCCCTACCAGGTTCCCCCCTCTGAAACCTATACGCTGCCCAACGGCATGCAGGTCACGCTCATTCCCTTCGGCCAGGTACCGAAGGCGACGGTCAACCTGCGCATCTATGCGGGCGGGCTGAACGCAGGAGATCGCACCGGCCTATCGACGTTGACGGCGCAGATGCTGCGCGAAGGTGCGGCCGGGAAGAAGGGTAGCCAGCTCGCCGAGGAAGCCGCCTCGATGGGCGGCAGCATTAACGTCGGCAACAGCCTGCACGAGACGACTCTCGGCATTGCCGCACTCGCCGAACGCGCGCCCGATGCGATCCGTCTCCTCGGCGACATCGCGCTGCGCCCCGATTTTCCCGCCAGCGAGCTCGAGCGCATCCGGCAGAACACGCTCCGCAGTCTCTCCGTTGCGCGATCGCAGCCACAGACCGCGGCCGATGCCGCTCTGGCGGCGGCTTATTATGGAGCACAAAGCCCCTTTGGCCGGCTGCTCCCCACAGACGCTCAAGTGAAGAGCTATGCACTCGCCGACGTTAGCGCCTTCTACCGCGCCAACTTCGGCGCGAAGCGCGCGCGGCTCTACGTTGCCGGCCAATTCGATCCGGCGGCCGTCAAGGCGACAATCGAGCAGGTCTTCGGCAGCTGGGCCGCTGGCCCCGAACGTCTGGGGATTGTGCCCGCGCCGAAGCCGGGCCCCCAAGTGATCCTTGTCGATCGCCCAGGTTCAGCCCAGTCGACCGTCCGCCTTGCCTGGCCGGCACCGGTCGCGGGCAGTCCCGGCGACGTTCCCTTTCAGGTGATGGACAATCTTCTCGGCGGCTCGTTCACCTCGCGCATCACTAAGAACATCCGCGAGGACAAGGGTTACACCTATTCGCCCTATTCGTCGGTCGACTTCAATCCGGGCGAGGGCTCCTGGAGTTTCAACGCAGACGTCACGACCGACGTGACCGGGGCCGCGCTGAAGGAGGTCTTCGGCGAGATTCGCCGGCTTCAGACCGAGCCGGTTCCGGACGCCGAAGCTACCGGCATCCGCACCTGGATGTCGGGCACCTACATCCTCCAGACGGCCGGCCAATCGGGTCTCATCGGAGCACTCGCCCAGCGTGACCTGCTCGGCTTGCCTTCGGATTGGATTACGACCTTCGTTCCGAAGGTCGTCGCCGTGACTGATCCGCAGATCGAGCAGGCAGCTCGCGAGCTGCCCCTCGACAAGATGACCCTCATCGTCGTCGGCGATCTGGCGAAGGTCGAGCCTCAGCTGAGGGCTCTGCCAGAACTGCAGCCAGCGCAATTCCAGCGCGTCACAATGTTCTGACGCCGGCCTCAGTCCATGTGCTTGAGGCCGACCCGAAGATAATCCCAGCCGGTGACGAGTGTCAGCAAGGCGGCCGCCCACAGGCTCGCGACCCCCGTCAGGTGGATCCAGTGCTGCGACGGGAAGGCGCCGCCCAGGATCAGCGCGCCCAGCGCCACCAGCTGGAACGTGGTCTTCCACTTTGCGAGGGAGCTGACAGGCACCAGCACTTTCAGCTCGGCGAGGAACTCGCGAAGCCCCGAGACCATGATCTCTCGTAATAGGATGATGATCGCAGGAATGACGTTCCAGTCCTGGATGATCGGGACATCGCCGTCCGCCTTCCGGCTTGCCATCAGCATGACCAGCACGGCGGCGACCATGATCTTGTCTGCGATCGGATCGAGAAACTGGCCGAGCCGCGAAATCCGCCCCTGCGCTCGTGCAAGATAGCCGTCGAAATAATCGGTGATGCCGACGATGCAGTAGAGAACGAAGGTGATCAGATAGTCGTAGGGCGCCGGCTTCCACAGCAGGAACACGAGCAGCGGTACCGCGAAGATGCGCGACAGCGTCAGCAGGTTCGGGAGAGTCAGCATTCGTGCTGGACGCTCTACGAAATGAGGGCCGGACGCAACAGCGAGCCCGCCACTGAAGGCCAGCGAAGCAGGCGCAACCTCAGCACACCCGAGAATTTTTCCTTAATTTCTATGGGGTAAGCTTATAAAATGATTGCAGCGACAGCATGAGTCGAATGATGACGACGCGCAGATCGATCATGATCGCACTGCTGCTGGGCCTGAGCGCGCTGGCGCTGGCCTGGCCGAATACGCGAGCCGCCAGCTCGGACGCGATGGGCAATTGCTACTCGGATTCGAAGGATTATTCGACGCCGACCCTGTGCGAGTGAGTGCATCGCCTTATCTGCGTCCTTGCTCCGTACAGACGAACCGCTACACACCGCTGCCATGACTCTCCGTCCGGGGCCCTATCGGCCTAGGCTCATTTTGCGCGGCTAAGCTTGATCCAGAACGTATCCCACCTGCTGCGGTCGCGCCGGTTTCTGCCCCTCTTCTCGACCCAGTTTCTGGGGGCATTCAACGACAGCCTGTTTAAGCAGGCCGTCGTCCTTTTCGTGACTTACCAGCTCTATTCGAACCCCGCGAAGGAGTTTCAGTTCAGCGCCATCGCGCAGGGCCTCTTCATGCTGCCCTTCTTCCTCTTCTCTGCGCTCGCGGGTCAGCTTGCCGATGATCACGACAAGTCGCGGCTCATCCGGCTGATCAAGCTTGCCGAAATCGGCATCATGTTTCTTGGTGGCATGGGGCTCATGCTCGCCAGCGTTCCCCTAATGCTTGCGGCCGTCGGTGCCATGGGCATCCACTCCACCTTCTTCGGCCCGATCAAATACGCCATCCTTCCCCAACATCTCGAGAAGGACGAGGTCCTCGGCGGGACGGGCCTGGTCGAAGCAGGCACCTACATCGCAATCCTGCTCGGCACGATCCTGGCCGGACTGTTGGCGAGCGCTCCTGCGGCCGCGGCGGTCGCAACGATCGGTTTCGCCTGTCTTGGCTATCTTGCCGGGCGGCAGGTGCCCCCGGCACCGCCCAGTGCCGAGCGAATCCCCTTCAACTGGCACATCATCCATGCATCGATCGAACTGGTCAGCGGTACGATGCACATCCCGCGTCTCTTCCTCGCCATTTGCTCGATCAGCTTCTTTTGGACGATCGGCGCCGTCCTGATCATCATCTTTCCGCCTCTCGTGAAGAATGTGCTTGGCGCAGATGAGCAGGTCGCCAGCCTGTTCATCGCAATCTTCTCCATCGGCATCGCTATCGGCTCGATCCTCATCAACAGGCTGCTCAAGAGCCAGGTTTCGGCAAAGTTCGCGCCGGGATCGGTTCTGGCGATGAGTTGCTTCGTCATCGTGCTTCACTTCATTGCGCTCGGCTGGGGCGAGCATGGCGAAGAGTTGACGACGCTGAGGAACTTCGTTTTCCATCCGCTCGCGGGGCTGATGATCGTAACCCTGCTGGGCGTCGCAATCACCGGCGGCATGTTCGTCGTGCCGCTCTACGCTTTCCTGACGACGACAGTGCCGAAGTCGGAAACCGCCCGCACGGTGGCCGCGAACAATATCGTCAATTCCGGCGCGATGGTCATCGGCTCGCTGTTGGCCTTCGCGCTCAGCAGCGTCGGAATAGGACCTGTTGGGCAGCTATTGCTCGTCGCGGCCATGTGCCTGGTATCAGCCTGGCTGGGCTACAGATTACACCTGGCCTGCGACTAAGCAGTACGGCGCCCGAAACGCGCTGGCGCGTCCTAGAAGATCAGGGCCGAAACGAAGATGAAGCCGACGGCGAAGGTTGTCGCGAAGAGCTTGAGGTCATTGCTGATGACCCAGTCCGGCTCCTCCTCGTCGCCGAGGATGAAGCCGGGAAAGCGTCTTCCGAAGAGACGCGGGTCGAGAGCGATCACTGGACGAAGAAGCGTTCGCATAGCCATTTCTTAAGACGTGTTTAACCATGCGCACAACGTCCATTTGAAGAGACCCGCTCCGGCAGTGCCAGAGCGGGACGGATGGAACCTTCGGGGAGTTTTTTAGGCGGCGCGGCCCGACTTGGGCAGCGCAAAGCTCGCGGCGTCCTCAGGACGGGCGATCATGCGCGCGGCTTCTTCGCCATCGACGGGCTTGCCGAAATACCAGCCCTGGCCGCTCGAGCAGCCGATGGCGAGCACGGCTGCATGCGCGGCTTCGCTTTCGATGCCCTCCACCAGAATCGGCACCTCGAGCGCGTCGGCCAGAGTTACGACAGCTCGAACGATGGCCGCGCTCTGGCCGCTCTCATGGATGTTTGTGACGAAGGACCGATCGATCTTGATCAGGTCGAACGGCAGCTGACGCAGGTGCGAGAGAGAGGAGAAGCCAGTTCCGAAATCGTCGAGAGCCACGCGAATCCCCTGATTCTTGAGGCTGGCAATGATCGAGCGCGCAAGATCGATGTCGCCGAACAGCGAGCTCTCGGTAATCTCAATCACAAGACGCTCGGCGGGGAACGACGTCTCCGTGAGCAACCGGATGATGCGTTCGGCAAGCCAGCCATCGGAAAACTGGGACGGCGAGATATTGACCGAAATCTTGATCTGCGGGTCCCAGTCCCGCGAGATCGTCAGTGCCGCGCGGATGATCTGCTCGGACAGCCGGTCCATTAGCCCGATTTCCTCGGCGATCGGGATGAACTGGTTCGGCGGGACGATCCCCGCAAGCGGGTGCCTCCAGCGCGCAAGCACCTCGAAGCCGATGATTTCACTGGTCTGGAGGTCCACTTGGGGCTCGAAGAACGGCAGGAACTGCTCGTGCTCGAGCCCGAAGCGAATCCCCTGCTCGATCTCGCCATGGGCAATGAGCGCGCGCTCCATTGCGGCGTCGAACCAGATCGGGCGAGCGTTCCGGCCATTCTTCGCATGGTCCAGGGCAATGTCGGCGCGCCGAAGCAGGTCCGGCACGCGGATTTCCGCAGCTGGCGCGGAGGCCATTCCAGCGAAGGCCCCCACCTGGATCATCTTGCCATCAATATCGAATGGGCGAGTGACGAGCTTCAAGAGCGCGCCGACGCTCCTTTCAAATTCCTCGCGCTTGTGATCGACCGGCAAGGTGCTGGCCAGGGAGAACTCGTCGCCGCCGAGGCGCGCCACCACTGTTTCTTCGCCTGCATGCTCGCTGATGGTCTCCGACAGCCGGCGCAGCATTGCATCGCCGATGTCATACCCATGCCGGTCGTAGACCGTGCGAAAGCGATGGAGCTGCAGCGACACAATCAGGAGGAGGCCGCCCGAGCCTTGCGCTTTCTCGCGAAGCTCTTCGGCATCGTCCGCGAAGCCCTTGCGATTAAGAAGACCGCTGACAGGATCCGTCGAGGCAGCGATCGCCGCACGCCTCTCGCCTTCGATCCTCCGCTCCGTTTCATATTGAAGGTCGACGTACCGGCGCCAGCTGAAGAATATCAGCGCCAGGTTGAGGGTCAGCGCCACGACTGCGAGACGCACCCCAGGTCCGAAGAATACATGCGCCCTCGTGATTTCCCGGAACAACGACGTTCCGTTCCCGATCAGCAGGATGAAGGCGGCAAGGACCGTGCCCAGGACAATGATGTCGTGGTGCGCGCTTTCGATTGGCGCGCGGTTTCTCAGACGGGGCCAGCGCTCCTTGAACACTTGCCCGTGTTAACTCGACAAGATTAACAATTTGTCCTTGGTAGAGGCGCGTCGGGTTGAGCCCGAGCTACGCTCGAGTTGGCGCCCCGCGACGCCCTTCGCTTCGGAGCACGATGCTCGACCATCCGGGATGGTCTGCGCATGGTGCTGGTGCGGACGGTGGGAATCGAACCCACACTCCCAATCGGGAAGAGGATTTTAAGTCCCCAGCGTCTACCGTTCCGCCACGTCCGCATTTCTCCAGCCGCGGCGACGGTAGTGCTGCCCCGGCTTACTCGGCGGTAACTTCGCCTAAGTTCAGCCGCTCGCGCATTTCCTTGCCCGGCTTGAAATAGGGTACGCGCTTCGCATCCACCGAAACGGGATCGCCGGTACGAGGATTGCGGCCGACCCGGGCGTCGCGCTGACGCGTCGAGAAAGCGCCGAATCCCCGAAGCTCGACCCGCCCTCCCTGGGCCAGTTGCTCGGTGATGGAATCGAAAAGCGCACCCACGACACCTTCAACCTCGCGCTGCGTCAGATCGGGGAAATCCCCGCACAGCTTCTGCACCAGTTCCGAACGGATCATCTCATCCCCGCAGATTCAAATGTGATTTTGCCGCCTCTCCCCCAAGAGGCTCATGCACGCTGTCAGGAAAGGGGCAGCGACGCAAGTGTCGCCGCCCCTTACACTGATGCAGATTATTTTTTCTTGGACTTGGACTTCTTCTCGCCGCTCTCGGCCTTCTCCTTCAGCGCAGCGCCGAGGATGTCGCCGAGAGATGCGCCGCTGTCCGACGAACCGTATTGAGCAACCGCCTGCTTCTCCTCGGCGATCTGCAGCGCCTTGATAGAGAAGTTCGGCTTTTTCGAGCGGTCGAGACCGGTGACCATGGCGTCGAACTTCTGGCCGACCTGGAAGCGCTCCGGACGCTGCTCGTCGCGGTCGCGGCCGAGATCCGTGCGCTTGATGAAGCCCGAAGCTCCGCCTTCAGCGACTTGCACTTCGAGCCCGCCGTCTGTGACGGCCATGACTTCGACGGTCAGAGTCTCGCCCTTCTTGGTGCCGCCGCCCGTGCCGCCGGCAGCAACACCGCCGCCGCCACGCTCGAGGTCTTTGATCGACAGCGAGATGCGCTCGCGCTCGACGTCGATTTCCTTGACCAGCGCCGTGACCGTCTCGCCCTTGCGGTGCAGATTGAGCGCTTCCTCGCCCGACACGCCCCAGGCGATGTCGGACATGTGGACCATTCCGTCGACGTCGCCCTCGAGGCCGACGAACAGGCCGAACTCGGTCGAGTTCTTGACTTCGCCTTCAACGGTCGAGCCGACCGGGTGAGCCTCGGCAAAGGCCTCCCACGGATTGGCCTGGGCCTGCTTGAGGCCGAGCGAGATGCGACGCTTCTCCTCGTCCACCTCGAGAACCTTCACGTCGACTTCCTGGGAAGTGCTGACGATCTTGCCCGGGTGCACGTTCTTCTTGGTCCAGCTCATCTCGGAGACGTGGACGAGGCCCTCGATGCCTGCTTCCAGCTCCACGAAGGCGCCATATTCGGTGATGTTGGTGACCCGGCCCTGGAACACGCCGCCGACAGGATACTTGGCGGCCGCACCCTCCCACGGGTCGGTCTCGAGCTGCTTCATGCCGAGGCTGATGCGCTGCGTCTCGCGGTTGATGCGGATGATCTGCACCTTCACCGTGTCGCCGATGTTCAGCACTTCGCTCGGATGATTGACGCGCTTGTAGCTGATGTCCGTGACGTGCAGCAGGCCGTCGATCCCTCCAAGGTCGACGAAGGCGCCGTAATCGGTGATGTTCTTGACCACGCCGTCGATGACCTGACCCTCGGTGAGGCTCTGGATGAGGCCGCTGCGCTGCTCGGCGCGGGTCTCTTCGAGGATTGCGCGGCGCGACACGACGATATTGCCGCGTCGGCGATCCATCTTGAGGATCTGGAACGGCTGCGGGATTTCCATCAGCGGGCCGACGTCGCGGACCGGACGGATGTCGACTTGGCTACCGGGGAGGAAGGCCACTGCGCCGCCGAGGTCGACGGTGAAGCCGCCCTTCACGCGGCCGAAGATCACGCCTTCGACGCGGTTGCCAGCGGAGAATTCGCCTTCCAGCTTATCCCATGCGGCTTCGCGGCGGGCGCGGTCGCGCGACAGCATCGCTTCACCGGCGGAGTTCTCGACGCGGTCGACGAATACTTCAACGGTGTCGCCCACGTTGATCTCGGCCTTCTGGCCCGGCATTGCGAATTCGCGGAGCGGGACGCGCCCTTCCGACTTCAGGCCCACGTCGATCACCGCGAGGTCGTTCTCGATCGCAGTCACCGTGCCCTTGACGACCTTGCCCTCGAAAGCCTCGTTCTCACCGCCCAAGGATTGGTTGAGGAGCTCCGCGAAATCGTCGCGGGTCGGAAATGTCGTGGTTGCCATAAAGTCTGTTGTCTCTCTGTGTTCTCGGGCCTGCCGCGAGACCGCCACCATGGCGAGCCTTCCACATGCGGACCTGGTTCAATGCACTGCCGCAGCGGCACCATGCCGAGGCGGCGTCCTTCGGAGCGGCTGGTTCTGAGGACACCCCGCCATGCGAAAAAGCGCGTCGCGGTGCCGGGGCATCCGGTTCACCGTACGCGCTCGCCAGTGTGACGGGCTGTCCAGAGGGGATCATCGCCCGCCGGACGGCGCGCGCTGTAGCTTAGAGGGGCGCTTGGAGCAAGGTCGCGGAAGTCAGGCTGGACTGACCACGCTCCTGCGCTGCCGGCGAAGAGCGAGTCCCACGAACCCGAAGCCCAGCAGCATCGTCGCCCAGGTCGCCGGCTCGGGTACCCCGGAGATCAGGTTGCCGTCCGCATCGAACAGGAAGCGGCGGTTTGCGAGCGGCCCGGTCACCTCGAAAAAATCGGTCGGAAGGTTGAACCCGTAGGTGCCCGTCGTCCCTGCCCACGCGCTGCCGTAGCTGTAATCGAGTGCAAATCCGCCGCCGAGCTCCGTCAACGTCAGGCCGAAAATATCTGCGGAATAACCTGCAGCCAGCACCTGAACTCCTGCCGCGCGGACGGCGGCGTCGCCAGGATAGGGGCTGCATGGACAGCCGAGCGCGCTGAATCCCAACGACATGATCTGGTTCTCGAGGAATTCGTCCCCGGGGATCGTCGATACGTAATCGATCGTGGTCTGGCCGCAGGTCGCCGGCGAGTTACAGGTATACCAGATTACGCTCAGGCTCGTCGGCGAACTGCTCGTCTGGGAAACGAATGTCCCGTCGAATTCAAACGGGGGAAGGAAGTTCGACGCAAATCCGGGTCCATCGACGAAGTTGGGGCTGAAAATAGGGACCGTGTAGCTGCTCAAGCTCGTGAGCGGAGCCGGACCGGTGTAGACCGGTGGCACGTTCGCTACGCTGGCGCTCGTATAGGTACTTTGCGCCGCAAGCTGGGCCTCGATCGACCCAAGCGACAGGGTCCCATTGCTGTTCACCCAGAACGAATCATACGTCTGCCCCCCAAGCGCAACCGTGAAGGGAAGCGTCTGCGCCGGGCATCCATTGACCGCCGCAGCACCCGGGCTGCAATAGCCATTGAGGTTCATGATGTAGCTGGCGTCTATCACGGTACGCCGCGCGAGCGCGGGGCTCGCCGACAGAGCCAGAACGGCCGCGAGGAATATGAAAATCAAGCTCAATCGCCGACGGACACGCATTGTAAGCCCCCTTACGCGCGACTCCTGACCGAGCTTTTTACAGCAAATTCTTTGGTTAATGAAATTTATACATCGCGACCGTGGGTTTGCCTTCGGATTCCCACGGACCTGATTTCAGACGAAAATTCTGATAAACAACATCGGCTGGTCGACTCGCAAACAGGGGGCGACGTATGACGGTTCGCAACGCCTTATTCCTCGGATTGGCTCTAGGGCTACTGGCTTCATCCCCGGCCGCCGCAAGGCGAACGGTTATCGACCAGGGTGAGTTTCTCCCATCGGGCTCGCTCGGTGCCGGGTGCACGATCGGTGGAGCAGCTTGCACCGCAACCACCCTGCCGTTCTTCTTTGATTATGGAATGGGTTCGACGAACCAGGCGTTCATCTACGACAGCGGCATCATCTCCTTCGGACAACCGATCACCGTCGTTGACCCCACCGGTCCATTCACCAGCTTCGGAGTGCCGGTAATCGCGCCTCTCTACGTTCCCGCCGCCAGCGGGACACCGGGGCCGTATCAGGTTGGAACCGCCACAATCCAACCGAGCGACTTCGCGGAAACCCTGCCGAATTTCGGGACCGACCTTTTCCTTATCAACTTCCTCGATCCATCGACCGTCGATGTGGACAATAATCTTTCGGGCCTCATCAATGTCATCTTCGATTATTCGGCGACGGAGCTGCGGATCGAGTTCATTCACGGGATGAGCGGCCTGGGCTTTGACGACCAGGGGAATTCGACAGTCATCTTCGTTCTTCCCGACACAGCCGGAACGCAGATGGGCTATTCGGTGAATGGCCAGCAGTTCTTCGAAGGAGGAGCTACGACGCCGAACATCGCCCGCGACAATGCCTTCTCCATCTTCGCCTCCAACTCCGTCCCTGAACCGGGCACCTGGCTGACGATGCTGCTGGGCTTTGGATTCATTGGAGTCGCAATCCGGCGCGACCGGCGCCTGCGCGGTCAACCGGCATAGCAACGAGCGACGAGCACCGCAGCAGGGCCATGCGGTACTCGGCGTTCATTAGCTACAATCACAAGGACAGGGCCTGGGCGGAATGGCTGCACAGGGCCCTCGAGCGCTATCGCATCCCAAAGGCGCTCGTGGGGCGCCCCACACCCTGGGGAACGCTGGGTGCGCGACTTCCTCCCGTGTTCCAGGACAGGGAAGAACTGGCAGCATCCGCAAGCCTTGCCGATTCAGTTCGTGAGGCGCTGAACGACGCGTCGAGCCTGATCGTCATCTGTTCGACAAACGCCGCGAAATCGCGGTGGGTGAACGAGGAGGTCCGCACCTTCAGCGAGCTAGGCCGCCGCGACCGCATCCAGTGTCTTATCGTCCCCGAGGCGGACGACGCCAATGCCATGCACCGGGAAGCGGACCTGTTCCCGCCGGCCCTGCTGGAGCTCGGCGCGGAGCCGCTCGCCGGAGACGCTCGCAAGACCGGGGATGGTAAGCGCAATGCCTTCCTGAAGCTCGTCGCGGGCGTCACCGGTCTCCGATACGACGAGCTTCGCCAGCGCGAGCAGTCGCGACGGCACAGGCGACTTCTGACTCTCGCCGCCGCTGCAAGCATAGGATTCATTCTTATGACCGGCCTCGCTGCATTCGCCCTGGTCTCGCGTGCACAGGCTGTCCACGAGCGCGACATCGCTCGCCAGAAAACGATAACCGCACAACGCACGACTGAATTCGTCAAAGGCCTGTTCCAGGTCGCGGATCCTTCTGAAGCGGAAGGGCAGAAGATCACCGTCATCGACGCGCTCGACCGCGGCGCCCGCCAAATCCAGGGCGAGCTTTCAAACGAACCCGACGTGAAAGCGGAACTCGTAAGCACGTTGAGCGAGGTCTACATGGGCCTCGGGTCGTTCCGTCGCGCCGATGAGCTCATTCGACAGTCGCTTTCACTGAATGTCGGTAACGGCGAAACCCGGGCACGCCAGTTTGCGGTGTTGGGCGCATCGCGCGCGCTGCAAGGCGAATATGAGCAAGCCGCGGCAATCTTCGATCGCGTCCTCAAGGGCATGGGACCGCCCGGCAAGCTTAAAGACCCGTCGCTTTACTCGCGCGTCCTGGTAGGCCGGGCAGAGTCCCTGGCCGCCCTCGAACGCTATGACGAGGCCCGGCCGCTCATTCGAAGAGCGATCGCATGGGACAATTCGCAAGACGGAGCCAGATCGCCGAGCATCGCCCGCGATTTCGAGGCGCTCGGGCTTCTCGAACAGTTCGCCGACGATCTGGACGCGTCCCGGCGAAGCTATGCCAGAGCGCTTGCCATTCGGGTGGCCGCGCAGGGGCGCCTTCACCCAAAGGTTTCGGAAGATCTGAATCAGTTGGGCACCGTCGCATATCTGCAGAAGGATCCGCAGAGTGCCGAGAGATACTGGCGGCAATCCCTGGTGCTGGATCAACGTGTCTTGGGCCCGGACCATCCGGACCTTGCCGCGACGTTGAACAACCTTGCCCGAGTGATGGTCGAGCAGCGCAAGTTCCGCGAGGCCTTGCCCCTCCTGTCGCGGAGCTCGAGAATCTATCTTTCGCAACGCGGGGACACCCACGACGATCTCGCCTTCATCTTCTCCAACCTGGCGCTAGCTCGCCAGGGCGTCGGCGATGACATGGCGGCGGAGGACGATTTCAGGCGGGCCCTGGCGGCCGCGGAGGTTCATCGAAATCGCCTCATCGCGCCGATCCTGACGGATCTTGCGGGCCTGCTCTGCGTCAGGGGTGATTATCCGGAGGCGATGCGGATGCTCGATCGCGCCTGTCTCTTATACACA
>JBKPKE010000101.1:0-11541 GCA_046730955.1 Pseudomonadota bacterium
AGCAGCATGGCGGCCAGCAGCAGGGTGCCGATCAGCGGCACTGCAATCGTGCGCGAAAGATAGCGATCGATCAAAGATAGCGGGCGCACGGATTTTGTCGTCCCAACACCATGATTTGGCCGCAAACAAAGCCGAGATGACTCAATGGGTCGCTGCACCGTGGTGAACGGCCCATGACTTGGATGGGCCTATAGCGGACGGAATCTGAAAAGCATGACGAAATTGTCCGCATCTCCGGTTCTGAGCTAACATGTCTCGGCCGCGCATCGCACTTTTGTCCAATCCCAAGTCCACGGGCAATATCGCCCAGCTTTCGCGCATCCGCGCATATTGCGCCGATCATCCCGACATCTTCCATTACGAAGTGGAACGCGCGGAGCAGATTGGCGATGCCATGCGTACGATCGCGCGCGTCCGTCCGAAGCTCCTGATCATCAACGGTGGCGACGGGACTGTCCAGGCGTCACTTACTGAGATCCATAACGGCGGACATTTCGCGGACGAGGCTCCTCCTGTTGCGGTCCTCCCGAACGGCAAGACGAACCTTATTGCGCTAGACCTCGGATCTCAGGGCGATCCGATTGTAGCGTTGGAACGTCTCGTTGATCTCGCGCAGGCTGATCTCAGCCCACACATCGTCGCTCGCGAGCTAATAGCGCTCCGCTATGATGCCTCCGCGCACCCGGTTATCGGTATGTTTCTTGGCGGCGCGGGCCTCGCGGAGACCATGCTCTACTGCCGCAACAAGATCTATCCGCTTGGCCTCCCGAACGGCCTCAGTCATGTGCTTACCGTGATCGCTTTGTTCGCGCGCATCCTGCTGGGACTTCAGTCTCGCTATTTGCCGCCGAAGCCCGCTCCTCTCCAGGTGTCCGTTCCCCGTGAAGAGCATTTGAGCGGCCGCTTCGTCCTGCTGGCCGTCACGACGCTTGAAAAGCTGCTCCTTTCCAGCGAACTTGCCGGAACCGGCGGAGGCCGGCTGAAGCTGCTTGCTATCGAAGAGCGGCCGACTTCAATATTCCAGTTCGCCTTGGCCAGCTTGCGCGGGCGGATCGGACGCTCGCGTCTGAGTGGCGTCCATTTCTCCGAAGCTGATGAGATCAGCATCGAGGGCGAGAACACGAACGTCATTCTGGACGGCGAGACGTTCCGGGCCGACATCGGTCGCCCTGTCGTCCTTAGGCCTGCCCAGCCCTTGTCGTTCGTACGCCTCGCGGCCTGAGTTTCGTGTCCGACCTGCGCGAGCTGATCGCGAGGGAACTGGCGCAGCCGGTCGACCCGCGAGTGACTGCCATGGCCGAAGCAATTGCGGCGAAGCACGGCAAGGCCTCGCGGGCGGTGCTCTTTTACGGGTCGTGCCTGCGCCAGCGCGAGCTCGACGGGCTCATGCTCGACTTCTACCTCATCGTCTCGGACTATGGCGCGGCCTACGGGAAGAGCTGGCTCGCCGCTGCCAATCGCCTCATCCCGCCGAACGTCTTCTATTTTGAGCATGACGGGCTCGTGGCCAAATATGCTGTGCTGAGCGACTCGGATTTTTCTCGTTTCTGCTCCGCAAATGCTCCCGACCTGTCCGTCGCGGCGCGCTTTTCGCAGCCTTCTCGGCTCGTCTGGGTCGCTGATTATGCGGCGCGACTCCGCGTCGAGACGGCGGTTTCCGAGGCGCCGGAGGTGCTCGCGGCGATTACCCGCCCGATGCTTCGCGAGAACCATCCGGATGATCCCCTGGAGTTGTGGCGCCGAGCATTCGAGCTGACCTACGGGACCGAGTTGCGGGCCGAACGAAAGGAGCGTCCCGACAGCATCGTCGAGCGAGACGCGCCTTTCTACCGAAGCCTGACGAGGGCGTTGTCAGACGTTTCGGCTGGCGCAAATGCCGAGGCGGCGTGGAAACGCTATCGCCGCCGCGGAAGGCGGGCCCAGGTCATGCGGCTGGCGAAAGCCAGCTTCACCTTCGCCGGTGGCGCGGACTATATCGCGTGGAAGATCAACCGGCATGCGGGGACCAACATTCGGCTGAAGCCATGGCAGCGCCGATGGCCGCTTCTGGCCGCGATCAGCCTGCTGCCGCGGCTCCTCCGGACCGGCGCGGTGCGCTAGGGGCGCGCGACAAAGCCACTGCAACCGCATTGGCGAGCGCTCCGACGGTGAACGGTTTGCGCAGCAGCTCGTAACCGACGAGCCCGCCGGTCTCCCCTTCACCGACATAGCCGGTGACGAACAGGACCGCGAAATCCTCGTGAGTCTGCTTGAGGTGGCGGATCAGCTCGGGCCCGGTCATTTCCGGCATGATCACGTCGCTGATGACGAGATCGAACGCCTGCTTCTCAAATAGCTCAATGGCTTCGGCACCGCTGCCGCACGCAACGGGGTCATAATCCAGGTCCTGAAGGGCCTCGATGGTGGAGCTGCGCACGCGGGGATCATCCTCTACGACCAGGATGCGGGCACCCGGAACCGTCGCTTCAATGTCCGCACGCTGCATCGTCGGATGCAGTCGGACCATTTGCGTGTCGGCCTCGGAGCGAGGAAGATAAATCGATACCGTCGTTCCCCGGCCCGGCTCGCTCTCAATGCCGACTTCGCCGCCCGACTGGTGTGCAAATCCGAAGATCTGGCTGAGGCCGAGGCCCGTGCCCTTGCCGACCGGCTTGGTGGTGAAGAAGGGCTCGAACGCGCGCTCCATCACTTCGGCAGTCATTCCGCACCCCGTGTCGGTGACGCTGATGCGGACATAATCGCCGGCGCGGATGTCGCCCACTTCGTTCGAGGCAAGCGTGACGTTCCCGCTCGTGATCCGCATTGCGCCTTCGCCGTCCATCGCGTCGCGAGCGTTCACGGCCAGGTTGACGATGGCGTTCTCGAGCTGGTGCGGGTCGACGTAGATCGGCCAGGTCTCCGGGTGGAGGTCGACCTCGATATGAACGCGCTCGCCAAGCGTGCGATCGAGAAGGTCCGACATGCCCTGCAGCAGTTCGGCGCTCTCGACCCGTTCGGGAAGAAGCGGCTCTGATCGGGCGAAGGATAACAGGCGGCGCGTCAATGCTGCGGCGCGCGTGGCGCCCTCCATCGCATTGTTGAGATGATTGAGCACTTCCCGCCGCGGACCGGTCAGCCTGCGGCGAGCGAGGTCGATGCCTCCCACGACGACGGCGAGCATGTTGTTGAAGTCGTGCGCGATGCCGCCGGTGAGCTGTCCGACAGCCTCCATCTTCTGAACCTGCCGAAGCTGGGCTTCAGCCGCCTGACGCTCCTCGGCTTCGGCCTTGAGAGCTTGGTTGGCGTCCTTGAGCTCACGGGTCCGCTCGGCAACGGCTTCTTCCAGCGCCTCGGCGCGTTCGGTTTCGTGTTCCGCCTGCTTCTTCGCATAAGCGAATTGCCGGATCGCCTGCACTGCGATCAGTCCAAGGAAAATCGCGCCAACGCCGACGATCACGCCAAGCCAGCTAAGATAGTCGGTCAGACGGTCCGCCCGCGCTGAAAAGAATTGCGTCTGCTCCATCCGCTGACGAAGGAATTGACGTTCGGCTCTCGCGATCTCGGACAGTTTGGCCGTCAGGTTCTTGCCGGTATGGGCCTGCGCCGCCTGGTAGAAATAGCCTGTTCCGCCCGAGCCCTGCTTCGCTGCGGTTGCGCGTGCTGCGAGCGCGAACTCCTGACCGCGAATTTCGTACAGTTGCTCAAGTTCCCGGACCCGCTGCTGCTGCCGGGGATCGGATCGGACGAGCTGCTCAAGCTGCCGGATCTGCTGACCGGCAAGGCGCCATTGGCTGTAATAAATATTGCCGCTCGATGTGACATCCTCATCGAGGACGAAGCGGCCGAGCGCGGCCTCGGCATTGGCGATGCTCGCATCGACCGAACGCGTAAGAAGGTTCACGTCGTAGGCATGGCGCTCCCCATCCAGCGCTTCGTCGCGCTGATGGTTGGACATTGCGACGAGCACGACCATCGCGAGCAGAATGAGAGTCGCGATAAGGGCGCCGGCAGCAGCTCCGCCGCGCCGCCAGTCGAACTGCAGCTCCTCCCCGCCGGACGTCATGACGGGAACAGTCTAGACCCGTTAACGAATCGGGGAAAGTCAGCTTTTCCGTCAGATGCAGGCGGTCGCGCGACCTGCCGCAGCAAACATTCCGAGTATCTCGTCAACCTGCTCGCCCGTGTGCTCCGCGCAGAGGGAGCAGCGCAGGAGGGTCATTCCCGCAGGCGTCGCCGGCGGACGGGCGAGATTGACGTACAGGCCTTCCCTAAGGAGCGCCTCCCACATGGCCGCGCCGGTCTCCAGGTCGGGCATGATCACGGCAATGATCGCCGATTGCGGCTCGTCCGTGCCGAGTGTGAAGCCGAGCTGGCGGAGCCCCGCGTGGAGATGCTTCGAATTCTCCCACAGGTGATCGCGCTTTGCCTTGCTGTCCATCAGCTTCCGGATCGACGTCGCAGCAGTCGCCACGACCGAGGGAGGAAGCGAGGCGGTGAAGACATAGGGGCGGCACACCAGCCGCAGGATCTCGAATTTCGGATGGTTGGAGACGCAGAAGCCGCCGACGGTCCCGACTGATTTGGAGAAGGTGCCGATGATGAAGTCGACATCGTCGATGACGTCCTGCGCTTCGGCGACGCCGCGGCCGTGCTCGCCGATAAAGCCCATGGAATGCGCTTCGTCGACCAGGACCATCGCTCCGTTGGCCTTCGAGACGGCGATCATTTCCTTCAGCGGAGCGATGTCGCCGAGCATCGAATAGACGCCTTCGAGGACGACGAGCTTGCCTGCGCCCGCGGGCACTCGCTTCAGCCGCTTCTCCAGCGCATCGATGTCATTGTGGCGGAATGGCACGATCTCGGCATTGCCCATCGCGCAGCCGTCATAGATCGACGCATGGCTGTCGATGTCGAGGATGACGTAGTCCCCCTTGCCGGCGATCGTGGAGATGATGCCGAGGTTCGCCTGGTATCCGGTGGAGAAGACCATGGCATGGTCCATGGCGTAGAAGTCCTTGAGCGCGTCTTCCACCGCCTTGTGGCCGACATAGGTGCCGTTAAGCACGCGGCTCCCGGTCGTGCCCGAGCCGAACTCGTCCAGCGCCTTCTTGCCCGCGGCAACGACGTCCGGGTCAAAGGTCATGCCCATGTAATTGTAAGTGCCGAGGAGGATGGTTCGGCGGCCGTTGCAAATGGCGACGGTCGGGCTTTCGACCTTCTCCATCACCAGGTTGAACGGGTCGGTGACGCCGGTCGAGAGCAGGCCTTCGCGGAGTGCGATCAGGTCGTCGAACTTGGAGAAAAGGTCGCTCAACGTTCGCCCTCAAGCTGGCGTACGGCGTCGACCAGCTGGTCGACTGTTTCGATCTCGGCCGCGCGATTCATGCTGATGAGGATATCGAACTCGTCCTCGACGGAAGCCACGAAGTCCATGACGGTCAGGCTGTCCCACTCCAGGTCCTGCGCGAAACGCGTGGCGGGCTGGATCTCGGCGCCCTTCTTGTTGAATGGCTCGATGAGTGTGAGAATCTTGGCGTAGGTTTCGTCGCGGTCGGTCATGGGTTGGCCCTATTCAGCAGATGGCCCTTTCGCAACGTAATCGGGCGCAAAAGCGGCAGAGGAAGGTCCGAAAGCCGCCTGAATGTTCCCAATGTTGTCCTTCGGTCATCCGCGATTCCCTTCTGACGAAGCGTGGGCCGCCGGACCGCGCTGCGCGAAGGAATCCGAACGCCTGTTGGATTGTTGAGTGGGGAAGTTGACGAATTGACTGTGGGGGAGTGGTTTGGAGGAGCGTTGAGCTAATGTCTGCAATGGGTCGAAAGCGGACATTGCCATAGCGCTTATCTCTTCTTCCTATCTTTGATCGGTTGCCGTTTTGGCTTCACGCGCGGTTTAGGCTCTGACGAGCTAGAATGCGGACCTGCGTCTGTTGCGCGAGGCGGTGCCCGCTCGATCACTAGCCCCTTATCCTCGGGGGCTATCGTCGCCCGGCGCAACGCCTTGATGAAGCTCGACGCCGCGCGCTGTGTGACCTCGAAATAGCTTTCGTTGGCTGCAATCCTGATCGCACCGATATCGTTGCGATTGACGTGCCCGTAGCGGCATATCAGCGGCAACAACCAGCGCGGATCGGCATTGTGGCGCCTTCCGGCATTGATCACGAACCATGTCGATCCTTCGAACCCGGCTCGCGGACCGGGCTTGCCGTCTTCCTTCCCACCCGCGGCGAGAATATCCTCCGGTGCGGGCAGATCCGCACGCAACGTTCGAACGAGGATTGTGGCGATGACATCCGCGGAAAGCCGTTCCATCAGTTGCCCTGCGAGCTGCCGGTCTTCGTCCTCGAACTCGACGGGCGCGGAGAGCGCCTCGAGAAGGCGAACTCGATCTCTCGCCCGGATTTCATCGGGAGTTGGCGGCTCGATCCATTCGGCCTGGATGCGAGCCCGGCGAAGCATTGCGTCCACGGCGCGGCGCCGGCGGAACGGGACGATCAACACGGCGATTCCCTTGCGCCCGGCGCGTCCGGTCCTGCCGGAACGGTGCTTGAGCGCTTCGGCGTCGCGCGGAAGCTCGACGTGAATGACTAACGACACCGACGGAAGGTCGATGCCTCGCGCCGCGACGTCGGTCGCCACGCAGACCCGCGCTTTCCTGTCGCGAAGGCTTTGGAGCGCATTGTTGCGTTCGCTCTGGCTGTGCTCACCCGACAAAGCAACGGCGTGGAAGCCACGCTCGGTCAGGCTGGCGTGGAGGCGACGAACCGCTTCACGCGTAGCACAGAACAGGATCGCCGTTTCGGCCTCGTGTAGTCGTAGAAGATTGACCACGGCATGTTCGATATCGGTCGGGGATACGACGACCGCCTGATAGGCAATGTCCGCATGCGCTTCCCGCTCGTCGATGGTCTCAATGCGCAGAGCGTTCTTCTGGTATCGGCGCGCCATCGCGACGATGGGACGCGGCATGGTGGCGGAGAAGAGTAGGGTCCGCCGTTCATCCGGCGTTGCGTCGAGGATCTCCTCCAGCTCTTCTCGGAAACCCATGTCGAGCATCTCATCGGCCTCGTCGAGGACCACCGCCCGCAGGGACGAAAGATCGAGAGCGCCTCGTTCGAGATGATCGCGAAGGCGGCCCGGCGTTCCAACGACGATGTGAGCACCGCCTTGCAGGGCACGACGTTCCTTCATCGGGTCCATCCCGCCTACGCAGCTCACAATACGGGCCCCGGTCGAAGCGTAGAGCCAGTCAAGCTCTTTGCTGACCTGTAAGGCGAGTTCACGCGTGGGCGCGATCACAAGGCCCAGCGGCTCTCGGGTCCAAGGCACCCGATCAGCCTCGAGCAGCTGATCTGCGATCGCTAGTCCAAAGGCGACCGTCTTGCCAGATCCGGTCTTGGCGGAAACGATGAGGTCGCGGCCGAAAGCCTCCTCCTCAAGGACTGCGGATTGGACCGACGTCAGCGTGTCATAGCCGCGCGCGGCTAGAGCCTCCGCCAGCGCAGAGTTCATTCTCGAATGTTGCATGGCCTCAGCGCCTACGCGCAATCGCGACTGAGTGGTAGCGACTAGAGCGCCTTGGCAGCGTGTCGATCCTGTGGCCCGGGTCCGGCGAGTGATCAATAAGAAAGGTCCCACGCCCCCGCTGGCGGCGAGAGCTGCGCAAAATATTCTTTCCGCTGCCGCGCCGATGATAGCGCTTCGAAAGCGGGGCACTTCGCAAATGTCCGCTTTAGGTCGAAAGCGGACGGTCCGTCCCCGCCGCCGAATAGAAAGGGCTTGCGCTCGCGCTACAAATGTAGCACGCTACAAAAGTAGCGCGAAAGGATTCCCGATTCTCATGCTCAACAAGCTGCCCCCCCGAGAGCGCCAGATCGTCAACTTGCTCTACCAGCAACAGGGTGGTTTAGCGGTCGCGGAGATCTGCGATGCTCTGCCCGACCAGCCGAGCGGCTCGGCAGTGCGGACGATGCTGAAGCGGCTCGAGGACAAGGGCTTCGTGCGGCGGACCGAATCGGAGAAGGGCTTCCTTTACAGCCCGGTGGTTTCCGACACGGTCGCGCGCAAGACCGCTTTGTCGGAGGTGGTCCGGGTCTTCTTCAACAATTCGCCAGCGGGTGCTGCAACTGCCCTGCTCGGCATGTCGGACAGGCTGGACACTTCGGAGCTGGATGAGATTGAGGCGATGATCGCGCGGGCGCGCGCCGCCAAGAACGGCAAGGGAGCGAAGTAATGGAGTTCCTTCTTTCACTCGCCGCCAAGTCGCTTTTGATCGCGGGCGGGACCTTGATTCTGTTGAAGCTGATGCAGCGCAGGTCTTCCTCGGACCGAAGCTGGGTAGCGCATCTTGGACTACTCGCGCTTCTCCTTTTGCCCATCGGCACGATCGCGCTTCCCGCCTTAAGCGTTGTGGGGCCTGAGTTCATGGCACCGGACGCCGCGCCAATTGCGATAACTGCTCCGGCATCGATCGCCGACGAACCCGCCGCGCCAGAGGTCGCGCGTGCCGCCGAACCCTTTCAGCCTTCCGAGGATGTCGGTGTCGCTCCCCGCGACTGGCTCGTCTGGGCTTATGGCGCCCCGGCCGCTTTGCTCGTTCTGCTCACCCTGATCGCGCTTGGACGCTTGAGCGTCTTGCGCAGGCGGGCCGAAGTCTTGACGGACACGCATTGGCTGCACGCCCTTGCCCAGGCGCAGCATCGAATGAGCTTCAAGAACGGCACGGCTTTGCTGACCAGTGACGAGCTTCGGTCGCCCATCAGCTGGGGCCTGATGCGTCCCGTGATCCTCCTGAACACGGATGCGACAAAAGCCCGAGATGAAGCAGAGGCGATCATCGCTCACGAGCTCGCGCACGTCGTCGGCCTCGATTGGGCCAAGCTGATGCTTTCGCGCATCGCGGTTGCGATCTTCTGGTTCAATCCCTTGGTCTGGCTGCTTGCCCGCGAAGCGCACCAGCTGCGCGAGGAAGCGGCTGATGACGCCGTCCTCGCAGCCGACATTGAAGATACCGAATATGCCAATTTGCTAGTCGGCGTGGCGCGCCATGAATGCCGGGGAATGCTCCTTGGAGCGCACGGCGTTGCGCCGGGTAAGGGGTCGCTCACCCGCCGCGTGCGGCGCGTTCTGGATGCCGCGTTGGAGAGGGCACCAGGCGGATGGAGGTGGAGCAGTGCCGCCGCATTCTTCGCCGCCGGAATGGCAGTGCCGCTCGCCGCGATCCAGTTCGTTTCGCCGACGATCGCAGCTGCAAGGGACGAAGGAAGGTTCGTCGAAGAGGCACCGGCGACGCCGGTCGCTGGGGCGACGGCCAACTCCCCCGCAACAAGTCCTGAGACAATGACGGCGCTGGCGGGCCCGGGAGCCGGCCCTCAGGTCAAGATCGCGCCGATCGGTCCAGACGGGACACTGCGCGCGGTGAATGGTCCGCATGCGGTCACCGTGAACGTAGACGGTGTGGTCGCAAGTGCCGTGGCCAGCGCGACCGGGGCTGCAGTCCAGGCCACAGGCTCGATCGAACGCGCAATCGAGCTTCATAATGTCGGCGCATCGCCGGAATATGCGCAAGCGTTGCGGAATGCTGCTCCGGGTCTGCGACTTTCGCATGACGATATCATCCAGATGAAGGTGACCGGAGTTACGCCGGAATATCTGCGTGGCCTGGCATCGGCCGGCCTTTCCCATCTCGACGCGGACGACATTGTCTCAGCGCGCGCATTGGGCATCGACGGTGCATATGCGCGAGGGATGGTGGCAGCCGGATACCGCAACATCACGATCGACGATCTGCAGGAGCTCAAGGCTGTCGGCGTTACCCCCGCGGAAGCTGCCGCCTTCCGCAAGGCGAACCGCCGATTGCCGAGCGTCGATACATTGGTGACGGCGAAAGCCGCCGGCCTCCAGCCCCAGGATCTCGATCCCGACGACGACCCGGACGACAACGAGCCATGAGCTTAGCCGCCCTGGCCTGATCGAACGATTTAACGACCCGCTGATGAACTTTTGACGCCCGCTTTTGGGCGAACGGGCGAGCCTTGCCTGATCATTTGAAGGAGAGTTGCGATGACACGTCTGTTCGCATTCCTTGCCGCAATGCTGGTTTCACTCGTCGCGATTTCGTCGGCGACGGCCAGCGAAGCCGAGACGATCCACTTCCGCCTCGACGCGTCGCGCGGCAGCCCTGGCCGGGTTCACGCAAGCTTCAGCAGTGTCGGTGACCGCGACCGGCAACACCACTGGTCGACTGATTTTGCCGGCGGCGAGCTTGCGGGACTGGACTTCAACCGTCTCCGCGCAGGAGGCAATCAGGCCCTCCGTTTCGCTCTGGTCCGCGAGGCGGGACGGCTCGATTGCGCCGGAGCCGGCGGACATTCGGCCGCTTCGGGTGATTGCAGGTTCACGCCCGACCCCGCGTTCACCAGCTTTCTCGTGAGCCGCGGGATGCGGCGATGCGCTGAAAGCCAGAACTTCTCGATGATGGCAGTGAACGTGCGTCGCGATGTCGTCGACGCGCTGCACGCCGCTCGCTATCCCGTCCCAACCTGCGACGAGCTCATCAGCCTGACGGCGGTGGGCGTCGATGGCGGATACATTTCCGGCCTTGCACGCGTCGGATATCGCCCGCCGAACCTGGACACGCTGCTTCAGTTCAAGGCTCTCAATATCACTTCGACCTGGATCGAAGGGTTCGTCCGCCATGGAATGGGCAGGATGGATCCGGAGGAGCTGGTCCAGCTCAAAGCGCTCGACATCACGGGTGACTACATCGCCGGCTTCCAGCGTGCGGGTTACCGCAACCTGTCCGCCGACCAACTCGTCCAGCTGAAGGCGCTCGGCGTGACTCCCGAATATGCGGCCGCCGTACGGCGTGGGACTTCGGAACTTCCGACGCCTGAACGCCTCGTCGAGCTGAAGGCGATCGGCTTCCGCCCTCGCTGACCTTGTCTTTTCCGAAAGGCCTGTCCCATGCCGCTGCGTACCTGCTGCCCGCTGCTACTTTCGTCAGTCGCGATCCTCATGTTGATGCCGTCCGAGACCCGGGCCCAGACACCGACAGCTGCGCCCGCTCCGGTTACCGACAAGCGCGTCTTCGCGCCTGCCGATTTTGCGCGCTACGCCCCGAGGACCGCGCTCGACATGCTTCGGCAGGTTCCCGGGTTTGCGATCAAGCAGGCAGATGAGGAACGCGGCCTTGGCCAGGCGTCCGAGAACGTCCTCATCAACGGCGCCCGTATCAACAACAAGTCCGGCGGCGCAGTAGACGAACTAAGCCGTGTACCCGCCGCGAACGTCGAGAGGATCGAGATCGTTGAGGCGGCGTCGTTGGGGATCGCCGGGCTCACCGGGCAGGTCGCCAACGTCATCGTCCAGACGCAGAGCAAGGCATCCGGACAGTTCGAATGGAATCCGGCGTTTCGGGCGCACTTCGCGGAGCCCGAGTGGCTCGGCGGCTCGATCAGCTACAACGGGAAAAAGGGTCCGATCGACTACCGGTTCTCGGTGACGAACGACTATGGACGGGGCGGCTATGGCGGTCCGATCCGGATACTCGATGCTTACGGCG
>JBKPKE010000102.1:0-4919 GCA_046730955.1 Pseudomonadota bacterium
GACCGAGATGATGCATTAGAACTACGGGAACACCTGCTGCGGCGATGGTCTCCGCCGAACGCGGATCCAAGGTCAGGGCGGATACGTCGTTCACCATTCGGGCGCCCGCGCCGACCGCGGCCGTGATGACCTCGCTCTTGCGGGTGTCGATGGAGACGGCCGAACCGCCGGCAGCGAGGCGCTGGACGACCGGCAGGACGCGCTCGACCTCGTCCTGCGCCCAGACCAGCTTCGCTCCCGGGCGGGTGGACTCCCCGCCTACGTCGAGGATGGCCGCGCCCTGGCTCGCCATGTCAACGCCGCCTTCAACGGCGCTCGCGGCCTCGCTGAAGCGTCCCCCGTCGGAAAAACTGTCAGGGGTCACGTTGATGATACCCATGACCTGCGGCTGATCCAACCTGACCACCCGCTCTCCCAGATGGAGCGGACCGCGTGGTCCTGTCAGAGCGCTCCACGCGGCCGCGAGTTCGCCATCAAGGCGTCCCTCGAGCTCCCCCACGGTCGTGAGTTCCGATGCCGCGCGGCGATTCCCCTCGATGATGAGCAGCTCGACAGCGGAGAACCAGCACAGGCCTCCGGCGAGCCTCGCAACCTTTCCGTCATATCCAAAAGGTGAATCGACAAATGCGGTCGGGCGAATGAGCGTGCGAGCCATGTACGGCTAGTGCGGGTCGCGGCGGCGTTCTTCAAGTCGCAAAAAGAAAGGGCGGCCCCGGAGGACCGCCCTCATTGTCCAGCAACGGAGAACCTCCGCGCTAGAACTTCATGTAAGCTTCGTTCCCGACAAAACCCATCTTCTCGACGTGCGCGCGTTTGGTAACGGCAAGCACGTCGTCGACGAGTTCGTAACGGGCTTCCGGCTCCGGCTGCAGATGCAACTCAGGGATCGGGTTCATCTGCTGCGAAAGCTCGAGATACTGACGCAGCTGATTCTGATCGACCGGTGCACCGTTCCAGAGGATCTGACCACCGGCCGTGATCACGACCTTGTTTTTGACGGGATCGACGGGCGGCGGCGGAGCATCGCTGTCGACCGGAAGGTCGAGCTTCACCGCGTGCGTCTGGATCGGAATCGTGATGATGAACATGATGAGAAGCACGAGCATAACGTCGATCAGCGGCGTCATGTTGATGTCCATCATCGGTTCGCCCGACGTGTTGGAACTGGTGGTTTGCATCGCCATGGCGATTGACTCCTAGATGCGCGTGACCGTGCCTGGGCCGCCCGGCGGCTCGGAGATGAATCCGACCCGCTGGAAGCCGGCGCGCTGCATGGTGAAGACGGCGCCGCCGATGCAACGGTAAGGCGTGTTGATGTCACCGCGAATGTGCGCTTCAGGCATGGTGTCTTCGGTGAGATTCTCGACTCCGCCGACGGCTTTGATCTGGTCTTCCAGCTTCTTCACCGCTCGCTTGAGCAGTTCGTCCGAGTCCACTTTCTGAAGATTCCAGTAGACTTCGCACTGTCCGCCCTCTGCCCGTACCGAGAGGTTCACGTTTTCGGGCTTCGTCGTCGTCGGCTCATAGCGGACCTTCGGAAGCTCGACGGGAACCGTCTGCAACACGACCGGAACCGCGATCAGGAAGATGATCAGAAGCACCAGCATCACGTCCACGAGAGGAGTGACGTTGATGTCGGACATCGGGACGTCTTCGTCGCCGTCCGCTGGTCCTGCGCTTATTGCCATCGGCAGTTTGCCTTCTTCAAATCGAGTTCGTCACGATCCCGCGCCGACCGATGCCGGCGCGGGGGTCGCAATCAATTAGACGCGGTCCGCAGTCGTCTGCGCGCCGGTCTGGGTAGCACCGGTGCGGAGCGGCTCCTGCGTACGGGCGGTCGGGCTGCCGGCAGTCGTGGTCGCACCACGGCCGGCGTCGGCGGCACCCGCCTTGGCAGTGCCCTTGAGAAACTGTGGCTTCACCTTGCCGCCCGAAGCGACAAAGCCGTTGAGATCGTTCGTGAAGGCCGCGAGGTCCTCCATGATCGACTTGTTGCGGCGAACCAGCCAGTTGTAGGCAAGGACCGCCGGCACGGCGACGACGAGACCGAGAGCGGTCATGATCAGAGCTTCACCGACCGGACCCGCGACGACGTCGATCGATGCCTGGCCCGAGGCGCCGATCTTGATGAGCGCGCGGTAGATGCCGATGACGGTACCGAAGAGACCGATGAACGGCGCGGTCGATCCGACCGTCGCGAGGAAGGCGAGGCCTTCACCGAGACGCGCACCGATGGCACCCTGGCTGCGAGCGAGGCTGTTCGAAACCCAATCGTGACGATCGATCGGATCGTCGAGCTTGTCGTGCTGCTCCTGGGCGATCAGCGCATCGTCGACAATCGCGCGGTAAGCGCTGCGCGCCTCGAGCTTGGACGCTGCTTCCCGAAGATTCGGCGAATTCCAGAAGCTGGCGCGAACCTTGCGGCCCTGGCTGATGATCTTCTGTTGCTGCATCAGCTTAGTGAACAGGATGTAGAAGGAGAAAATCGACATGCCCACCAGGATGATGAACACGGACCAGGCGATAATACCGCCCTGCTGGAGAGCGGGGAACAGACCGTAGGGGTTCTGCCCTCCCGATGCTGCCGGAGCCGCGGCTGCGGTAAGTGCGAGAATTGACATGTGCGTCTACTTTCCTCTCGAGAAATAGGTTCGATCTGTCGCCGCTGATCTACTCAAGGCGCCAGGTAATGCGTTGCGAATAGGTATCCGTGGTAGGTTGTCCGTTGCTCAGCTTCGCAGGTGTGAACCGTGCGCGGCTCCGCAGGATTCGGCACGTCGCGCTGTCGAGCGAACGCGATCCGCTAGAGCTCGTGACGTTGCAGCCCGTGACGCGACCATCGGTGCCGATCGCCAAGCTGACGCCAACAGTGCCCTGATCTTCATTGCGCATAGCGTCTGCAGGATAGTCGTCGCCGCTGAACAGATTCTGCAGGTTGCCCCTGGCGCTCTGAGCCTTCGTCACGATGGCCGGCGGCGGCGGAGCAGCTGGCGGGGCCGGCGGCGCGGGAGGCGCGGTCGGCGTGATCACCGGCGGCGGAGCCTCGCGTACCGTCTGGACGATCGGTGGAGCGATGTTGGTCCGCACCAGCGGCGGCGGAGCCACCACCTGCGGCGGGGTCTCGGGCTGGTCGGGCGGCGGCGGCGGCGGCTCCTCTGGGGGCGGCGGCTCTTCCTCGACGTTGAAGGTTTTAAGGTCTTCGGCGGCCTTCTTCACGATATTGTAAGCCAGACCGGTCACGATCGCGTAGCCGAGAGCGATGTGAATCAACGCGACGATGACGATTGCCACCGTACGATTGCCGCTCATTTCCTTGCGTGTTGCGTATGACATTAACGCGCAGTTCTCCTCGACACGCCATCAGTAAGGTTCAGACCGGGCGGCACCCCTGGCGCCTGGACTGAGTAAGGACGCCGTCCACGTAGTCGTTACATGGGCGACAAGCGCGCCTCCTTAACTTCGGCACAAAGGCCGTGCAACGCATTTTGTTCCACGCTTGTTACGCGGTCATTACGCCTCCGGCGCAAATCCGGCGAAGGAAGATAGTTCAACGCCGACCCCGCGTGCATCGGGGTAAACGTCAGGCTTCGATGTCAGGACTCGAAGAGCCCTCACCCCCCGCATTGCCGCGAACCGGTCATAGAGCGCATGTGCCAGAGATTCCTGCAGATTATAGCGACGGGCCGAGGCCAGCTCCTCGATCTGTTCGCGCAAATAGTCATAATCCCAGGCAAGCGCCGGATCGTCGTTGTCGGCCGGCGGAATGTGGTCAAGCCAGATCTCCACCGTGACGGTCAACCGTTGAGGCGTCCCAATCTCGAACTCGTGGAATCCGATGTCGGCCATCACGTCCAGCGAATCGAGAAAGATTCGTGCGCTACGCGGGCGAAGACTTTCCGGCACGAGGCCGTCCAGAATCACTGAAGTATCGGTCATCGTCTCTCCAGAAATTGCACGTCGCGCGTGGGTGGCTCGAATCTCTGCCCACCATCGATCGTCACGATCTGTCCAGTCACGGCGCGAGCGCCGATGAGGTAACGGATCGCGGCCAGAACGTCCTCGGGTTCTACTCCAATATGCAGCGGATTGGCCGAATGCATTTCATCGAAGTTGGCCTCGGTCTGGCCGGCAGAGCGGAGCATCAATGCCGGAGCGATGCCGTTCGACCTGATCCCTATGCGCGCAAGCGCGCGCGCGGCCATTTCAGTGAACCCCGCCAGTGCTTCCTTGGACAATGTGTAGCTCAGGAAATCCGGGTTCGGAGCGAAGAGCTTCGAATCGAGAAGGTTGACCACGAGTCCCTCCTCCCCGCTGCGGTGGCGCCGCGCAAACTCCTCGGTCAGAAGGATCGGTGCACGGACGTTAACGGCCATGTGTCCGTCGAACTCGACGTGATTGAATGATCCAAAGCCATCGTGAGCAAAGCGCGCCGCATTGTTCACGAGCAATCGAACCGGCGGCAAGCCTTCCGCCGCCGCAAAAATCGCCGCTGCGCAGCCAAGCTCAGTGAGCTCCGCGACGGCCTTCACCGCTCCTGGCGGCACTTCATCGTCGGCATGATGAACGTGCGCCACGACGTTCCAGCCGTCCTTAATCAGGCCGGCAGCAATCACTGCCCCGACGCGCTTGCCGGCGCCCGTCACGATCGCGGTACGCTCTCTCATGGCGGCCCTGTTGTCATTCCGCGCGGCTCGAAGCAATGACGAGCGGTGCCCGAGAGCCGCGCCCCCATTGAGCTTCAAGGAGTCAGCCTGGCCGACCTCGAGCAGCTCATCGCCCAGCGCAAGCTTCCGCCAGTCGACAAATGGAACCCAGAGCATTGCGGGCATAGCGGTATGCGCATTGCTCGCGACGGTACCTCTGTCTCTTATACACATCTCCGAGCCCACGAGACATTGGCTTCTATCTCGTATGCCGTC
>JBKPKE010000103.1:0-33332 GCA_046730955.1 Pseudomonadota bacterium
GGGCTCGGAGATGTGTATAAGAGACAGGTGGACCAGAGATTCTCGGTCGGAAGGTCGGCGTCCGCAGGCTCGTAGAAATATCGGTCCTTTGAAACACCGTACGTCGAGGCCAGCCCGGGGACGCCGCTTTGCAGCCGGATCGCCTTGTAGCCTTGCGACTTATAGTCGAGTGCGCTCGTGACGGTTTCTTCGATCGAAATGCCGTTTGCATGGCCATAAACCGTCACGGTGTCGCGGCTTGCTCCGCCGAGCAACTGATACAGCGGCAGTCCCGCGACTTTTCCCTTGATGTCCCAGAGAGCCATGTCAACTGCGGCGATGGCGCTCATCGTCACGGGTCCGCGGCGCCAATAGGCTCCGCGATAAAGGAACTGCCAGACGTCCTCGATGCGATGCGCATCGCGTCCGATCAGGCAAGGAACAACATGATCTTGGAGATATGACGCGACCGCGAGTTCGCGCCCGTTCAGGGTCGCATCGCCAACGCCGCGGAAGCCATCACTCGTCTCTACGATGAGAGTGACGAAGTTGCGTCCGGGACAAGTAACGATGACTCGTGCGCGCTCGATCGCCCCCATTCAGCACCCTCTTTGTGAGCGCTAACATCCTCTTCTCGCGTGAGCGGAGTCAAGCGGTCGGTCTAGCCCTGCTCTAACCGGAAAGTACGGAGTCCACGACAGCGGCGCAGTCGCGCCCTTCGCGGATTGCCCAGACGACGAGCGATTGGCCTCGGCGCATGTCGCCGCATGCAAATATTCTGGAATGCGACGTCCGGTATGGCTCGACGGTTTCCACGGTGTTGCGCGGCGAAAGCTGGACACCAGCTCGCGACGCGACTCCATTGCGATCGACGCCTGTGAAGCCCAACGCGAGCAATACCAAATCCGCATTCAATTCCATCGTCTTCCCAGCACGTTCGCAAAGAAGTGACTTCACGTGCCCATCTTCGCCGCGGAATCCCGTCGTCACGACTGAGAACTCCCGAATAGCCCCCTCTTCTTGCGACGATGAGGTTCGGAGTTTCATCGGCCAGAGCGGCCAATTCAAATCCTTGCTCTCGCTCAACGGTGGCTCGGCGAGGATCTCCAGTTGAGTTACCGATGCGGCGCCTTGGCGGTGAGCGGTGCCGATGCAATCGGATCCGGTGTCGCCGCCACCGATTACAATCACATGCTTTCCGGTCGCGAGAATCGGTGCGTCTGCCTCCGGCAGGTCCGCAACGCGGCGATTGGCTTGCGTGAGAAAAGCCATCGCGAAATGGATACCATCGAGGTCGCGGCCTGGAACGTACAAATCGCGGGGCTGTTCGGCGCCGCCTGCGAGTACCATCACGTCGTAATCGTCCATGAGGCGGTCGACGGACACGGTAACTCCGATGTCCATGTGTGGGCGGAAGATCACGCCCTCCGCTTCCATCTGAGAGATGCGCCGATCGATAAGATCCTTGGCCATCTTGAAGTCCGGGATGCCGTAGCGGAGCAAACCGCCAATCTTGTCGGACTTCTCGAATACGGTCGGGGAATGGCCAATTCGAGCAAGCTGCTGGGCACAGGCGAGGCCTGCCGGACCGGAGCCGACGATGGCGATGCGCTTGCCGGTACCTCGAGGAGCGCATTGTGGTTCGATCCAACCCTCGCGCCAGCCGCGATCGACGATCTCACATTCGATCGTCTTGATCGTCACGGAATCGTCCTGAAGGTTCAGAGTGCAGCTTGCCTCGCAGGGCGCGGGACAGACGCGGCCCGTGAATTCCGGAAAATTGTTGGTGCGATGCAGGCGCTCTAGCGCCAGCCGCCATTGATGGCTGCCGACCAGCTCATTCCAGTCGGGAATCAAATTGTTCACCGGACAGGCCGAGTGGCAGAAGGGAATGCCGCAATCCATGCAGCGCTCGGCCTGTTTGCGTGTGGCTTCGCTTGAGAGCGGTTCGACGAACTCCTTCCAATGGGTGACGCGTTCCGCGACCGGCCGATAGGCCCGCTCCCTACGGTCGATCTGGAGGAAGCCCGTGGGGTTATTCATTCCGCCGCCTCCATCGTGGCGAGCTGGGCAAGCGCGCGGCGATATTCGACCGGCATCGCCTGGACGAAATGGCCGAGCGCAACGATCCAGCTATCGAGAAGTTCGGCAGCGCGCTTGCTCCCCGTCAGCTCTGCATGACGTTGCACGAGCTCGCGCAGGCGCTCCTTGTCCTCGACACTTTCCAACTCGATCCCGGCGAGGTTGCACTTCGACGCGAGCTCACGGTCCGGGTCGTAGATCCAGGCGATGCCGCCCGACATGCCGGCAGCAAAGTTCCGGCCAACCGAACCGAGCACGACGACGAGACCGCCAGTCATATATTCGCAGCCATGGTCTCCGGTCCCCTCGACGACTGCGACCGCGCCGGAATTGCGAACGGCGAACCGTTCGCCAGCAACCCCCGAGAAGAAGGCCTCGCCCTCGATTGCGCCGTAGAGGCAGGTGTTCCCAGCGACGATGTTGTCCACCGCATCGCGCGGCGCGTCTTCGGGCGGACGGACGATAAGCGTGCCGCCGCTTAGACCCTTGCCGGCATAATCGTTGGCGTCGCCGATCAACTCAAGCGTGAGGCCGCGAGCGAGGAAGGCGCCAAAGCTCTGACCCGCCGTACCGGTGAGTACCGCGTGAACACTGTTCTCCGGCAAGCCGGAATGGCCGTTCCGGCGAGCGATCTCGCCCGAGGCCATCGCACCACAGGACCTCTCGGCGTTGGTGATCCGTCGCTCGACGCGTACCGGGAATGGTCTATCAAACGCCTCGATGATCTCGCGATCGATCGGCGTGCCGGCCTCGCGTTCAATGCGTTGGATGTGACGACAGGCGCCCCGACCCGATGGGCGATGGAGCAACCTGGCGAGATCGACGCCCCTCGCCTTCCAGTGAGTCTGTGCGCCGTAGCCGGCAAGCAGGTCGGAACGGCCGATGAGGTCGTCAAATCTCACCACACCGAGACCGGCCATGATCTCACGCGCTTCCTCGGCGACGTAGAAGAAATAATTGATCACGTGCTCGGGTGTACCAGTGAACCGGGCGCGAAGGATCGGGTCCTGCGTCGCTATGCCCACCGGGCAAGTGTTGAGGTGGCACTTCCTCATCATGATGCACCCGGCGGCAATCAGCGGAGCCGTCGCGAAGCCAAATTCGTCCGCGCCGAGCATGGCAGCCACCGCGACGTCGCGGCCGGTACGCAAGCCGCCGTCCGCCTGAACGACGATGCGATCGCGAAGGCCGTTGAGGATCAGCGTCTGCTGGGTCTCGGCGAGGCCGATTTCCCAGGGCAGACCCGCATGGGTCAGAGAGGTGAGCGGTGAAGCACCCGTACCACCCTCGTAACCGGCGATCGTTACATGATCGGCCATGCACTTGGCCACGCCGGCGGCAACCGTCCCCACCCCGACTTCGCTGACGAGCTTCACGGAGATGCGCGCGGGTGGATTGATCGAACGCAGGTCGTGGATGAGCTGTGCGAGATCCTCGATCGAGTAGATGTCGTGGTGCGGCGGAGGCGAAATCAGGCCGACGCCGGCGGTCGAGTGCCGAACACTGGCGATGTGCCTGTCGACCTTGTGCCCAGGCAATTGCCCGCCTTCGCCGGGCTTCGCGCCCTGCGCGACCTTGATCTGCAGATCGTCGGCGTTGACGAGATATTCGGCCGTGACTCCAAACCGCCCCGAGGCCACCTGCTTGATCGCCGAACGCAGGCTGTCGCCATTTGGAAGCGGCTTGAAGCGATCGGGCTCCTCGCCGCCTTCGCCAGTGTTGGACTTGCCCCCCATCCTGTTCATCGCGAGCGCGAGGGTGGTGTGCGCTTCCCGGCTGATCGAGCCGAAGCTCATCGCGCCTGTGGCGAAGCGTTTCACGATCTCAACGGCCGGCTCGACCTCATCGATCGGAATTGAGGGGCCGGCGGGCTTGAAATCCAGAAGGCCACGGATGGTCAGAAGCCGACGGCTGCGCTCGTTCAACTCGGCGGCGAAGGCGCGATACTTGTCTGGAAGATTGCCACGCACGGCATGTTGGAGATTGGCGATGCTGTCGTACGTCCAGCCATGCTCCTCCCCGCCGATGCGCTGACCGTACAATCCGCCCAGATCGAGCACGTTGTGCTGCGAGCCCCAGGCAAACCGATGACGCCGGGCAGTCTCTTCGGCCAGCTCGGGAAGGTCGAGGCCCTCAATCGTCGTCGCAGTGCCCGTGAAGTACCGGTCGACCAGCTTCTGGGCCAGGCCGAGGGAGTCGAAGATTTGCGCACCGCAGTAGGACTGGAAGGTGGAGATGCCCATCTTGGACATCACCTTCAGCATGCCCTTGCCGAGTGCCTTGATGTAGTTTTCCTGAGCCTTTCCGGGCGCCTTCACCTTCCCCTGGGCGATGAGATCGTCGATCGTGTCGAAGGCAAGCCAGGGATTGATCGCCTCCGCTCCATAGCCGGCAAGGACGCACATATGATGGACTTCGCGTGCCTCGCCTGTCTCGATGACGAGACCCGTCTGCATTCGAAGACCCTGGCGGATAAGGTGATGATGGACCGCGCCAGTCGCGAGGGCTGCGGGGATCGGGATCCGCGCCTCGCCTGCGGCTCGATCGGACAGGATCAGCAGGTTGATGTCGGCGAGGACCGCTTCGGTGGCCTCCCAACAGAGGCGCTGGAGGGCGGCCTCCAGCGACTGTGCGTCGCCCCCTTTCGGCCAGGTGGCGTCGAGCGTGAGCGTCCGGAAGGCGCCATCCAGCGTCTCGTGGATCGAGCGAATCTTCTCTAGGTCCTCGTTGGTGAGGATCGGCTGCGACGCTTCCAGGCGCTTGTGGGTACCGGCCTGGCGCCCGAGCAAATTGGGCCGCGGCCCGATCATCGTGACCAGGCTCATGACCAATCCCTCGCGGATGGGATCGATGGCCGGATTGGTGACCTGAGCGAAGTTCTGCTTGAAATAGTCGTACAGCAGCCGCGGACGCCCTGAGAGGATCGCCGGCGGGGTATCGGTGCCCATCGATCCGATGGGATCGTCGGCAAAGTCGGCCATCGGCGCCAGGAAGAACTTCAGGTCTTCTTCGGTATAGCCGAAGTTCATCTGCGTTCTGCGGAAGATGTTGTCGTCCGGCGGTCGGCGGATCGGGTTGCAGCCGGGCGGAAGGTCCTTGAGGTCGAACTGGGTCCCGGCCAGCCAGTCACCGTAGGGCTCGGCTTCTGCGAGAGTCGATTTGATTTCGGCGTCCTCGACGATGCGCCCTTGCTCCAAATCGATTAGAAGCATCTTGCCGGGCTGGAGCCGCCACTTGCGAAGAACGTTCTCCTCGGGGATCGCCAGTACGCCGCTTTCCGATGCCATAACGACCAGATCATCGTCGGTGACAATGAAGCGCGCGGGCCTCAGTCCGTTGCGATCAAGCGTCGCCCCAATCTGTCGGCCGTCTGTGAAGGCGATCGCGGCTGGACCGTCCCATGGCTCCATCAATGCGGCGTGATATTCGTAGAAAGCGCGGCGCTTGGGCTCCATCCGAGTATGTCCGGCCCAGGCCTCGGGGATCAGCAACATGACCGCGTGGGGCAGTGAGTAGCCGCCGGCCAGAAGCAGCTCGAGCGCGTTGTCGAGACAAGCAGTATCGGATTGGCCGTGCGGGATGATCGGCCACATCTTGTCAAGATCGGCGCCCAACAGCGGCGATTCCAGCGTGCGTCGCCGGGCGTTCATCCAATTGACGTTTCCCCGCAGCGTATTGATCTCACCATTATGGGCGATGAAGCGATAGGGGTGCGCAAGGCGCCAGCTAGGAAACGTGTTGGTTGAGAAGCGCTGGTGAACCATGGCCAGGGCCGAGGTCGTCAGCGGATTGGTGAGGTCGGTGTAGAAGTCGCCGATCTGGGTCGCGAGGAGCATGCCCTTGTAGACGAGGGTACGGCTCGAAAAGGACGCAATGTAAAAATCGGACAGGCCCGGCAGGTCACGTTTCTGCGCCTCGGCCTCGAGAGGATTCTGCGTCTGCTTGCGAATGGCGAGGAGCTTGCGTTCGAAAGCGTCCTGGTCGCGGACATTGGGCCCGCGAGCGACGATCGCCTGAGCGATAATCGGCATCGATTCCAGCACCGGTGCGCCGAGCCCCGCGGTATCGACCGGCACGCTGCGCCAGCCGACCAAAACTTGGCCTTCGATGCGGATGAAGCGCTCGAACCGCTCAATCGCTGCCTCGCGGCTTGCCTCGTCGCGAGGCAGGAAGCACATGGCGACTGCATAGTCGCCGACTGGTGGCAGATTGAAATGCTGACTGTCGGACCATTCCCGAAGCAGTCCGTCGGGAATCTGGATCAAGCAGCCGGCACCATCGCCGACCGACGGGTCAGCCCCGACACCTCCGCGGTGGTCGAGACTGGCGAGAATTTGGAGGCCCTTCGAAATGATGTCGTTCGAACGCGCGCCTTTTACGTGCGCGACGAAACCCATGCCGCAGCTGTCATGCTCCAGATGAGGATCGTAGAGGCCCTCGCGCCCCCGTCCGCGCATCGTGACTAACCTATCCAATCTTTGCGGCAGTGCAGCAAAGCTGCTTCATGGCAGAGCCTTGTGCAAGCCCAAATCCCCTCCTCAGATACTGTAGGCGCGCTCGCCATGCTCATTGATGTCGAGACCCTCCCGCTCGGCATCGGCGGTCGGACGAAGCCCGATCGTCTTGTCGATTGCGAAGAAGAGTAGAAACGACACTCCGCCGGACCAGATGAGCGTCGTCGCGATCGCCCACAATTGTGAGACGATCTGAGCGCCGAGGTCGAACTGGCCGGGAACCGCGGGAGCGACCGTATAGTCGATCCACCCCTGCCCGCCCCACGCCGGATTGGCCACGAAAGCCGTTCCGAGAGCGCCCACGATGCCGCCCACGCAATGCACCCCGAACACGTCGAGCGAATCGTCGTACCCCAGCGCATTCTTCACCTTCACGACAAAGATGAAGCACACGGCGGACGCGATGGCACCCAGGATGATCGACGCCATGGGAGCCGCGAAGCCCGAAGCCGGCGTGATTGCGACAAGGCCGACGACGGCACCCGTCGCCGCACCCAGCAGCGACGGCTTCTTGTGGACGATCTGCTCCAGCAGCGCCCAGGCAAGAGCAGCCGACGCAGTCGCGACATAGGTGTTGATGAACGCCACCGCGGTGACCCCGTTGGCTTCCAGGTTGGAACCGGCGTTGAACCCGAACCAGCCGACCCAGAGCAGGCAGGCGCCGATGTATGTCATCGGCAGCGAATGTGGAGCGATCAGCTCAGACTTGTAGCCGATGCGCTTACCGAGAACGAGGCAGCCCATCAAACCGGCGATTCCGGAGTTGATGTGGACGACCGTTCCGCCTGCGAAGTCGAGCGCGCCCTTTCCGAACAGGAAGCCGTGGTCGCCCGGATTCGAAGGAAGGAAATCCGGGCCCGCCCAGTACCAGACCATGTGCGCCATCGGATAATAGACGATGGTCAACCACAGGACGACGAAGAGCATCAACGGCCAGAACCTGACGCGTTCGGCGAAACCGCCGACGATCAGCGCCGGCGTGATGCAGGCGAAGGTCATCTGGAAGATGACGTACGCATATTCCGGGATGTAAACGTGGTTGGAGAAGGTCGCCGCCAAGCTGGTCGCGTCGACCCCCTTCAGGAAGGCCTTGCTGAGGCCGCCGACGAACTCGTTGCCGCTGGTGAAAGCCATCGAATAGCCCCAGCCGACCCACATCAAGGTGGCGATGCACACGATCGCGAGAACCTGCATCAGCACCGACAGCATGTTCTTCGCGCGGACAAGGCCGCCGTAGAACAAGGCGAGTGCCGGGACCGACATCAGAAGCACCAGCGTCGAGCTTGTGAGCATCCAGGTCGTGTCGCCCTTGTCGACCATGTCAGGCGTCGGGGTGAACGTTGCCGCAGCGGCTTCCTGAGCGAGCGCCGGGGCAGCTGCAAGCAGCGCGACCATGCCTGCTCCCCAGATCAGCTTTGAGTTTCTACCCAGCATCGATTGGCCCCCTCACAAAGCATCATTGTTCTGTTCGCCGGTGCGGATCCGAACCGCCCGGTCGACGTCGATGACGAAGATCTTGCCGTCGCCGATCGAGCCCGTTCGCGCGGCCTGATGGATGGTCTCTACGACCCGGTCGGCGTAGTCGGCGGTGACGACGATCTCGAGCCGGAGCTTCGGAACGAGGCTCGTCTCATATTCGGCGCCGCGATAGATTTCGGTGTGGCCTTTCTGGCGGCCGTATCCGCGAGCCTCCGTCACGGTCAGGCCCTGGACGTCGATGCTACCGAGCGCTTCGCGGACCTCGTCCAGCTTGTGCGGCTTGATGATTGCTAGAACAAGTTTCATTCAGCCCCTCCCGTCAGAATGCTACGCCGAGGGACGCCACGACGCCGGCCTTCGAGACGTTGCGTGAATTGCCGAAAAGGGTCGTGTCGGTGTCGACGTAGGCGATGCCCAAGGCGATGTTTTTGTGGGTGACCGACGCGCCCAAGCTCCAGTCGGTATATTCCTCACCGAACGTAATGTAGTTTTCCTCGAAGCTGTGCCCGATGTGACCGGCCAGCGAGACGGGAGTCTTCGGGATCGCGAAGCTCGCGTCGCCCGCGAGATAGAAGCCGCTCCCCTTATGAACTCCGTCGAGGGTCAGTGCCTTCTGCTTCGGCGCCCAGTTGATCGTGCCCTTCAGCGTCGTCGGGCCGATGGAATGGCTGACCGAAACATAGGGTTCGGCGAAGTCCGTGTTCCCGCCGCCCGAGCCCGGATAGTAATAATAAAGGACGCCGCCATCGACGGTCGTCGATCCGACCGTCTTCTTGTAGCCGAGGATGATGTCCAGTTCGGCATCGCTGCCGCTGGCTACATAATCGTCGATCGATGAGCCCCACACGGTCGCGTAGAACCCGGACGCATGGCTGACGCTTATCGTGCCCTGGACGGCAAAGCGTCTGTCGGTTTGTGAAATGCCGCGGAAGCGATAGTCGGAAACGACTGTCGCGGCGCCGCTGGCTGCAAATCCGGACCCGAGGTTTTCAGCGACCGCGGCCTCCGGAATGATCACAATAGTCAATGAAACGACGTAGCAAGAAAGCCGAACGAAACCTGACATTGAGGAGCCCCCCGAAAAGCTGGCATCCTCTCTCCCCAGCTTCAGCGGCCGTTACCTGCACCGCGTCAGCTGCAGGAAAATGGACACATTATTGCTGCGGTGCACAATGCGAAATGTTCACGCTTCGGAGCGCGCCGCCCGTATCGCGGTGAATCTCCTCCGCCGACTGGCCTCAACTGACTAAGTTACCGCTGAACCGTGATTGAGCCGGGAGGCAGAGCTATGCCTGACCTGTAGTTGCGAATATCGGCTGATCCGTTGCGGACATTAGGTCTTCAACAGTGCAAGTGGAGGTAGTTTGGGTTGAACTCGGCAATTGCCGCAAGCCTTGTGAAGTCGTGGACCTGGAGCCGACCGGCCCTGTGCTCGATAATGCCCGTGTCTCTGAGTTGCTGCAGGGTTCGATTGACGTGAACGGCGGTTAGCCCCAGCGCCTGGGCCAGCAGGTCTTGGGTCACCGGGAAGGCGCACGAGCCATTATCAACCTGGCCGACACTCCTCGACCTCAGATAGATCTCGCAGAACAGATGGGCCATGGCCACAGGCGCAGAAAGCCGACTGTTCCGCATCATCCACTCGCGCGCGATCGAGGCTTGCACGAGAGTCTGCCGCCAGATCAGTCCGAGCACGTCGGGATGCTCTGCCATCAAACTGTTGAGTGCATCATGTGGGATGATTCCAATTCGGCTCTCGACCACGGTAGCGAGGTTATCATCGAGAACATCGATGTGCAGGGTCTCGAGGGAGGGCGCATCGGTCGGCATATAGAAGGACACGATCTGCCGGTTCCCGCCGGGGTGGTCGATGTACCGTTGAAGAAAGCCCCTCAGCACCACGATTGAGCAGGGCGGCCGGTCGCCTGCCCGCAGGATGTCTCGGTAACGGCCAAAGGTTCGGACCTCGCCTTGAAGCGCCTCGACCGCGCACTTGTCGTCGTCCGAGAGCTCACCGAAGCACAGCAAGTGCGTCAGAAGCGCTTTGCCGATCATCAAACGGGACTGAGCTTTGAACGCGGCGTGAGGCTGGACAAGAAGCGGGAAAGCACAGGTAGCTGATTGGAGATCATGAGCGTGCTCCAAAATCAGGCGGGAGCGCGACCAGTCTCTCAGCCACCGGCGCCTGCGAATGTGCTGGCCGGAGATGTGTCGATTATATCACGGGTTGCAGGACAAAACTAACCCAGATGAGAATCCACTAGTCTAGCTAAGTACTAGCAATTACGATCGCTGCCTCTTCGTCGACTTAGCGAGTGCCAGGTTCCCGAGGTGCCGGCCGCGAGCACAGCCCCGTTCTTCACGACCAGAACGACGTGTTCCTCCGCGAGAACCGTCGCCGTTCGCTGGAAGTCCGCGACGAAGAAGTGTGGCGGATGCGTTGGTTATGCGCGCTCGCTAGCTCTCTTCCTTGACTACCACAGGCTTGGCGACCGCGTCGCTCGCAGGCGCGCTCACGACCTTGATATTGAGTTCCTTGAGCTGCTTCGCAGTAACGGCAGCTGGAGCATTCATCATCAGGTCTTCCGCCTTCTGGTTCATCGGGAAGAGGATGACCTCGCGGATGTTCGGCTCGTCCGCCAGCAGCATGACGATACGATCGATGCCCGGAGCCGAGCCGCCGTGCGGCGGAGCGCCAAACTTGAAGGCATTGATCATGCCGGAGAAGTTCGTGTCGACCTCTTCCTTCGAATAGCCGGCGATCTCGAACGCCTTGTACATGATGTCCGGACGATGATTCCGGATCGCGCCGGAGCTTAACTCAACGCCATTGCAGACGATGTCGTACTGCCAGGCGAGGATATCGAGCGGATCCTTGCTCTCCAGCGCCTCCATCTCGCCCTGCGGCATTGAGAAGGGATTGTGCGAGAAGTCGATCTTCTTCTGGTCGTCGTTGAACTCGAACATCGGGAAGTCCACGATCCAGCAGAAGCGGAAGGCGTTCTTCTCGATAAGGTCGAGCTGCTCGCCGACCCGCGTCCGCGCGGCGCCTGCAAGCTTCGTCGCATCTTCTTCCTTGCCCGCCGCGAAGAAAATGCCGTCGTCGGGCCCGAGGCCCATGGCCTCGGCGATCCGGTTCATGCCCTCTTCGCCGTGGTTCTTGGCGATCGGACCGCCCCACTCACCGCCCTTGCGGGTCGCATAGCCGAGACCAGCGAAGCCTTCGCTCCGCGCCCACTCGTTCATGTCGTCGAAGAACTTGCGGCTCTTCTCAGCCGTGCCCGGAGCGGGGACTACGCGAACCACTGCGCCCTTCTCGACCAGCCCGGCGAACAAGCCGAAGCCGGAGCCTTGGAAGTGCTCCGACACGTCCGTGATCAGAAGCGGATTGCGCAGGTCCGGCTTGTCGCTGCCGTACTTCAGCATCGCCTCGCGGTACGGAATGCGCGGATATTCGCCTGCCGGAGTCACCGTGCGGCCGTGCGCGAACTCCTGGAAAACGCCGGAAAGGACCGGCTCGATCGCGTTGAACACGTCGTCCTGCGTTACGAAGCTCATCTCGAAATCGAGCTGGTAGAACTCGCCGGGCGAGCGATCCGCCCGCGCGTCTTCGTCGCGGAAACAGGGTGCGATCTGAAAGTAGCGGTCGAAGCCGGCGACCATGATCAGCTGCTTGAACATCTGCGGCGCCTGCGGAAGCGCGTAGAACTTCCCCGGATGGACGCGGCTCGGGACGAGATAGTCGCGAGCGCCTTCGGGCGAGCTGGCCGTCAGGATCGGCGTCTGGAACTCCGTGAACCCCTGATCGATCATCCGGCGTCGGATGGAATTGATGACCGCCGACCTAAGGACAATGTTGGCGTGCACCTGCTCCCGGCGAAGATCGAGGTAGCGGTACTTGAGCCGGATTTCCTCAGGATACTCAGCCTCACCCGCCACCGGCATGGGCAGTTCGGCCGCTGACGAGCGAACCTCGACCTCCCGCGCAACGACTTCGATTTCGCCAGTCGGGAGTCTGGGGTTCAGAGCCTCGGGAGATCGTGCAATGACATCGCCGGTCACAGTGACGACCGACTCAAGCTTGAGCGAATCGAGCAGCTGCTGAACCGGATTGTCCTGGTCCGCGACCACCTGCGTGATCCCATAATGGTCGCGCAGGTCGACGAAGAGCACGCCGCCATGATCGCGCTTCCGGTGAATCCATCCGGAGATACGGACTTTCGTGCCAACGTCGGAAGCGCGGAGCTGGCCGCAGTGATGGGTGCGATAAGGATGCATTTGCCTGTCGATAGCGATGTGCGGAAATTCGCGGCGGCACTCACTGTCGGAAAGGCTTTTGTCAACCCGCGGACAGACCGCTAATGCCCGCGGAGACTCATGCGTATCCATCCTCTGATCACCAAGACCGACGACCTGGTTCCCCTTGTCGACCGCCTCTCGAAGCAGCCCTTTGTCGCCGTTGACACCGAGTTCATGCGCGAGAACACATATTGGCCTGATCTATGCCTGATCCAGATCGCAAGCCCCGAAGAAGCTGCCGCGATCGATCCCAAGGCGGAGATCGACCTATCCTCACTGCTTTCGTTGCTGGTCGACAATGACGCGGTGCTGAAGGTCTTCCATGCAGGTGGCCAAGACCTCGAGATCATTCACAATCTGACCGGCAAAACGCCGGCGCCGCTCTTCGATACGCAGATCGCTGCAATGGCGCTGGGGCACGGTGAGCAGGTCGGTTACTCGAACCTGATCGAATCGATGCTCGGCCACAGCATCGACAAGGGCGCTCGCTTCACGGATTGGAGCCGCCGGCCGCTCGACAAGCGACAGATCGACTATGCCATCGCGGACGTCACTCACCTGGCCACGGTTTTCCCGAAGCTGCTCAAGCGTCTCCAGAAAACCGGCCGGGGCGAATGGCTGGACGAAGAGATGGAGCGTCTCGCCGATCCATCCAGCTTTGCCTTTCCGCCCGAAGATGCCTGGAAGCGATTGAAACTTCCAAGCCGAAACCCGGCGGTCCTCGGGCGGCTGAAGACTTTGGCCGCCTGGCGCGAAGTCGAGGCGCGGACGAAGAACATTCCCCGCGGCCGGATCGTGAAGGACGACACCTTGGGTGAGCTCGCCGCCCATCCCCCAAAGACTCAAGCGGACCTTGGAAACGTTCGCGGCCTTTCTTCAGGATGGAAAACGAACGACATCGGTGGCCGTCTGATCGCCGCCTTAGAAGCAGCGAAGCCGCTCGAGCAGCACGAGCTGCCGGACCGCGAGCCTCGCCGCCCCGGCCTCAGCAAGGATGGGGCGCTCGTTGCCGATTTGTTGAAGCTGCTCCTCAAGATCAGGGCGAAGGAAGCAGGCGTTGCCCCTCGCCTCCTAGCTCGTTCAGACGATCTCGAAGCTCTCGCGGCGGGTGTCCGAAACGACCTGCGAATCCTTCAGGGCTGGCGGTTCGATGAGTTCGGGCACGACGCCCTCGATCTGGTCGAGGGGCGGCTGGCCTTCGCGATTGAAAATGGCAAGCTCAAGATGAGCCGCGTTGTTCAGGAGGAGCCGGTCGATGCGTGAAATGATTGCGCTGTTGGCGATTCTAGGGGCAGGCTGCACCACCGTGGCAGCCAATGAACCCGTTCACGGTGAGACTTCGGGTCGTATCTGCAAGGCTGACGGTCTCGACAACTTTGTGGGCCAGACGGCCACCCAGGAAAATGGAGCCGAGATCCTCCGGCGCTCCGGCGCGGCGGTGCTGCGGTGGATCCCGCACGGCTCCGCGGTCACGATGGATTTCCGCGAGGATCGCGTGAACGTGAAGCTCGACCCGCAGAACAAAATAGAGAACGTAAGCTGCGGCTAGGCCGCGTCGCCGATCATCCGCGCCTGAGACAATGCCCGCCGGATCGTCGGCAGCGTTACCCGCGCGCGTTCTGCGATTGCGAAGCGGTCGACTTCCTCGACCGCACGCTCCGCTGTCCAATATTCGCGGTTCAGCCGCTCCGCCATGAAACGCAGGGCCTCTGGCGCCACATGGAGCCCGCGGTCGGCGAACAACAGCTGGAACAGGGCAATGAACAGTGCGTCGTCAGGCTGGCCGATCGCCGCTACCGGAGTGATCGCAAGTCGCGTCCTGAGGTCAGGAAGCCGTGGAGTCCATTTGGGCGGTGCTTCGTCTGCAACCATCACGAGAGGATGCCCGCTGTCCTGGGCGTTATTCCAAGCGTGGAATACGGCTTCCTCGTCGGCCAGATCGGCCTGGTCGACAAGCCTTCCGCCAACGCGCTGCACAAAGGTCCTCGCAAGAAGAGTTCGTCCGGAGCGCCGCGGCCCCGTCAGAATCGTCGCCCTGACCGGCCACATGGTCCAGCGGCGAAAGTGTTCGAACGCTTCCCGATTGGCCTCGGACACGATGAAGCGTGCATCCTCATCTGTCTGCGGCCAGTCGAGCGGAAGCGCGATCTGGTCCGCAGGGGGCTTCATTCGGCCTGTCCCGGCGATCGCTGAGGCGGCGTGCCCTGCGGCGGCGGAGGTTCCGGCTGCGGCTGCGGCTGGGGGGCTTGCGGGGGCGGAGGCAGCGACGGCGGCTTGTCGCCGCTCGACGACATGCGCAGGACGTAACCGTTCTGCTCGACGTTCCAGCCGCGCGATGACAGCAGCGCACGGAGGACCGAGAGGTCGCCCTTGAACGTCACATTGACGTAGCTCACGCCGCCAGGGTTGATCGCGACCGGAACGACCTGCTGAACTCCGCTTGTCGTACGCAAGTGGGCCATTGCGAAATTATAGATGTTCACTTCCGGAGAGACGATCTGCACCTGGTAGGTCCAGACACGGCCCTGAGAAGGAGCGGGAGCTTCCTCGACAAGCTCCTCAGGCGGCGGCGGCGGAAGCGGAATATTGAGGCTTGGGTCGCGAATGAGCCGTCCGCCCGCAAGCGCATTGGCGAACAATGCATCCATGCGCTGAACGCCGGCGCGCATTATGGCGGCGGAGCTCACGCCGGAGGGGCCACTGATGGTGAAGGATCCGATCGGGTCGCGATCAGGTCCATGGTATCCGATGAACCGGGCAAAGGCCGGCCCACCGGGATAGAGGCGCTGGAACTGTACCTCGGCCACCAGAATATCGGCGACGCCATAAAGGTCGACGATATTCCGCCACCAGGATCGCCCCGGGCGGTCGACCTGCGCCGCATTCACGAGCAGCGGGTCCACCCCCGTACCGGTAACTCGGACGTAATCGATCGGGCTCTGGGATGTGCGGAACTCAGCCCATGCGCGTTGCCACGGATTGCGCAGCTCGACGGACGTATCCGTCCCTGCTGTCACAAAAACGGGGATGAGAATCATCGGCGCGGAGCGCTGGATCTCCCCCCCGACACCCAGAAGCTCGGCCGATCGAGCACGATCGAAAAGAATACCGAGATTGGCGATATAGCGGTTCGGACCGATCTGCTCGCGCTCGACGACGATCGAGCTCACCATCCCATCGAGGGTCGAATCGGGCACGGTCGGGGCCTGGCCGATGGGAAGGCTGTGCGTCTTGGCCCATAGTGCCTTGAAACCCTGCCTTTGAGCGAGGCGCCACCCTTCGTACCGGGCAGTCTGCGAATCCTTGGCAGCTACATCCACGTGAATGCCCGTAATCTCGAGCGTTCCCGAGCTGTCGATGGGGGCAATCCCGCGCTCCCCGTCTTCAAGCTGAGCGTAAACCACGCCGGAAATTCCAGCGAGGACGAACAACAGGGTCAGCAGGGCGGCAAAGCGTCGGCGGAACATTCGCGCTGCCTTTTGACGATAACGGCGTGGAAATCCAAGCGGCTTCTCGGTAGGCGGCTGTCCGCAATGGCTCAAAAACCCCTGACCTATGCCGATGCAGGCGTATCCATCGATGCCGGAAATGCGCTTGTGAAGGCCCTCGGCCCCCTTGCACGGTCCACCGCAAGGCCGGGGGCGGATGCCGAACTTGGAGGCTTCGGCGGGTTTTTCGATTTGAAAGCCGCGGGATACAGCGACCCTCTCCTCGTAGCGGCCAATGACGGGGTCGGCACCAAGCTGAAGCTGGCGATCGACGCGGGCAAGCACAACGGAGTCGGGATCGACCTCGTCGCAATGTGCGCTAACGACCTAATCGTGCAGGGCGCAGAACCACTCTTCTTTCTCGATTATTATGCCACCGGGAAGCTCGACAATGCGGTCGCGGCCGAAGTCGTGGCGTCAATTGCAGAGGGTTGCCGACAGGCTGGATGCGCACTGATCGGCGGAGAAACGGCCGAGATGCCCGGCATGTACTCCGCGGGAGACTACGACCTCGCAGGCTTCTGTGTTGGCGCGGTGAACCGGGACAAGGTTCTCACCGGAGGTGAGATCGCACCTGGGGATGTCATCATCGGACTCGCCAGCTCGGGCGTCCACAGCAACGGCTTTTCGCTGGTCAGGCGGATCATCGCGCAAGAAGGATGGGACATCGGCCAGCCCTCTCCTTCAGCTGGCGGGCAGACGCTGGGCGACATATTGCTCGAACCCACGCGAATTTATGTCCGGTCGCTGCTGCCTTTGGTGCAGCAAGGACGGATCAAAGGTCTTGCCCATATTACCGGCGGCGGACTTCTCGAGAATATTCCACGGGTTCTGCCTGATAATTGCCATGCCGCCGTAGCTCTCCGTGAACCGTTCCCCGCTCTTTTCCAGCTGCTGCAGGATGGCGGCAGGATCGAGCCGAAGGAGATGGTCCGCACCTTCAACTGCGGCATCGGAATGGTTGTGATCGTCGCTCCTTCTGAAGCGGATGGCGTGACTTCCCACCTCGAGGGCGCCGGCGAGAGAGTCCTTCGTATCGGTCGAATCGAGTCCGGGCAGCGGGGCTGCACCGTGACCGGTCCGAACCAAAGCTGGACCGCCACGCACAATGCCTGAACGCAGCCGCGTCGCAGTTCTGATCTCAGGCCGCGGCTCAAACATGGCCGCACTGGTCTATGCTTCGCGAGCCGACGACTGTCCCTATGAAGTTGCGCTCGTAACCGGAGACAACCCCGAAGCACCGGGTCTCGACCTGGCCGAGGCGGAAGGCGTCCCCACGGTGCGTTTGCCCCCTCCCGCGAAGGACAAGGCACAGTTCTTCAATGCTTTACAGGACAGTCTTGAAAAACATTCGATCGACTTGATTGCGCTCGCGGGCTTCATGAGGATCATTCCCGACGACTTTGTCGCTAAATGGGAGGGCCGCATGGTCAACATCCATCCGTCCCTCCTCCCCAAACACAAGGGCCTCGGAACCCACGAGGCATGCCTGGCCGCGGGCGAAAAGGTCACCGGCGCAACGGTTCACCTCGTCACCCCGGAACTCGATAGCGGCGAGATCCTGGGCCAAGTTGAAGTTGCCGTCTTGCCAGCCGACACTCCCGGGACGCTGGCGGAACGTGTCTTGATCGCCGAGCACCAGCTGTATCCCCGCGTGCTCAGCCAGTATCTCGGCCGGACGCGCGACTTCGACTGGATTACGAACAAGGTCGGCGGATTGGCTCTCGAGCTTCCCAAGACGCATTTTCAGACGAGCCATGGCTCGCCCGGCTGGAAGGTCGGCACGCAAAGCAGCAGCAAGTTCTTCGCAATCATGTGGAACCGCCACCATGGTGAGGAGAGCATCGGCGTCCTCGTCAAATGCAGCGGCCAGGACGAGATGGCCCAGCTGATCGACGCCGATCCCGATATCTATTTCCGCCCAGCCTATTACGGGCCGTCAGATTGGATCGGCATCGCGCTCGATCGTACGTCGGTCGACTGGGAGCATATCGCTGACCGGCTTGCGCAAAGCTGGGAGCTTGTAGCGCCGCGCCGCTTGTTGGAAGCTGGCGGTCGATGAAAGAGAAGCCGACAGCCGAAGCGGAGAAGAAGTCACGCCTCAGGTGGGTGACCCTGGGAGAAGCAATTGCCCTTGCCGCGCTGATCGTCTCGGCTGCGGGGCTTTGGCTTAGCTATAAGACAGACGGCTCCGACAACCGGCCGACAACGATCGTCGAAAAGAAGCAGGCCGTTCCATTAGCTCTTCGGGGCAAGCCTTCCGAAGACGGGCGAACTATGGAAATCTCGCCGGTCGAGAGCAATCATGCACTTCAATCCCTGAACATCATTGTCGCCGGATCCGACGCAATCGATGTCGGCAGCGACGGAGAGCTTAACGCTAGCGACCTGGAAGCCGCGCTCGGGGACAAGGCGGCCGAGGCGAAAGGGACGCAGCGGGTGCGGGTCCGCGTGGACGCCCGCTATGTCGAAGCCGGTGCGGACAAGTCGGCAAGCAGTGCCTACGTCATCAGCTACAGGTGGGAAAGCGGCGGACTGCTCGGTGGCCGCTCGCTGCGTCTCGCCGGAATGTCCCGGGGATAAGTGTGCCTGGATGGCTGCTACTGCTGGCCCCTCTCCTGCTCCTGCTTGGGGCCTGCAACATGGCAATCTCGGAGACACCTGTCTTCGACGAGCGCGACGCCGCGAAGCTCGTGCCCCGCGAAGGTATCTGGTTGAGCGACGATCCCGACTGTCGCTTCGATCCCGGCTTGTCCGAAACCCAATGGCCGGGTTGCGCGATATGGCTCATCGTGCACAGCAATGGCCGCGAGCTTCTGCTCCAGGACGGTAAAGGCGAGGCCCAACAAGCCCGCTACGTCATTGCGAAGGGTCAGCCGACCATCGTTCAAATCCTCTGGCGTGACGAGGCCAAGGACGACGGAAAAACCTTCTACGTCTTCTTCGGCCTGGAGCCGGGAGGCGCGCAACCGGATGGCACTTTCGTGACGGCGTCGAGCTGGGAGGTGAAGTGCGGAGTGAAGGACGCCTCGAGCTCCGAGATCGCCGCCTACCCTGGAATCACGCCCGAATGCCGCCCGGAATTAGCCAAGAGCATACGATCCGCGGCCGTAGCCAGCCGTCCAACCGCCGAAATGGCGATGGACTGGCGCTGGCTACGGCCGGAGGCGCGTTGATCAGCCTACGATTTCTTCGGGCTTGAAGAAGAAATCGATCTCAATCTTGGCGTTCTCGTCGCTGTCAGATCCATGGACGGAATTGGCCTCGATCGACTCGGCATAAGCCTTGCGGATCGTGCCCTCGTCGGCCTGCGCCGGATTCGTTGCGCCCATAATCTCGCGATTGCGAAGGACGGCGTTCTCACCCTCCAGCACCTGAACGACGACCGGACCTGACGTCATGAAAGCGCAGAGGTCGTTGTAGAACGGGCGGTCCTTGTGGACCGCGTAAAAGCCCTCAGCCTGTTCGCGCGTCATGTGGATGCGCTTCGAAGCGACGACGCGAAGGCCAGCCTCTTCCAGCATCTTGGTGACTGCGCCGGTAAGGTTGCGGCGGGTGGCATCGGGCTTGATGATCGAAAAGGTGCGCGTAGCGGCCATGGCCGTGCGGTCTCCATAAAATCGGTGGTGAGGATTGGCGGCAGCGCCTAGCGGCGCTTCGCCTCTCCCGCAACCCTCAGGCCTGCTGCTTCCAGCGGCCGTCGACCTGAGCCCAGTAACGGCGCTCGACTCCGTCGCGCCCGGCCAACAATTTCCAGGCGAGGCGCGCGCCGTCCAGAGTCCCCGCGTCAAAGAGGTAGAAGGCTCGTTCGTACGTTAGGGCCGCCTCCCGCCACTCACCGTCTGCTATGAGGATATTCCGCGCAAGGTTCGGCGCATCAGTTTCCGCTGTCAGCAGAACCGGCTGGCGCGCATCCTCGCTCCCACCGGCCAAGCCATGCGGGATGAAGCTAGTCGACCCCTGATCCCACAGCATTCGATCGAGGCGGCCCAACGCTCCCTCCTCCGCAGCGACGATCAGCAGGCGCTTGCCTTCACCGACAAGCTTTTGCGCAATGCTCGCAACAACCTGCTCGAGCGGAGTGCTGCCGAGCTGGTAAAAATCAACCTGCATCGACGCTCGTCAGCGAGCCTCCACCGAGTCCTCGACGAACCGGTCGATGACCCGTACGCCGAAGCCGGTCGCGCCCTTATCGAACGTCGTGTTAGCTTTGTCGGACCAGACCATTCCTGCGATGTCGAGATGAGCCCAGCGCACGCCGTCATCGACGAAGCGCTTTATGAACTGAGCTGCCGTGATCGAACCGCCTTCTCGAGGTCCGACATTCTTCATGTCTGCGATTGGCGAATCGATCAACTTGTCGAAGGCATCGGCCATCGGTTGGCGCCACAATTTGTCGCCCGAGGCCTGACCAGCGTCGAGGAGCTGGTTGGCGAGATCGTCGTCCGTCGTGAACAGGCCGCCATATTCGTGACCGAGACTGACTAGGATCGCACCGGTCAGCGTCGCTAGGTCGACGATGATCTTCGGGCTGAAATTTCGCTGGGCGTATGTGATTGCGTCGGCAAGAACGAGCCGCCCTTCGGCGTCCGTGTTGATGACCTCGATGGTTTGCCCCGACATGCTGGTCAAGACGTCGCCCGGGCGCTGCGCATTCCCGTCCGGCATGTTTTCGACGAGCCCGCAGATACCCACGATGTTTGCGTTGGCCTTCCGTCGCGCCAGCGCAACCATGGCCCCGACGACGGCGCCTGCTCCGCCCATGTCCCATTTCATTGCTTCCATGCCGGCAGCAGGCTTGATCGAAATGCCGCCTGTGTCGAAAGTCACGCCTTTCCCGACGAAGGCCACAGGAGCCTCGCCGTCCTTCCCGCCATTCCACCGCATGATGAGCAGACGCGGGTCCCGAACAGAGCCCTGCGCGACGCCCAGCAGCGCTCCCATGCCCAGTTTGCGCATCGCCGCGCCGTCGAGCACCTCCACCTCGATGCCGAGCCCCTTGAGAGCTGCCTGCGCGCGCTCGACGAAGGTTTCCGGGTAGATGATGTTCGCCGGCTCAGTGACCAATTCCCGGGTGACGTTGACGCCATCGTAGATGGGCTGCCAGCGCTGCTCCCACCGCTGCGCGGCCCCCTCCGCTGCTCCAACGATGGTCAGCTCCTTCAACGTCGGCTTTTGCTTGTCCTTCAACTTGGTCCGATAACGGTCGTAGCGCCACGCGCGAAGCGAAGCGGCCAAAGCCAGGCGCGCCGCCGCGTCCGCAGCATAGCCAAGCCCACTGAGGTCCACGACAGCATGGCTCTCGCCGGAGATGAGAAGGCGGGAGACAATGGCTCCGCCCAGCTTCTCGGCACCTTCTTCAGATGCTGCTCCCTCGCCCGTGCCCACGACAAGCAGGCGCCTGACCCCGGCGTCCGCCGGCACGTACAGTTCAGCTGCCCCGCCGGCCTCGCCCTCGAACCGCTGACGATTAAGCGCCCCCTCTACCTGCGTGCGAACATCACCCAGTGAATCCAGCGCGCTCCTGTTCTTGCCCGCCACAGGCAGTACGAGTGCATAGTCCCCGGCTGGGCGAGTGTCGGCGAAATTGATCTTCATTTTGGGGGCGGTTCCTGAAATGTGCGTGACGAACGTTCAATGAGGCGCTTTAGGGCGGCCCTGCCGCATTGGCAAAGGCGCATGGCGCGAGTCGGATTGTGGTGCCTACCTAGTGGTGCAATAGGCTCGTGAGGCTTTAATCAGGGCGAGCGGCGGAACCGGGGTTTGCGTAAGAATCTACTTTGCTGTGCAGCGCTGCCTCTGGCGCTCATTGCGACTGAGGCTTCTGCTCAGACGCAGTCGGCTGCCCCTGCGGTCCCGACACCCCCCCCGACGGTGCCTGCTCCTGCGGAAACAGACCAGCTGATCGAGTTCAGCGCCGACCAGGTCACTTACGACAGCGATAACGACATCGTGACTGCACTTGGGCAGGTGCGCATGGAACGCGACGGCAATTATGTCGCGGCCGATCGAGTGACATGGACCCGCAAGACCGGCGAAGTCCGGGCACAAGGCAATGTCGTGGTCATGAACCCCCAGGGCGACAAGCTCCTGGGTGAAAATGTCGTTCTTACGGACACGCTCAAGGATGGTACGATCGACAATCTGCTGATCGTACTTGAAAGCGGCGGGCGCATCGCAGCCACGCGCGGTCGGCGCTCCGGCGACGTCACGACCCTCGATAACGCGATCTACTCGCCCTGCCCCGTCACCACGGAAACAGGCTGTCCGAGGAACCCGAGCTGGGCGATCACCGCTGCCCAGGTCATTTACGACCCCAACTCCGATCGGATCCGTTTCCGGGGCGGGCGCATGCAGATCTTCGGGGTCACCTTGCCGCTGCTCCCCGTTTTCAGCGTGGGAACGAGTGGGGAAGCAGGCGGGATAAGCGGGTTTCTGGTGCCCGAGATAAGCATCTCCCACAAGCGCGGCCTTGAGGTGGCGCTTCCCTATTACTACCGGCTGGGGCCGAACCGCGATCTCACAATCACGCCGCACGTGTACACGGGCGTACTCCCGGCCATTGAAGGCAAATATCGCGAGCTGAACCGGGTTGGCGCGTTCCAGATTGGCGGATTTCTGACCTACGGCACCATCGAGGAGCTGACCGAGCTCGGGGAGCCCGAAGAGACGGATCAGAAGGGCATTCGCGCTTACTTCGAAGGCAATGGCAAGTGGCAGCTCGATCCGGCGTGGAGCGTGACTGCCGCGAGCCGCTTCGCGACCGACAAGACCGTTACCCGTCGCTACGACCTGACTCACGACGACCGCCTGCGAAGCGTGATCAACGTCGAGCGGATCGACCCGAACAGCTACATCAGCATTGCCGGCTGGGCCTTTCAGGGCCTTCGCGTCGATGACATTCAGAAGCGAATCCCCATTGCGCTTCCCGCAATCGACGCCCGATTTAAGATCGAGCCACCAGTGCTCGGCGGATCGCTCGAACTCCAGGCCAACAGTCTTTCGATCCTGAGAGAGGAGGGGCAGGACACTCAGCGCGCCTTTGCGAGCGCTCGCTGGGACATGCGCCGACTGACGGATTGGGGTCAGGAGATCCTGCTGACCGGCTACCTGCGGGGTGACGTCTATCACACCGATGATTCTGCGAGCACCGTCGTTCCGCTCTACCGGGGGACTGACGGCTGGCATGCCCGGGGGATCGGCGCTTTGGCCGGCGAAATTCGCTGGGCTCTGGTCGGACCCTTGTTGGGCGGGTCCCAGCGGCTGACCCCGCGCGTGCAGCTCGTGCTGACGCCGCCAACGCCCAACCTCGACATTCCAAACGAGGACGCTCGATCGGTCGAGCTAGAGGACAGCAACCTCTTCGCCCTCAATCGCTTCCCCGGGTACGATCGGTGGGAGGACGGTTCACGCATCACGTACGGTTTCGACTGGTACTACGAACGGCCGAACCTGTCAGTGATGACGACCATCGGGCAAAGCTATCGAATCTCGCGCAAAGAGGAGATCTTCCCGGAAGGAACCGGGCTGGCGGGCCGTGTCTCCGACATCGTCGGGCGAACTCGCATCCGTTATGGCCGCTTCATCGACCTCACGCACCGGTTCCGGGTCGACAAGGACAATCTGGCAGTTCGCCGCAACGAAATCGACCTGACATTCGGCGGGGAGGAAACCTACGCACAGATCGGCTACCTCCGGCTCAACCGGGACATCGACGAAACCGTGGAGGACCTGCGCGACAAGGAAGAACTTCGTGCAGCCGTCCGAATTAAATTTGCGAAACATTGGTCCATCTTCGGAGCTACGGTTCTCGATCTGACGGACAAGGCAGAGGACCCCGTCAGCAGTGCCGACGGGTTCGACCCCGTCCGCCACCGCCTTTCGCTTGATTACGAAGACGAATGTATTGCGCTTGGCGTGGCGTGGCGCCGCGACTATGAACGGGTTGGCGGGTTCCGCGAGGGAAGCACCTTCTCGTTCCATGTATCATTCAAGGGACTCGGCCGCTAAGCCTGCGTTCAGCGGGCGTGATTAGACGATCACCCTCTCTATTTGTCTGAACAACAAGGGAATATTGCACGTGTCAGCAGGATTTGGTTTCTCGCCGAAGAGCGCCCGGTATGCAGCGGCAGCAATTGTGCTCGTCGCGACGACCGCCGCCACGGCGCAGGATGCAGCCGGCCCGAGCAACGCCCCAAGCGCAGCCAGCACTTTACGCCTGCCAGAGAACCCGCAGATCTTCGGAACCGAGATGCCTTCGGTCGTGAAAGCGACCGCAATCGTCAACGGAGAGGTCATCACCCAGACCGACGTGGCCCAGCGGCTCATGTTGCTGGCTATCGCCGATGGCAAACCATTGCCGGCGGACCAGATCGAGGCGCTGCGTCAGCAGGTCCTGCGCAACCTCATCGACGAGGTTCTACAGATTCAGGCGGCCAAGACGGCAGAGATCAAGGTCACCGACAAGGATATCGACAAGACTCTCGATCGGGTCGCCGGCAACGTGAAGATGACTCCCGCCCAGCTTGGTGATTACCTGAAGGCGCACGGATCCTCGGTCCGAACGCTCCGCAAGCAGATTGAAGGCGAAATCGCTTGGCGCCGACTTCAGCAGCAGAAAATCGAAAACTCGGTCAACGTCGGTGAAGAAGAGGTGAAAGCTGTTATCGAACGCATGAATGCTTCGAAGGGAGCCGAGGAGTTTAAGGTCGGAGAAATCTTCCTCTCATCCACGCCGGACCAGATGTCGCAGACGATGGCCAAGGCGAACCAGATTATCGAGCAGCTCCGCCAGGGTGCCTCCTTCGCCGGCTATGCACGCCAATATTCTGAAGCATCGACGGCGGCAGTTGGCGGCGATCTGGGGTGGGTCCGATCCGCCCAGCTCCCGGATCAGCTGGCGGCCGCGGTCCAGAGCCTGCGGCCAGGTCAGGTTAGCATGCCGATCGCTGTCCCGGGCGGCATCTCAATCGTGGCCGTGCAGGACACGCGCAAGATCCTTAGCGCCGATCCCCGGAATGCAGTCCTGAGTCTCAAGCAGGTATCGATCAGCTTCCCGGCAGGAACCACGAAGGCCCAGGCCGAGGAAAAGGTGGCAAGGTTCGCGCAGGCTGCGCAGAACGTCGGCGGCTGCGGCGGCGCTGATCGGATCGCCAACGAATTCAACGGGGAGGTCGTTCAGAGCGACCAAGTTCCGCTGCGTCAGCTTCCCGCTGCCCTTCAGGAAATGATGCTGCCAATGCAGGTCGGCCAGGCAACGCGGCCGTTCGGCTCCATTGAGGAAGGCGTCCGCACGCTGGTGATTTGCGGACGCGACGAATCCGATCCGACTGCGCCGACCTACGATCAGGTCATGAACCAGCTTAGCGAGGAGCGGATCAACACGCGCGCCCGTCGGTACCTGCGAGACCTGCGGCGGGATGCGGTGATCGAGTTCCGTTAATCCGGGAAAGCCTATAAGCGCCGACCATGGCTGACGTATCTCCCGGGCCGCTTGCGGTTTCGCTGGGCGACCCTGCGGGGATCGGGCCCGAAGTCGTCGCAAAATGCTGGGACCGGCGCTCGGAGTTCGATCTTCCCCCATTCGTCGCGATCGGAGATCAGCGCTCCGTCGCACAAGTCTGGGACGGTCCAATCGAGGTCATCGACGATCTTAGGCAAGCGGATGCCGCTTTCGACTATGGTTTGCCCCTCATTCAAATCGCAGCGGCGGACGGCGATCTGCCGGGACGCCCGAGTATAGCCGGCGCGCATTGCTCACTAGACTCGCTTGAGATCGCCGTCGGCCTCGCGCGTTCCGGTTCTGCGGCCGCGGTAGTGACGGGCCCGGTCTCTAAGGAGCAGCTCTACGCCATCGGCTTTTCTCACCCCGGGCAGACGGAATTCGTAGCGGAGCGCTGCGGCGTCGGCCGTGGCAATGTCGCAATGATGCTTGCAGGGCCGACACTTCGCACCGTCCCCGTGACGACGCACGTCCCGTTCGCGGAGGTGACGCATCATCTCTCGCCAGCCCTAATCGAGGCTCGCGGACGGACGACCTTACGGGGCTTGCAACGGAATTTCGGGATACCCGATCCGACCCTTGCCGTTTCCGGGCTCAATCCGCATTCGGGCGAAGGTGGAGCATTGGGTCGTGAGGAAATCGAACTCATCGAGCCCGCCATCGCGGCGCTTCGTGCTGAAGGCTGGCGCGTGACGGGACCGCATCCCGCCGACACGATGTTCCATTCCGCGGCACGGGCCCGCTACGACGCCGCGCTCTGCATGTATCATGACCAGGCGCTTATCCCGTTGAAGGCCTTGCATTTCGAAGACGGCGTGAATGTCACTCTCGGCCTGCCGATCATCCGAACGGCTCCAGATCATGGCACGGCGTTTGACATTGCGGGCCAGGACAGCGCCGACCCGCGACCAATGGCGTCTGCGATCAGAATGGCCGCCTTCTGCGCCACGCATCGGGAAATGGCGGAGTGACGTCGGAAGGCAATCGCTCAACCGTCGAGCCCCTTCGTGACGTCATTGCCCGCCATGGCCTTCGGGCAAGCAAGGCGCTCGGTCAGAACTTCATTCTGGATCGGCAGCTTCTAGCACGCATCGCAGCAATTCCGGGACTTCTGAGCGGACAAAGGGTCTACGAAGTCGGGCCCGGGCCTGGCGGTCTTACCAATGCCCTCCTCGAAGCCGGCGCCGAAGTGATTGCCGTCGAGCGGGATCGCCGATGCATGCCGGCGCTTGGAGAGCTCGAAACCCGCTTTGCCGGGAGGCTTCACGTCATCGATGCCGATGCCCTGGCGATCAATGAGCCCGCGACAGTCGGTGCCGGCGCGCATATCGTCTCCAACCTCCCCTACAATGTAGGAACGGCACTGCTGCTGAGATGGCTTGGAGGTTCATGGCCGCCATGGTGGCGTTCCGCCACGCTCATGTTCCAGCGCGAGGTAGCCGATCGCATCGTCGCCGCACCAAACAGCAAAGATTATGGTCGCTTATCGATCCTTGCTCAGTGGCGCTCGCAAGTCAGCATCGGAATGAATGTGCATCGGTCCGCCTTCGTCCCGCCCCCCAAGGTCATGTCGGCAGTCGTCCACATAGTACCGGCGGAGCAACCGCCTGGCGTCGATCCGAAAATCCTGGAACAGCTGACGGAAGCGGCGTTCGGCCAGCGGCGTAAGATGCTGCGCTCCAGCCTGAAGAATGCGGCGGGCGCCCTGGAGGCTCTCGACAAGCTCGGCGTGGACGAATCTCGGCGCGCCGAGACTGTCAGTGTCCAGGAATGGGTAGCAATCGCGCGAGAATTATCGACGCGAATCTGACGTCAGTTGCTCTTCGGGGTGACCACGGGCTTTGCCGAAGCCACGGTTGGGCCGCGGCTGATTGCTGCATTCAGTTCGGCGAGCTGCGCGCACCCGGTGGGGCAAAGCTTCTGGAGCTTGGCAAGATTTTCCCTGGCGCGCGCGACCGCACCCATCTCGACCATCGCCTCACCCTGGATAGCAATCGCGTCACGGTCGTTCGGCTCCAGTGCCAGGGCCTTTTTCGTAAAGCGGACCGATTGTCCGTAAAGCTTCTCGCGCTGGGCGACCTTCGCAAGCGCATTGTAGGCGGTACGGTTCCGCGGATCCACCGCAAGCGCAGTCTCGAGAGCCTCGTCCGCTTCGACAAAGCGGCCTGCCGCCAAATGTGCCTCTCCTTCTTTCAGAAGAGCCGTGGAGCGCGGCAAGATCTGATCGTCTGGACGCTGGCCCACAGCAGAGCTGGCCGCCAACGCAGTTGCAACACCGGCAATCAGAACAGAAGACAGCAAGCGCATTCTCATCTCCTCGGGCCCGACGGTTCTAACATGCACGAACCAGCCGCGCGACGAAAAACCCGTCAGTGGCGTCATGACCCGGTGTGAGCAGGCGCCCTCCACCGTCCAAACGCCCCGCCGCGATAGGCGTTTCCTCCACAATCCACGATGAACGGCGATTGAGGAAGTCTTCAATCTGGCCTGCCCCCTCTCGGGACAGAAGAGAGCAAACAGCGTAGATTAGCCGCCCGCCCGGCCGAACCAATTCAGCACCGACGTCGAGGAGATGCTTTTGCAACGCCACGACCCGATCGAGGCGCTCCGGCGTCAGTCGCCATCGGCCTTCCGGATTGCGCCGCCAAGTCCCGCTTCCGGAGCAAGGAGCATCTACAAGCACGATATCCGCGTGCGCACGCCAGTCGGCTAGTTCCTGAAGTTCGTTGGGGGGGCTTAGCAGCCTTGTCTCGATGCGCGCCTGTGCGCGGTGGGCCCTCGGCGCGAGCTTCGACAGGCGCGCTCGATTGCTGTCGGTTGCTAGGATCGTGGCTGCCGGTGCCGCGGCGGCAAGCGCCAGGGACTTTCCCCCTGCCCCGGCACAAAGATCGAGAACATGCTCATCGGCTTCCGGACTGCATGCGAGCGCGATCAGCTGGCTGCCCTCGTCCTGAACTTCCACGAGGCCTTGCGCGAAGGCCGCATGATCGTCGATCCGGCTATCGGGCGGCATCCGAAGACCCCAAGGACTCAGCGGCGTCGCAACGGAGTCCTCGAATTCGGCGAGCAAATCTTGTCGATTCGTCCGCGCGGCATTCACTCGCAGGTCGACTGGAGCACGTTCTAGCAAAGCCGGCCATTCGCCTCCGGCTACCAAGGGCGACAGCTCGGCGGCAAGCCAGGTGGGAACAAGTCCACGAAGCGCAATCGGCTCACTCTCCGCCCTCGGCTCGGGGCCGCGCACCTCCCCGAACAGATCGAGGAGCGCTGGATCGTCTTCCGTCAGGGCGAGCACCGCTGACCTGCCACTATCCGGTCTTTCGGCCACAGCGCGAATGGCCCGGAAGACAAGCTCGCGGACTGCGCGCCGATCCTTTGACCCGGCATAACGGCGTATCTTGAAATATCGCGTGACTATCGTGTCTGCCGGCGGCCCGTCATCCCGAGCCGAGACGATGACTTCATCCAGGATCTCGATAGCGGCCTGCAGCCGTGCTGCGGGAGTCATGACTCAACGCGTCGGATAGTTCGGCGCCTCACGAGTGATCGCGACATCGTGGACATGGCTTTCCGAAAGGCCGGCATTGGTGATCCGGACAAAGCGAGCTCGCTTCTGCAGGTCCGCAATCGTCTTCGATCCCGTGTAGCCCATTGCAGCTTTCACGCCGCCCACAAGCTGGTGGACGATTTCCCGGACCGGCCCCTTGTAAGGCACCTGGCCCTCAATGCCTTCCGGCACGAGCTTCAACTGGTCCTTGATGTCCTGCTGGAAATAACGATCGGCCGAACCGCGCGCCATGGCGCCGACCGATCCCATCCCGCGATAGCTCTTGTAAGCGCGCCCCTGGTACAAGAACGTCTCGCCTGGGGCCTCTTCGGTTCCGGCGAGCAGCGATCCAACCATCACGGTTGAAGCGCCTGCGGCCAGTGCCTTGGCGATGTCGCCGCTCGTCCGGATCCCGCCGTCCGCAATAACAGGAACGCCATTCGCTGCCTGAGCAGCATTCATGATGGCGGTAAGCTGCGGGACGCCCACGCCCGCAATGACACGGGTCGTGCAAATGGAGCCAGGTCCGATGCCGACCTTTACGGCGTCAGCGCCTGCGTCGATCAAGGCCTTCGCCGCGTCGCCGGTCGCGATGTTGCCCGCGACAATCTGGATGGAATTGGAGAGCGTCTTCACTCGCTCGACCGCCTTGGCGACGTCGACATTATGGCCGTGTGCCGTGTCGATCACGATGCAGTCGCAGCCAGCCTCGACCAATGCTTCGGACCGCGCGAAGCCGCTATCGCCGACCGTCGTCGCCGCGGCCACGCGCAGGCGGCCTTCCGCGTCCTTGGTGGCGTTCGGAGTGGCAACGGCCTTCTCGATATCCTTCACCGTAATCAGGCCGACCAGATGATCGCGATCGTCAACAACGAGCAGCTTCTCGATCCTCCGCTGGTGGAGAATTCGGCGAGCGGCTTCTTCGCTCGTACCAAGTCCGACGACGGCGAGATCTTCCTTCGTCATCAATTCCGAAACCGGTTGTTTCGGGTTTTCGGCGAAGCGGACGTCGCGGTTGGTGAGGATGCCGCACAGCTTGCCAGATCGCTCGACGATCGGAATACCGCTGATCCGGTTGGCCTGCATGAGGTCGAATGCTTCCGCGAGCGTCTGATCTGGACTCATCGTGATCGGATTGACGACCATTCCGCTCTCGAAGCGCTTGACCGCTCGAACCGCCGCCGCCTGCTCCTCCAGCGACATATTTCGGTGAAGGACGCCGATTCCGCCGAGTTGCGCAAGCGCGATGGCCATGTCGGCCTCGGTCACCGTGTCCATCGCCGAGGACAAGAGAGGGATGTTGAGCGGGATCTCGCGGGTCAGCTGTGTCCGCGTATCGGCTTGGCTCGGAAGCACGGAGGATTCGAGCGGCTGCAGCAGGACGTCGTCGAACGTCAGTCCGAGAGCAATTTCAGGAGCATCGTTGAGGTGAGCCATATCGGCCCATGGCAGGCTGGACGCGATTCGCCAAGGGGCACGCCTGCGGTCGGTATCAGGCCCGGTCGAGCACTCGCCGAGCGGCTTCTACATGCATGCGCTCGATCATCTGGTCCTCAAAGCGCTCCGCTCCCCCGCTGAAGGCATCAACGAGCCGATGCGCGCGGGCGACCTCCTCATCGGTCGGACCGAATGCCCGATTGCACGGACCGATCTGATCGGGGTGGATCAGCGACTTGCCGTCAAAGCCCAATCGCCTGCCCTGCTCCGCTTCCTGGGTAAACCCGTCGGAGTCCTTGAGGTGGTTGAACACACCATCGAAAGCAGGGATGCCTGACGCCCTCGCCGCAAGGACAATCATCTGAAGCGAGGCCGAGATCGACTCACGCGTTCCCGTGAGCGGCAGCCGCAGGTCGGCTCTCAAGTCGTTCGTTCCAGCAATCAATGCAGCGGCGTCCTGCGCGATCTCCGCTGCCGCAAGAACGCCCGCCGCAGTCTCGATCATCGCGAGCACGGGCTTGCCGATTGTCACCCGAACCTCCCTCAACAGATGCGCTGACTTAGCTCGAGGCAAGACTGCGAACCCGCACCTGGCTCCGGCAACGGCATCCACGTCGAGTGAATGCCACTCCGTGCCCATGCCGTTGATCCGGATCGCGACCGGCATCCGCCATTGCTCCCGAACCGCTTCGACCGCCGCTCTGCGGGCTTCGTCTTTATCATCCGGCGTGACCGCGTCCTCGAGATCGAGAACGACAAGGTCCGCCGCGCTGTCTCGCGCCTTCACTATCGCCCGCGGATTGGAAGCAGGCAGGAAGAGCATAGAGCGAATGGCGAACAGATCGAAACTCACCTCGATTTTCCTTTCGTTCGCACTGCTGCCACAGCAATATGCACATACGAATATATTCGGGGGTAGAGATGCTTGCGACGTTTATGACCGCCGTTGCGGTCCTGGTGCTCCTTTACGTGATGATCGGCGTGAAGATCGTCCACCAGGGTTATCGCTACACGATCGAGCATTTCGGCCGGTTCGTGCGCGTTGCCCAACCCGGCTTCAACTTCGTCCCGCCTTTCTTCTATCGCGTCGGCCGCAAGATCAACATGATGGAGCAGGTGCTCGATATCCCGGGCCAGGAGATCATCACCAAGGACAACGCGATGGTGGCGGTCGATGGCGTCGTCTTCTTCCAGGTGCTCGACGCCGCTAAGGCCGCTTACGAAGTCAGCGACCTCTACACGGCCATCATGGCGCTCTCGACCACCAACCTGCGTACCGTCATGGGCTCGATGGACCTCGATGAAACATTGTCGAAGCGGGACGAGATCAACGCGCGCCTCCTTGCCGTGGTCGACCACGCGACTGAGGCATGGGGTGTGAAGATCACCCGCGTCGAACTGAAGGACATCCGCCCGCCGCGTGACATTGTGGACGCTATGACCCGCCAGATGAAGGCGGAGCGCGAAAAGCGCGCATCAATTCTGGAATCCGAAGGCATGCGCCAGTCGGAAATCCTGAGAGCCGAGGGTGAGAAGCAGGCAAAGATACTGCAAGCGGAAGGATTGAAGGAGGCCGCGTTCCGCGAAGCCGAGGCGCGCGAACGCGCGGCTTCGGCGGAAGCCAATGCCACTAAGTCGGTCAGCGACGCGATCGAAGGCGGATCGACCCAGGCGATCAATTATTTCATCGCCCAGAAATATGTCGAAGCCCTGGGCAAGTTCGCAACCTCGCCCAATGCCAAAACCATTCTCTTCCCGGTCGAAGCGACTCAGCTGATGGGAACCTTGGGCGGGATCGGCGAATTGGCCCGCGAAGCATTTGGTGACGCCGGGTCCGCCGCTGTCCCGCGGATCAAGTCCGAACCCAAGGCAAGCCGCGGGACACCGCCGACCGTACCAGGAACTCCAAGGATCGAGGGATGAATTTCCTCGAGGGCCTCGAGCCCGGTTGGCTATGGATGATCGGCGGCGTTCTGTTGCTGATCGCCGAGATCATCGCTCCCGGCTTTTTCCTGGTGTTCATCGGCGGAGCAGCGATCGCCGCGGGCCTTTTCACACTTCTCTTCAGTCTTGGAGTGGTGGGTCAGCTCAGCCTCTTCGCCGTTTACGCGATCGTGGCGGTCATGATCGGCCGGAAGGTCTACGCCAATGCGGCGGTCGATGCCGGTGATCCCTTGCTCAACGATCGCGCTGCGCAGCTGGTCGGCAAAAGTGTCTCCGTCATCGAAGATGTCGACGAACACTCCGGTCGTGTCCGCGTCGGCGACAGCGAATGGAGCGCTCGCGGCGGTCCCGGTCGTGCGGGAGAGCGCGTTCGCATAAGGGGGGTTGAAGGCAACTGCCTTCTTGTGGAACCGGAACGACAGCTTCCCCCAGCCTGACGGAGTCCCTTTTGTCCGAGACATTTCTTAGCCGCCGGCAGGTGGTCGCCGCACTTTCTGCCAGCGCCGCGCTACCCCTTCTCTCCGGATGCACGCGTGCAGTCAGCCAAGCTTTCGCGACTGCGACGCCGGCACCGTCTCCGCCGCCGCCGGTCACCGAAGCCGACGCTTCGGCTCTCCTCGATTCGATCGCCGACAATCTCATTCGGCTCAGCCCGGAGGACGCGACATCCTACGGCGTGGACAAGGGCGCGCTTGCGCAACTCCGGTTCCAGCTCGAGGACCGCTCGGCTGCCGGACAGCAACGGATCCGCGACACCGTCGCCGCCGATCTTCACCGGGTTGAGGCTTTCGACGCTTCGGGACTTTCGCATTCCACGCGCACGAGCGTCGAGGTGGTCCGGAGTGCCTACCGGACGGCACTCGACGGCTTCGCTCAGCCATATGGCGACGTCGCCGTCGGCGGCTGGCGTAACACGCCCTACGTCGTAATCCAGAACGTGGGCGCCTACCTCGACACCCCGCGATTTCTGGATGCCGATCACCAGATCGAGAACGCGTCCGATGCCGAGGCCTACATCGCTCGGCTCCAGGCTTATCCCAAACAGCTAGAAGGCGAGCTTG
>JBKPKE010000104.1:0-14263 GCA_046730955.1 Pseudomonadota bacterium
TCCGTGTCGCTGTGCGTGCGGAAGCGAGCTCCCAGCCGTTCCAGCTCAGACCTCAGCTCAAGATGATTGTAAATTTCGCCGTTGAAGACGATCGAAAAGCGGCCGTCCGCGGTCGACATCGGCTGATGACCGCCCTCGACATCGATGATGCTGAGGCGGCGCATGCCGAAGCCGAAGTCGCCGTCGACTAGAGTGCCGCTGTCGTCCGGGCCTCGTGCGACCATTGTGTCGCACTGCCGCGTGATGGCCGCGCGATTTACCGGTCGACCAGAACGCCTGTACCAACCAGCAATGCCACACATGCTTCCGAATTCCCCCGTCGAGACGTCTAACCGTCTCTAGGCGAATCTACGCCAGCCTACGGCAGGAACAACTACGGAATTGCAGCAACGACGCCAAAGGGTTGTTTGGTGGCTTCGGCTAGCCTGCCATCCGCTTTGCGCTGAGGCCCAAGACCATCTGGTTCGCGCGTTCGTACGAGAGCGGTTTTCCGAAAAGGTAGCCTTGGATGGTGTCGCAGCCGAGTTCGCGCATCCGCTCGAAATCCTCGGCGGTCTCGACGCCTTCGGCGGTAACCGACATGCGGAAACTCTTCGCGAGCTGGACGATCGACTTGATGATGGCGACATTTTCGGGCCGCGAGCCGGCTTCGCGAACGAAGCTTCCGTCGATCTTCAGTTTGTGGAAGATGGCCTTGTTCAAATAGCCGATCGACGAATAGCCGGTGCCGAAGTCGTCGAGCGCAATCCCGACGCCGAGCGCACGGAGGCGGCCAAGCACGTCGACGGTCTTGCCGCTGTCGCCGAGGAACACGCCCTCAGTCACTTCCAGTTCGAGCCGATTCCCCGGAATCTTATACTTCGAGATGGCTTCGCTCACGACGTTCGGAAGCGCCGGGATGAGGATCTGCTTGGGGCTGATGTTCACCGCGACCGTGATCGAGTCCGGCCAAGTCGCAATGGCGCGGCACGCTTCGTCGATCACCCAGGCGCCGAGCTGCGGCATGAGACCATTCTCTTCCGCCACCGGGATGAAGATGTTCGGCGGGACGAAGCCGCGCTGTGGATGGTTCCAGCGGATCAGCGCCTCGAACCCGATGAGTTTCTGCGACTTCGCGTTGATCAGCGGCTGGAAGACGAGATGGAATTGCTGCGAGGCGACGGCCTGACGGAGGTCGGTCTCGAGACGGACGCGGTCTTCCTGCTCCGACTGGAGCTCGGATGAGAAGTAGCGCGCGACACCCCGGCCCGCATCCTTCGCTTGATAAAGCGCGAGGTCGGCCTTGAGGATCAGGTCGTCGACGGTCGCGCCGTCGATCGGACCGAAAGCGCAGCCGATGGAAACACCGATACGGATTTCGGTCTGGTCGATCATGTACGGTTCTTTCACCGACTTGATGATCCGCTCGGCCATCTGCTCGACCTTCTTGCGGCTTTGCCCGTCGGTGATGACGATGGCGAACTCGTCGCCCCCCATCCGTCCGACATGACCGTCAGAGCTCACCTCGTCGACGAGCCGCTTGGCGACGGCGCGGAGGACTGCGTCTCCCTTCGGGTGGCCGAAGGTGTCGTTGACCGGCTTGAAGCCGTCTAGATCGAGGAAGAGAATTGCGCAGGGGACGTTCGACGTCGTCGCGGTGCGGAGCGCTTCGCCGAGGAGTTGCCGGACGCGGCCGCGGTTGGGAAGGCCGGAGAGCACGTCCATATTTGCGAGGTGCGTCAGCCGCTCCTGCGTCTGCCGCATCTCGGTGATGTCGCTTCCGACGCCGCGGAAGCCTTCGAACCGTCCGGCCGTATCGATGATCGGATCGCCGGCGATCGAGATCCAGCGTGGGCCACGAGCCGTCTGGAGCTCCATGTCCAGCGCGTTGAACGGCTGCTTTTCGAGAAGCTTGCGGCCAAGCTCTGCATTTCCTCCGAGGAGCGACGGCATGGAATGGCCAAGAAGCTGGCTCGCCGGGCGGCCCAGGAGGGCCGTCATGCGCGAGCTGATGTAGGTGACGCGATTGTCGGCATCGACCTGCCACAGCCAGCCCACGCCGCGCTGCTCATATTCCTGAAGCAGCAGGCTCGCGCTCTCGCTCTGGGCGCTGAAATCGGCGTTCGTCTTCAATTGCTCGAACGCCCATCGGGCGACGTGAAGCACGCCCGAAATGGAAACGCCGAGGGTGAAGATGATCGAGAGCATATGCTCGAACGGCATGCTCTGCCGACCGAGGAAAAGGGCCGCTCCGATCCCGGCGGTGAACGAGCACATCCAGACCATGGCGGAGCGCGGAACGACGACCAGGCCGATTCCCGCAATGCCGAGCCCCGAAGCAATGGAGGCAAGGATGACCTGCTGGCCCGGATTGATCGACGTGAAGACGTAGAGCGGGAGCGAGAGCCAGATCGCTGCTCGGACAGCCACCTCGCCTACGAGGAGCCAGTCCGGAACCCTGCGGCCGGAGCGGCCGACATGGGTGATCGCCTGGGTCTTGGCGACTTGCATCGCAACGAAATTCGCAAGCGCGACAGCTCCCACCCAGGGCAGGAGGTACATCGGCCCAACACTGTGCCACAGCGCAGTTGCCGCCATGACGGCAGCGCAAATGTTCGCGGCCATGAAGAAGGGCGCCAGCTGCGCTCGTGAAATGAGCTGGACGTCTTTCAGGGGCGTATTGGTCGTGTCCGCCTGTTCGCTCGTCAGCCCAAGGGATTCCCCATCGGGCAGGCGAGCGGCCTTCATACGCTTGAATCGATCTGGAGCTTCGTACATCCGGGCTCGCTAACTCTGGTCTCAGCGAGCGGTAGCTGAAGAGGGTTGAGACGCAGTTAAGAACCGCGGCTCAACCTCCTAACTTAAGTTGGTCCAGATCGCGTTGCGTGATGGGGTGATAAGATGGCCGCGCAACCTTGTAGACGCGAGCCGCGATCGGACGGCCCCAGTCCCTGTCCTTTGCCAGCGTTTCGATGAGCGGCTGTACGAACTTGCGTCGTCCCTGGCTCGTCAGGAAGCGCTCCAGCGCCGGGACTGCGGGGTCGAAGCGGTTGCGGATCGCCAAGTCCAGCCAGGCGAACAGGACTTCATTGTTGCCCGTCTCATTCAGCTTCAGGGCCCTGTTCAATGAATCGAGACGCGAAGTCGCCATCTTCCGAGGCAACTTGTTCAGGAACCTCAGTTTTTCGGCAGTCGTCCAGCCACTGAAAGCGGTCGGCGGCGGGCCGCCCGCAGCGAACGCCTTCACTGCCTGGTCGACCGAGGCGAACGCCGCTGGATCAGGGCGCGCGACATTCGACGGCAGGCCCGGCTTGTAGACCCAATTGTCCAGCTGGAGCTTGGCTTCGAGGCCCTTGTCGCCCTTGATCAGATTGGTTCGCATATCTGCAAGGAATCGGGCCGACGTCATTGGCTGGAAGGCATGCCGGTCGAAGTAGGATCTTAGATATTCGTCCCACTTTGCGCGGCCGATAATTTTTTCGAGCGTGCGAAGGAAAACTGCGCCCTTGTCATAGATGATTCCGCCGGATCCACCGTCGGGCACGCCTTCCTTGGGGCCCAGATGCAGTTGGGTGTTCGGCCCGTTGCTTTCCTCGGCGAGAGCCTTCTCCATTTCGTCGAAACTGAGGGACGCTTCCTGAGAGGCGCGCTTCGGACCGTAGATTTCCTCCATGATCCGGTTCTCGAAATAGGACGTGACGCCCTCATTGAGCCAGCTGTCGGTCCAATTGGCGTTGGTAACGAGATTGCCCGACCAGCTGTGGGCAAGCTCATGCGCGACGAGGCCTACGAGGCTCTTGTCTCCTGCGATGAAGGTCGGCGTCAGGAAAGTCAGGGTCGGATTTTCCATCCCTCCGTAGGGCGCTGCGGGCGGGAGGACGAGGAGGTCGTAGCGGCCCCAGCGATACGGGCCGTATAGCTTCTCTGCGGCAGCGACCATTTTCTCGGTATCTTCAAGCTCGGCGGCGGCTCGATCGAGCATGACCGGTTCGGTCCACACGCCGGTGCGTGGCCCAAGCGACTTGAACGCTAGGTCGCCGACGCCGATCGCGATCATGTAGGACGCGACGCTATGCGGCATCTTGTAGCTGAAGACGCTCTCGCCGCCCTGGGTGATGGGCTCGGCGGATTTCGGAGCGCTCATCACGGCGGTCAGACCTGCCGGAACATGGATCGTAGCTTCCCAGCTTTGTCGGATTCCTGGTGAGTCCTGAGTCGGAATCCAGCTCCGGTTCTCGATCGCCTGCCCCTGACTGAACAGATAGGGCTTCTTCTTTCCTGCCGTCTGCTCGGGAGTAAGCCATTGCAGCGCTCCCGCATCGGGCGCGCTCTTGTACTTGATGATCAGCTGCTTCGTGTCGGGGCGAAGGGCCACTGCCAGCGGCGAACCCAGCTTCGGATCGGCCGTGCCGACCTTGTATTCCAGCGCTTGGTTCGAGCCGTCCGTAATGCTTTCGATTTCCAGGCCCTTGTCGTCGAGGATGATCTCCTTGGCGTCGGGCTTCCGATCCACATCGAGCGTAGCGGTGCCGCCGATGCGCTTCGCATCGAAGTCGACGTTGAGGTCGAGCGCGACGTGGTAGACCCGCGCTTCGAGCGGTCGCGCATAGCTTGCAGGGTCCTTCGCCTCGGCAGTATCGAGGATCGGCGCGATCGCCGCCTCGGATGTCTCGCCGCTTTCCGACGCGACGGTGTTTGTTGCGGACTGCTGACACGCGGCAACGAGGAGAGCGGCCGCGGTGGCGGCCGAACGGATCAAGTTCATGAGAGGTCCTATTCGGGGGTGCTTACGTAGATTGATCGCTTCGGTGCTGAGAAGACCCGGCGGACCATCGGCTCGAACAAGTCGAGCGGCGCCGTGTCGTAGGATTCGTCGAAGGCCGTCTGGTCGTATAGTTCGCAGAAGCGGGCAGTATCCTCGAAATGCGGGTGCCCGCGGAATTGCTCCCGCATGTCGCGATCCATCCCGAGATAATGGAAGAAATAATAGCCCTGGAAGATGCCGTGATGCTCGCACATCCAATGAATCTTCTCGTCAACGAATGGTTTGATGATTGCCGCAGCAATGTCCGGATGGTTGAGCGTCCCGAGCGTGTCTCCGATGTCGTGGAGCAAGGCCATCACGACATAGTCTTCGGATTCGCCGGCGCGATGAGCGCGCGTGGCCGTCTGAAGCGAGTGCTGCAGCCGGTCGACGGGAAAGCCCCCATAGTCGCCGTCAAGGAGCTTCAAATGATCAAGCACCCGATCGGGAAGCCCCTTTGCGAACGGAAAGAAGTGACTTCCGATGAGGGCCCAGTCCTCGGCCGTGCCTTCGTCCATGCTGCGGAATTTAGCGCGCGGGACTTGTTCGTTCATCCGTGTCTCTCCCGTGGCGTAACCGATTGCCTCTTCCCGCGTTCGCTCGCAATGCCCGATTTGCCTGCTTATATCTGAACTGGCGATGGCGACGGACAGCGCAGCATTGGAACGACAGACGCCTTTGGGAAGCGGAATGCGGGTCGACGCGTCTTCGGCTCGGTCGCCGGCGGCCCCGATTGCACGTCAGGTGGGACTCGACCGGCCGTTCTTCGAGGACAAGAATCGCGCCTTCTGGATGCTGCAAAGCGCCGGCTGGTCGGGGTATTTCATCCTTCGCTCGCTTTCGGGCTTCTCGAACGCCATGGGCGCAATGTGGATTGTCCACACGGCGCTACTGACGGCCACCGGCTATTCGCTGACGCTCTTGATGGCGTCGCTGTTCCGGCGGCTGATCGTGATGCGGCCGATCTTCACCCTTGTGCTGTCGCTGGCTGTCGTGATTCTCGCCGCGGCGATGTTTTCGATCATCGAAACCTGGAGCGTCGCGACCTTCCTGAAGCCGGACCTGAGGCCCACGGCGCGAACCTATCTCGGTGCTATCCTGCTGGACTTCGCACTGCTCGCTGCCTGGGCGGCGCTCTATTACGGAATCAATTACTTCCTGCTCCTCGAGGGTGAGATCAAGCAGCGCGAGAGGCTCGAGAGCCAGGCTTCCACCGCGCAACTGGCGATGCTGCGTTACCAGCTCAATCCGCACTTCCTTTTCAATACTTTGAACTCCATCTCGACCCTGGTCCTCCTCAAGCAGACGGAGCGGGCAAATGCGATGCTTGCGCGCCTATCGTCGTTTTTGCGCTATACGCTCGCGAACGAGCCCACGGCGAAGGTCACGCTTGCTCAGGAAGTGGAGACGTTGAAGCTGTACCTGGAGATCGAGAAGATGCGGTTTGAGGATCGGCTTCGACCTCATTTCAAGATCCAGCCCGAGACGATCGGCGCTCGCCTGCCGTCGCTGCTGCTTCAGCCGCTGATCGAGAATGCCATCAAATATGCGGTTACGCCCAGCGAGGAGGGCGCCGAGATCTGGATAAACGCGACGCGCGAAGGGCAGGCGGTCCGCCTGGAAGTTGCCGATAACGGGAACGGCGACGGATCGGCGCTCGCCGCCAGCCCTTCCACTGGAGTCGGACTGGCGAACATTCGCGACCGTCTGGCGCAGGCCTATGGCGCCGCCCACGGCTTTTCGACCAGACAGAACGATCAGGGGGGATTCAGCGTTGTCATCGAAATTCCCTACGAAACCGGAGAAACCAACTCATGACCATCCGCACCGTGCTCGTCGATGACGAGCCGCTTGCGACGCAGGGGCTTCAGCTGCGCCTCGAGGCGCACGACGATGTCGAGGTCGTCGCAACCGCGGCGAACGGGCGCGAGGCGATCCGAGCGATCAAGACGCATAAGCCGGACCTCGTCTTCCTGGATATCCAGATGCCCGGCTTCGACGGGTTTTCCGTCATACAGGGCCTAATGGACGTCGAGCCGCCCCTGTTCGTTTTCGTGACGGCCTACGGGGACCATGCGCTTCGCGCCTTCGAAGCGCAGGCGGTCGATTATTTGATGAAGCCCGTCGACGAGGACCGCCTGGCTGCGACCCTCGACCGGGTACGCCAGCGGCTCGCCGAGAAGCGGAGCGCGGGAGAGGCCGAGCGCCTGAAGGAGGCGCTCGCCGAACATGCACCCGAGGCTGCCGAGGAACTTGCCGAGGCCGCCCCGGAGGGTCCTGCTCCCGACCGGTTCGAAAAGATGATCAACATCAAGGACCAAGGTCAGATTTTCCGCGTGGACGTCGATACGATCGAGCGGATCGACGCGGCCGGCGACTATATGTGCATTCAGACCGGCGATAACACGCTCATCCTGCGCGAAACGATGAAAGATCTCGAGAAAAGGCTCGATCCGCGGCGGTTCCAGCGCGTGCATCGCTCGACGATCGTCAACCTCGACCTTGTCCGCCAGGTGAAGCCGCACACGAACGGCGAGTGCTTCCTGGTGCTGGATTCCGGTGCTCAGGTGAAGGTCAGCCGGTCCTATAGGGACGTGGTCGCGAGGTTCGTCCACTAGGAGGGTTTGCGGTCCAAGCAGCCGAGGGACCGCCCGGACCGCGCCTATCGGCGAACGGCCTGGGGGCCTACGCCTACAGGCACTCGAGCCAGCTTCCGGGTTGCAAAAGGAAACCGGCCCGGGACGGTCCTAGCGCCAGGCCCTCGAGTTTCAATCTAATATAGGTCAATGATCACGAATAAGTCGGCAGTCGCTTATGACTGCGACCGGCTCGCCGCAGCGACACTTCGAAGGCGCATGGCCATATTGTTCGCACTTGGCCGCAGCGGACCCGTTCCGACGTACCAGCTCGAGACAAAAAAGGGGCGCCCGAAACCGGGCACCCCTTGAACGGCCGCCTGCGTGCGGGCGGCGCGTTGTAACGATTAGTTCGCGCTGTTGCCGTCGGCGTCGGCGCCGTTGCGGACCTGGTCGGCCGCATTCTCGCCTTCCGCACGAACTGCGTCAGCAGTGTTCTCGGCATTCGCCTGCATGTTGTCCGTGACGTTCTCGGCATTCGCCTCGATGACGTCGGCCGTGTTCTCGGCGTTCGCTTCGATGTTGTCGGCAGCCTGCTCCTGCGGGCTCTGGTTGCAAGCCGAGAGGGCGAATACGCCTGCGGCCACTGCGAAAGCGGTCGAAATCTTCTTCATGAACAGTCTTCCCCGTTGTTGTGAGAGCCGCCGTCCCTTGAACTCCCAGTCAGGAACCAGGCTCTCGGAAACAGCAACTACGCTTACTGTTATGGTCTGTTCCACAAATGCAATGGTTTTCTGCGATGCGGGTCGGCGCGGCTGACTGCGCCGCCGGCGATCTGGAGCTACTGTCCCGGGGGCACCGTCGTCGTCTGATCGCCGCCCGTCACCGACCCGCCCGTCGAAATCTGCTGCTGGATGACCTGAGTCAGCTGGGCGCTGGCGGTCGTTGCCGTGCACGACGCCTTGCCGCTGGCCGCGGACGCGGCGAGGGCATCGACGGACACGCCGCAGACTGAGGCCGCTACGTCGATCGGAACCTGTGCCGTGACCGGAATGCTGTTGCGGTCCACCTTCAATGAGACAGACAAGTCGTTCAAGACATTCTGCAAGCTCACGCTGACGAGTGTGGGGATGCTGGAGCCGCCGCTGCTCGTGCCCGAACCGCTGCCGGTGCTCGTGCCCCCGGTCGTGCCAGTGGTGCCGCCCGTACCGCCGGTGCCGACCGAAGTCCCAGCGTCGCCAGCAGTCGCGGGTGCCGTATCGGTCCCCGTCGTCTTACAGGCCGATACGAGCGTGACGGACGCGATGAGAGCAGCCAATTTCCATGACTTCGACATGCCTAATCCTCCCAAACTTTTACTGAGGGGGTTGAGTAATGGGATCCTGGGTGGGCGACGTGGTCGTTCCGGTCGTGGTCGTAGTCGTACCAGTCGACGTCGTGCCAGTCGTACCGCCGCCGGTCGTCGTCTGCGCGCCGCCTCCGACGGAGCCGTTGGCCGCCAGCTGCTGCTGGATATATTGCTTCAGCTCGGGCGAGATGCTGTTGGCGGTGCAGCCTTGGCTGCTTCCGCCGCCTGCGCCGATCGACAATATGTTTATGGAGACGCCGCACACATTCGCCGCGACAGTGATCGGGATTTGCGCGTTGATCGGGATGTTCGCCTTGTCGACCTTCAGATCCAGCGCGAGGTCGTTCAGCACATTGCTGAGGTTGACGTTGACGAGCGAGGCTCCAGCGCCGGCGACGTCCTTCGCACCGTCGACGACGGCGCTCCCGGCGCTCTTCACTCCATCGGCCATGTTATTGGTTTTACAGCCGACCAGCGCGAGAGCTGCGGCCAGCGAGAACGCTACAGATACGCGTACCATTTACTTCCCCTTTGACTGACGGCGTTAACGCTTCGACGGGCGGCTTTGTTTCGGCGGCGATGGGCTGCTAGGGCGACGGCCATGACCAGACATCATCTGCTCGCCGCAGCCGCCTCCGTCCTCGTCCTCACCACCGCCGCATGCCAGGTGCAGAAAGCCGATAATCAGGCGGCCGCCGCGCAAGGCGAAAGCGCGGAAACGGAAGGCTCCGCCAAGCTCGCTCCAATCGACATGAAGGTGGACGCGAGCTACCTCAGCGCGGAGGAGCGGCAGGTCGTGAACCTGCTGATGCAGGCGGCCGACCTGATGAACCCGATCTACTTGCGCCAAGTCTCGGCCGACAACGTGCGCCTGCGACAGCAAATCGAAAAGAGCGGCGACAAGGCGCTGCTCGACCGCTTCGACACCTTCATGGGACCATGGGACGAAACGGAAGAGGACAAGCCGTTCTTCGGCGACGGGCCGCGCCCGGTCGGCGCCGGTTTCTATCCGGCCGATCTGACCAAGGACCAGTTCGACGCATATCTCGCAGCGCATCCGGACCAGAAGGACGAACTCACCAGCGCCTATACAGTCGTGAAGCGCGAGGGCGACAAGCTGGTCGCCGTCCCATACAGCCAGGAATATAAGGAATGGCTGGAGCCGGCCGCGAAGAAACTGGAAGAGGCGGCGGCCATCACGAGCAATCCCAGCCTCAAGAAGTTCCTCACGCTGCGTGCGAAGGCTTTCCGCACCGACGATTATTACGAGTCCGAGCTTGCCTGGATGGATCTGAAGGAGACGCCGATCGAGATCGTCATTGGCCCGTACGAAACCTACACCGACACGCTCTACGGCGCGAAGACGGCGTTCGAATCCTTCGTGGTGCTGAAGGATCCCAAGGAGAGCCAGACGCTGGACGTCTACAAGAGCCATCTTCGCGAGATGGAAGCGAACCTCCCGGTGGAGGAGCAGTACAAGAACTTCAAGCGAGGCTTTGAATCGCCGATCTCGGTCGGCGACCAGATCCGCGGCGGCGGCGATTCAAATCATGGCATCCAAACCATCGCCTTCAACCTTCCGAACGATGAGCGTGTGCGCGAGGCGAAGGGCGCCAAGAAAGTCATCCTCAGGAACCTAATCGCGGCCAAGTACGACCGCATTCTGAAGCCCATGGCGGGCCTGGTGCTGGTCCCGGAAGACGCCGCCAACGTGAACAGCCGCTACATGTACATGGAAACCTTGTTCCATGAGCTGAGCCACAGCCTCGGGCCGGGCTCAATCACCGTGAACGGGCAGAAGACGACGGTGGACAAAGCGCTTAAGGACGTCGGCAGCGGCTTCGAAGAAGCCAAGGCCGACGTGATGGGCGCGTACAACGTGCTCTTCATGATGGACAAAGGGGTGCTTCCGGCGGCCGAAAAGCCGCAGATAAGAGCTGCCTATGTCGCCGGCCTCTTCCGCGCGATGCGCTTCGGCGACACCGATGCGCACGGCAAGGGCGCGGCGATGCAATATCGCTATCTGCGCGACAAGGGCGGAATCGTCTGGGACGCAGACGCCAAGCGTTTCCGCATTGATGCGGCGAAGCTCGACGCGGGCATTCGCGATCTCGTCGGCGATATCGTCCGGCTGCAGGCCAACGGCGACTATGAACGGACCAAGGCGTTCCTTGGCAAATGGGCCGTGATGGATGCCGAGGCGAAGCAGGTGACGGGCACGATGAACCACATCCCGGTCGACATTCACCCCATCTATCCGGAGAAGATCTGATGGCCTCGCAGTTCGAGACTCTTGCCGCCTTGCACGTTCCCGGTGACCCGGTCGTTCTCTACAACATCTGGGACGTCGGAAGCGCACTCGCGGTCGTGAAGGCCGGAGCGAAGGCGCTGGCGACGGGTAGCCACCCGGTGGCGGACGCGCAGGGCTGGCCGGACGGGCAGCAGGTGCCGCTCGACTTCGCTCTCGCCAACGCCAAGCGCATCGTCGATGCGGTGGATGTGCCGCTCACGGTCGACTTTGAAGGCGCTTACTCCGACGATCCGGAGCAGGGCGCGGCGAACGTCGTCAGGCTCGCCGCGACAGGCGCCGTCGGATGCAATTTCGAGGATCAGGTGATCGGAGGCGAGGGACTGCACTCGCTCGACCTCCAGGTTCGCAGGATTGCCGCGATCCGAAACGCCGTCGGCGACGCCTTCTTCATCAACGCGCGGACCGACGCCTTCCTGAAGACCCAGGCACATGACGATGCTTTGGTCGACAGCGTGATCGAACGCGGCAAAGCTTTCGCCGATGCCGGCGCGAGCGGCTTCTTCGTCCCGCGCCTGGCGGACCCGCGGCAGATCGAGCGGATTGTCCGTGAAGTCCCGCTACCGCTCAACGTCATCGCTTTCCCCGGAGCTCCACCGAAGTCCCAGTGGGCGAGCGCCGGCGTGGCGCGCATCAGCCACGGCCCGTTCCCGCATCGCGCGCTGATGGAAAAGCTCCAGGAGATGGCGAGCGTCGCGATAAACTGACCTTGGGTGTTGAGCGCAAGATTCGATAAGCCAGCCGCTCCGTTCTGCTCCAAAGGGACGCTTCCGAAGGAGCAGAACTCTCATGAGCAAGTTCGACGATTTCGCGAAGCTGCACCTCGCGGGCGAACCCTTGGTCCTTTTCAACGCCTGGGATCCGGGCAGCGCCGTCGCGGTCGCCAAGTCCGGAGCCGAGGCAATCGCGACCGGCAGCGCTTCCGTGTCGATGGCAAATGGATTCGGCGACGGGCAAGAAGTGCCGCTCGACCTTGCACTCGTGAATGCCAAGCGGATTGCGAAAGCAGTCGGTCTACCCGTCACGATCGATTTCGAAGGCGGCTATGCGACCGACGCTGGAGGTCTGTCGGCCAACGGCCGGCGTCTCGCCGAAACCGGCGCGATCGGCTGCAATTTCGAAGACCAGGTGGTCGGCGGTGAGGGTCTTTATGAGATCGACCAGCAAGTCGCCCGTATTGGCGCGCTTCGTGAGGGTGTCGGCCGCGACTTCTTCATCAACTTGCGCACCGATCTCTTCCTGAAGGCGAAGTCAGAAAACCATGCGCAATTCGTCGATGAGGCGATCGAGCGCGGCAGAGCCTATGCCTCGGCAGGGGCGAATGGCTTCTTCATTCCGGGCCTTGCCGACCTCTCATTGGTCGAGCGGATCACGACAGGCGTCCCACTGCCCGTGAACGCAATGCACCTGCCAGGAGGTCCAAGCCGGGCGGGTTGGGCAAGCGCCGGGATCGCTCGCGTGAGCCACGGGCCTTTTCCCTACATGGATATGCAGAATTGGCTGACCGAGAGGGCGCGCGAGGCACTCGCCTAGGCGCTCGCGCGCCTCCGCCAGAAGGGTTGCGCCGGACCCGATTGCAGTACTCGCCGACGGAACAAACGCGCACCGATGGCGAGGATCACGCCGACCCATAGAGCCTGCCAGACGAGCGCGAGAACATGCATCCCGAAGCCCGGCACTTCCGCTGCACGAGCAAGCATGACCAGCGGCGACGATAGAGGGAAGACGGCTGCGCCGATTGCGCCAGGTGAGTTGGGCGCGCCTACAGCGACCGCTGCGAGCCCAAAGATCAGTACCTGAGCAAATGTGACGGGCATGGACAGGATCTGCACCTCGCGAGCGGTCGAAGCCTGGGCACCGATGCTGAGGAACAGTGCTCCAAGCAGCAGGTAGTTCATCGAAAAGTAGATGACGCCGAAGGCAATGAAGGCAGGCCAGCCCACCGCCGGCGCTGGAATCCGGTCGAGGTGGCCTCCGCTGAGGAATGCAACGGTCGCGACACCTATGCTTCCCCAGACGACAAGGCCGAGCAGGCAGGCGCCGAGCATCGCGAATAGCTTGCCTAGGAACATTGAATCGATCGGCACGGCGGCCGCGATGACTTCGATGATCTTGTTCGATTTCTCCTCGATCATCTGTGAGAGCAGCATGCCTGCGAGCAGGATGGTCAGGAAGAAGAGGAACATCTGGCCAAGCTGAGCGGTCACCGCGCGATCCTTGGCCATCCAACCCGCTGCGGGCGCCGTCCGGACGAGGTCCAGCTTCGGTGACGGGAAATCGGGTACGATCGAGCTTCGCAACAGGAGCCGCAATTGGCGTTCGACGGGGCTGTCCGGCTTGATGTCGCCGATCAGCTTCGGATCTCCGAACCAGCCCGTCAGAACCGCCCGGATCGGCGGGTTGCTGCTTTGCAAGAGCCGTTTGGCCTGGGCTTCCTGGTCCGGCTCCGGCGCGTAATAAGCGAGATGCACGACAGCTTCCTCGCCGGCGGCGTCAACCAACCTTTGGCGCGCCTTGTTCAGCGCGGAAAACTCGTTCTGGTGCATCACAACTGCGACAACAGGTTGGGCAGTCTGCGAGGCGACGCGCGCTCCGATGCCGCCGAATACGCCGCCGAGTAGGAGCGGGAACAGGGGCCCGAGAAGGAAGAAAAAGAACGTCTTTGAAAGGACGGTCGCAGTGAAGTCGCGGCGAGCGATGACCATTGCGGCGCGGGTTCGGTTCATTCGCCCAGCTCCGGATTGCCCATGGCTTCTGCGGCCGTCTCGCCCGCGATCGCGACGAAAGCTTCGTGGAGGCCGGGGCGTTCAATGGCCAGCGTCTCAATCCCCGCCTCACCATGCATCAGTGCCTTCAGCAATGGCTCCGGGCCGGAGTCCGGCAGCTCGAAGATCCACTCGCCATGCTCGCAGCGGGCGTTCGCCGGAAGCACGGAACGCCATGGTCCATCGGAGGCCCGCGTACGCAGCCGCACGATCTGGCGAAGCCTTGATCGTGCTTCGTCCACACGGCCGTCAAAAGCGACCTTGCCGGCGGCGATGATGGCGATGCGCTCGCACAGCCTCTCGGCATGGGCGATGACATGGGTCGAGAAGATCACCGTCACACCGTTCGCGGCGCGCTCGCGGATCAGCCGCTCAAGCTTCCCCTGGTTGATTGGATCGAGACCGGAGAACGGTTCATCAAGGACGATGAGCTTCGGGTCGTGCACAAGAGTGCCGAGCAGTTGGACGGTCTGCGCCATGCCC
>JBKPKE010000105.1:0-2885 GCA_046730955.1 Pseudomonadota bacterium
GTACGGGACCTGCTCAGGAGCAGGCGATCATTGCGGCCGCACGCTCGGCCGGCGGGCTGACGGTTCGTGCCCGGGATCAGCAGGGCAGCAGCTTCACGGATCGCTACGTCCTCGACGGCGCCGCGACGGCAATCGACGCCGCCGCGGCTCGCTGCGCTGGCAAAAGCGTCCGTTCGTAACTAGATAAGCGCTCTGCCATGAGTGCGGACACTGCCATCATGCCCATTCCGGGCCCCCTCGATCCTGTGCCTGTTCCACGGGCGGTCACTGTTCGAGCCGATGGGCGGATTGAGCTGGTCGGGCTCTCGAAGGACCAGATCCGCGCGGCGCTTGAAGGCGCGGGCCTCGAACCGAAACAGGCGAAGCTCCGCTCCAAACAAATTTGGCGCTGGGTTTATAATCGAGGCGTCACCGATTTCGCCAAGATGAGCGATATTGCCCAAATCCAGCGGCCGTGGTTCGCGGAGCGCTTCAACATCTCCCGGCCGGAGGTCGTCGAGGCGCAGGTTTCGTCCGACGGCACGCGCAAGTGGCTGCTGAAGACGCACGACGGCCACGACTTCGAAATGGTCTTCATCCCCGATGCGGACCGCGGAACGCTCTGCGTGTCGAGCCAGGTCGGCTGCACGCTCAACTGCCGCTTCTGCCACACGGGAACGATGGCGCTCGTCCGCAACCTGGAGCCGGCGGAGATCGTCGGCCAAGTCATGCTGGCGCGCGACGCGCTCGGCGAATGGCCGAGCCAGCCCGAAGGCCGGATGCTCACCAACATCGTCATGATGGGCATGGGCGAGCCGCTCTACAATTTCGACAATGTCCGCGACGCATTGAAAATCGTCATGGATGGCGACGGCCTTGGCCTGTCGAAACGTCGAATCACGCTATCCACAAGCGGCGTCGTTCCGATGATGGAGCGCGCCGGCGAGGAGATCGGAGTGAACCTTGCCGTCTCGCTACATGCGGTGACGAAGGAAATCCGCGACGAGATCGTGCCCCTCAACCGCAAGTATGGAATCGAGCAACTGCTTGAGGCCTGCGCGGCCTATCCCGGTGCCAACAACGCGCGGCGTATCACCTTCGAATATGTGATGCTGAAGGACAAGAACGATAGCGATGAGGATGCCCGCGAACTCATTCGCCTGATCCGCCAGTATCGCCTTCCGGCCAAGGTGAATCTCATCCCGTTCAATCCCTGGCCGGGCGCGGCTTACGAATGTTCGACGGATGAGCGGATCAGGGCCTTCAGCAACATCGTCTTCGAGGCGGGCATCTCCGCGCCGGTCCGCACTCCGCGCGGCCGCGACATCGACGCCGCCTGCGGCCAGCTGAAGACGGCTGCCGAGAAGAAGCGGAAGTCGAGAGAGGCTGCTTAAACCGCCCGCGAACGCGACGATGGTTCTTTAACAACAATGGTCTATGCCTCGTCATCACGTGGGTGACGGGGGTAGAGTGAACAAAGCGGCGGGACATTTGGCGGCGCCCGAACCGGCAGCCGGGCCACGGCGATGGCCGGCCGCTTCCAGTATCGCCTTGCATGCGGGTGTTGCGGTCAGCCTGCTCGCGGGCCTCCTGCTCTTCTACGGTTTCGTCTATCCCCTACACCACGACTTGGCGGGTAGTGTTCTGTCGGGACGCCTGGCTGTCGCGCTGGGGGATTCCTATCGCGACTACAGTATCTATTTCCCTCCTGCCGAGCGGATCTGGTTTTCCACCGCTGCGCGTTTGAGCGATCTAACCGGATTAAGGCTGGATCTGGCGGTCGTGGCAATGACGGCCGCAATGGTGCTGATCAGTGCGGAGCTCGCCTACCGCATCCGTCGCGTGACCGTCGGCGCTTCGCCCAGGTTCCTTGTTCTGTCGGTCGCGGCGCTTGTCGTGCTGCCGATCCTTTTCAAGAACGTCTTCGGGCTGAGAGAACATCTCGTTTCCTTGGGTCTTTGGCCCTACCTCGTTCTGCGGGTGTCTGATCCAGAAGGTACGCGGATCAGCCGGAGGATGCGGGTCGTCCTCGGCCTCTGGATAGGCACGGCTCTTCTCTTCAAATACCTGTACAGCGCCGTCGTTTTCCTGGTCGAGCTAGCCGACGCAGCCCTTCAGCGGCGGCCCCTTCTGCTGTTCCGGATCGAAAATGTCGCCGCGGGCGCCGTCGTCGCGCTGTATCTCTTTTGCTGGCTCGTTCTGGATTCATCCCAGCGCACGGCGATCGGCGCAATGTTCAGTGCCATAGACGCGAACCTCGCCGATCCTGCGACAAATTGGCTGATGATCGGCGAGAACGCGGTCCTTGCGGCGGCCTTCGTCCTGTTGTTGCAGGCATTCCAGGCGCCAACGCGACTGAAGCTAATCGGTCTTGCGGCATTGGTTGGAGCGGTCATGGCCGCATGGGCGCAGGAGCGCTGGTACACACATCACGTGTTCCCGATCGTTCTCGCTTTCGCCGTATGGTGGTGGATGGCGAAGTCCTATTTCCGTTGGTGGGGCCATGTGGCCGTGGCCCTTTGGCTATCCTATCAGCTGATGGGACAATTCCTCAGTACGTTCCAATACCGCGAGCAGGTCGTGGAGGTTGATCGAGCGATCAGCGCAGGCGGGCAGTCCGTGGACGGCAAACGAGTGGGCATCCTGACAATGCACCCATCCCCGTACAATCAGTACCTCGCCTCGCACGGCGGCATGCGTTGGAATCCGCTGATGAACACGGCGTACGTCGCCGCGGAGCTGCAGTCCTTCGACAGAAAGGAAAACGCTGGGAAGACTCCGCCGACGGTCAAGCTCGACGAACCGGGAAGGCAAATGCTTCATGACCAGATGCTCAGGCTCTGGGAGGACATGCCGCCCGACGTGCTCATCCTCGATCACAGCACGAGCTGGCCGCTGCAATACAT
>JBKPKE010000106.1:0-45869 GCA_046730955.1 Pseudomonadota bacterium
GGCGCGGACTGTGAGAAGCCCGCGCCGTCTCCTGACCTACTGGTCCTTTTCCATCTTCGCCCGATAGGCGTCGATGCTGAGCGGCCGCCCGAGGAAGTCCTGGATCAGCTGGGCGGCCGGCTTCGTTCCGCCCGGAGCGAGCACGAGCTTTCGATACTCCGCCGCCGTTGCCTTGTTCCGTAGGCCCTCCGCTTGGAACCTGGTGAAAAGGTCGTCGGCAATCACGATCGACTGGCGATACGTGTAGTAGGCCGCCCCGTAGCCGCCGAGATGACTGAAGGCGTCCTGGAACTGGGAGTAAGGCGCCGGCTTGAGCAGGGAATATTTTGCGTCGGCCGCGCGTGCTGCGTCGCCGAGATTGGCCGGCGCGGGCTGCAGATAATATTGCAGCGACACGTTGGACAAAGCGAGCTGGCGCATGTCGTCCATGCCGAGGCTGAAGTAACGGGCCTTGTTCATTTTCTCGACAAGCTCCGCCGGGATCGGCTTTCCGGACGCGTCGACGGCGAAATTCTTCAGCGTGTCATAGTCGTAGACCCAATTCTCGAGCATCTGCGACGGCGCTTCGACGAAATCCCATTCGGTCGAGATTCCGCTGAGATAGGCCCAGCGCTGGTTTTGCCCGGCGAAGATGTAATGCAGCAGATGGCCGTATTCGTGGAGGAAGGTGTCTACGTCGGCATGCTCCATCAGTCCTTTGCCGGCGGGCAAATTCATGACCAGCGCGGCAACGGGGATGGTGCTACCCACGCCCGCGCGCAGCGGTACGGCATTGGCATGCTCATACTTTCCCGGGCGCGGATGTGAGTCGAAGTAGAAGCGGCCGATCAGCTTGCCCTGATCGTACATCTCATAGGCTTCGACGAGATTGTCCCATTTCGGCGTGTTCCAGGGGCGGATGTCGACCCCGAACATGTCCTCGGTGAGCTTGAGGATACCGTCCCGGACATTGTCGTAGTTGAAGTATTTCCGCGCTTCCTGCCGATCAAAACCGTAGGATTCTTTCTGCACGATTTGGCTGACATAGCCATTGTCCCAGGGCTCGAGCTTGGTCGCTCCCGGCTGAAGCTTCTGCAGCGCGGCAAGCTTTTTCGCCATGTCCCGCTCGCCGGCCGGACGTGCCGCCGCAGCCATCTGATCGAGAAGCGACTGAACCTTGTCCGGGGTGTTCAGCATCCGGTCTTCGAAGTTCAAGGTTGCATAGTTCGGCCGTCCGACGAGCTTCGCCAGCTCGTCGCGCTTGTTGATGAGGTTGCGCAGCACTTCGTCATTCTGCGGATAAGCGCGCAACTGATACTCGCGATAGAAACGCTCACGCAGCTCGGGGCTCTTCGCGTAGGTCAGTACCGGAATGTAGTCTGTGTAGTCTGTCCGAAGCGTGATCTTCCCGTCGGGTCCTGGCTTGTGGGCGTCGATGAAATCCTGGGGCAGGCCGTCCAGCTCGGCAGCCGTCGTGGTGATCGTGCGCTGGCCCTTCGGGATGTTGGCTTCGAACTCGGTCGTGAATTTCGAGACCTCGTCGGCAAGCGCCTGCGCCTTCGCCCGGCCGGCGTCGTCGAGCGCGATACCGGCGCGCTCGAAGGCGCCTAGCACGCGCGTGAGGTACAGGCGGGTCGGTTCGTCCGCGGGGGCCTTGATCGCCTTGATGCGCTCGTAGATCGGCCGCGACAGCGATAGTTTCGTACTCTCGCTTGCCATGCGGACTTCGCATTTCTCGCCGGCCTCACGGGCCTCGGGCGTCACCGCGACCTCGCGATAAAAACCCGCTTCCCCCGTACCGTCGCCAATGACGCGGCTAAGATTGTCGAACGCCGCCAGCGTGGTGCCGACCGCCGCCGCGCCCTTGGACGCTTCAAGAGCGGTGCGCTGCTTCGTGCTTTCGCTCACGAACCAGTCGCAGCGCTTGTTGACCTGGGCTGCGGTGGGCGCACCGGTCAGGATCGGCGGAATCGTCGTCGCCGCGAATGCCGGTGAAACGCTTGAACCCAAAAGCAAAACGGCAAGTGTCTTACGCACGTGATCGCTCCCCTCGATTGATCCGGCGGACACTAGTGCGGCCAAAGTAAATCGCAATCGCTCTTCCGAACGCGTCCGCAGTCGCGCTAAGCGCCTTGGCGAGGGAGAGTCGTCATGCGTTTGCTCATTGCCTGTTCCAGCCTTGCACTGGTCGCCGCGGCGCCGCCGTCACCGGAAGCGCGGCTGCGTGAAATCGTCGCTCCGGTGAGCGGTGCGCAAATGAAGCGGACGGTCGAGAAACTGGTCAGCTTCGGCACCCGGCACACCCTTTCTTCTCAGACGGATCCGAAGCGCGGAATCGGAGCGGCGCTCGAGTGGACCCGTGGTGAGTTTCAACGATCCTCCAAGGCGTGCGGCAACTGCCTCACAATCGTCGATCCCTCCGAGACTTTCACGGGTGCGCGCATCCTTACGCCGACGCGCGTCCGGGACATGGTTGCGATCCAGCGCGGGACCGAGAGGCCCAACGACGTGGTGATCATTCAGGGCCACATCGACAGCCGGGTCACCGACGTGATGAACGCGACTTCGGATGCGCCCGGAGCCAATGACGATGGCTCCGGCACGGCGGCCGTGATCGAGGCCGCGCGGGTCCTCTCGAAGCACAAATTCCCCGCCACAATCGTCTATGCCGCTCTCTCTGGCGAGGAGCAGGGCCTCTACGGCGGAAAGGTGCTGGCGAACTACGCCAAGGCGCAGGGCTGGAACGTCGTAACCGTCCTTAACAACGACATCATCGGTAACAGCTGCTCGTCGGACGGCGTGTGTGACGACAAGCACGTCCGCCTCTTGTCAGAGGGACCGCGTTCACAGGGTCAAACCGATCTCGCGGCGAAGACCCATAGCCTGGGCGGCGAGAATGACGCTCCGTCGCGCAACATCTCCCGCTATCTCGACAGCCTGGCCGACCGCCTGAACATCGGCCTCGACGTTATGCAGATCTGGCGCACCGACCGCTTCGGACGTGGCGGGGATCATATACCGTTCCTGGAACTGGGTTTTCCGGCTGCGCGCCTAAGTGTCGCGGTCGAGAATTACGACTGGCAGCACCAGGATCTCAGGACTGAAAACGGCAAGGTCTATGGCGACACCATCGACCATATGGATTTTCCCTATCTGGAAAAGGTAACGAGGCTGAATGCCGCAGCGCTCGCAGCAATCGCCAGCGCTCCGCCGCCGCCTGTGCCCACGGTCGAAGGAGCAGTGAGCACGGACACGAAGATAAGCTGGACGCCCGTCGCCGCGGCATCTTCCTATCGCGTCTACAAGCGCCGCACGGACGCGAACAATTGGGAAGCTCCGGGTGAGATTGTGGTGCGGAGCTGTGAGAGCGGCGATTGCAGTACACCCCTCACGACTGTCCTGCCTCACATACGCGTCGACGATTGGGTGTTCGGCGTTTCCTCGGTCAGCAAGGACGGCTTCGAAAGTCCGGTTGCATCGGCTGTGCCCGGGGGTGCGTTCAGACCGTTCGTAGCTGCTCCGGTGGAACCAGTTAAATAGAGCCGCTTTCTCCCCATATTACAGTGAGAAAGGACGCATGTGGCCGGCGGATGGACGCGCGACGGCGCGGTTCAGGACCAGATTGACGACACCGTGAAGGATGCGATCCTTCGCGCCCGTGCGCTGACGCCTCAGGGTGAGAGCGCCGAGGAATGCGACGATTGCGGCGGGCCTATCCCCAAACGGCGGCGCGAGGCGCTTCCGGGCGTCCGCACCTGCATCGCCTGCCAGTCGGAACGCGACAAGGCGGTTACCCACTCGACAATCAATCGACGGGGCAGCAAGGATAGCCAGCTGCGCTAGGCGCGTTTAGGGCTTCGTTATGGCCCGACCGCCCCGAACACCAAGAAACCCCCGACCGCCCCGGCCATCGCGCACTCCTCGCAATCGATCCCCCAGCCTGCCCAGCCGCAAACAGATCCTCGACTTTATCGGGACGTCTGACCAACCCGCGGGCAAGCGCGAGATCGCGCGCGCCTTCGGTCTGTCGGGCCAGATGAAGATCGAGCTGAAGGCGCTGCTCAAGGACATGGCCGACGAAGGCCTGATCGACAGCGCCCCCGGGCGCGCTTTCCACAAGTCCGGTGGGGTGCCGAAGGTCACGGTGCTGCGGATCGTTGACGCCGACGATAGCGGCAATGTCTTCGCCGTTCCGGAGCAGTGGCATGCTGACGGTCCGCCTCCTCGGCTTCGAGTGATTGAGCGCGGCCGGCGCGGGGCGCTCGGCATCGGCGACCGGATACTCGCCCGGACGGAGGAGCGCGGACAGGGCTACGCCGCGCACCCGATGAAGAAATTGCTGCGCTCGGCCGAGCTGGTGCTCGGCGTGGTGCGCAAGGAAGGTGAGCGGTTTTGGCTGACCCCGGTCGAGAAGAAAGAGCGGCGGGAGCTTGCGATCAGCGACCTCAAGGACGCCGAGCCGGGCGATCTCGTGCTGTGCGAGGTCTCGGGCCGTCCGCACCGTGCTTCGGCCCGCGTCGATGCCGTCCTTGGAGACCCGTTCGCGCCGCGCAGTTTCAGCCTCATCGCCATCCACAAGCACGGGCTTCGTCACGAATTCCGGCAGGAAGCGGTCGACGAGGCGCACGAGGTCGCAAAACAGAAGCTCGGCGAACGCGAAGACCTGACGCACCTACCTATTGTCGCCATCGATCCCGCCGACGCGCGGGACCATGACGATGCCATCTGGGCTGCGCCCGACGACGACGAGGACAATACAGGCGGGTGGAAGGCGATCGTCGCGATTGCCGACGTCAGTTTCTACGTTCGCCCCGGTTCCGAGCTCGACCGCGAGGCAAGGGCGCGCGGGAACAGCGTTTATTTTCCCGACCGCGTCGTTCCTATGCTTCCGGAGGAATTGTCCGCGGACATTTGCTCGCTCAAGGAGGGCCAGGTCCGAGCCGCAATGGCCTGTCACCTCAAGATAGCCAGAGACGGCGCGCTGAAGAGTTGGAGATTTACGCGAGCGAAGATTTGCGTGGCTGCAAATATTGCTTACGAGGATGCTCAGGCCGCGATCGACGGCGTGGGTGAAGAAAGGGTCGAAGTCAGCTCCCCGACCTGCTCGATGCCCGACGTCGAAGGCGCGGTTCCTGCGGAACTCGTACGCAGCGCGCTTCAACCTTTGTGGAGCGCGTGGCGCGCTCTGCTGGCCGCTCGCAACAAGCGCGAACCTCTGGAACTCGACATTCCGGAGCGGCGCGTGATGCTCGATGAAAAGGGCCGCATTACCTCGATCGCCCCGCGCGACCGCTTGGATGCGCATCGGCTGGTCGAGGACTTCATGATCGCCGCCAACGTCGCGGCTGCACGAGCGCTCGAAGCGAAGAAAGCGCCGGTCATGTACCGGGTTCACGAGGCGCCGGGCCGCGAGAAGCTTGTCGCACTCAAAGACTATCTCGCGACATTCGACCTCGAATTCGCGCTCGGCCAGGTCATCAAGCCTGGCACGTTCAACCGGATCATCGAGCGGCTGGGCGATTCCAGCGGCCGCCAAGAGATCATGGAGCAATTGCTGCGGACCCAGATGCAGGCGCGCTACGATCCTGAGCGCCTCGGCCATTTCGGGTTGGCGCTTGCGACCTACGCCCACTTCACGTCCCCCATTCGACGTTATGCCGACCTTCTGGTTCACCGGGCGCTGGTTCGCACGTACAAATTGGGAGACGGCGGTCTCCCGCCGGGCGAAGACGAACATTTCGAACGGATCGGCGAGCAGATCTCCATACTCGAGCGCCGCGCCATGGAGGCCGAACGCGAGACGATCGACCGTTACGTCGCCGCCTTCCTTGCCGACCAGGTCGGCCAACTGGTCGAATGCCGGATCACCGGGGTCCAGCCCTTCGGCTTCTTCGCGACCGTCGAGGACCTCGGTGGCGACGGCCTCGTCCTCGCCCAGACACTTGGCCAGGAATACTTCCGCTACGATGAGGCGGCCCGGCAACTCGTCGGCGAGGAGACCGGCGAAACCTATCGCGTCGGCCAACGCCTGACTCTCCGCCTCGCCGAAGCCAATCCGGTCAGCGGTTCGCTGCGCTTCGAGTTGCCGGAAGGCAGCTACGGCGGCGCGCGCCCGAGACCGCAGCAGCGCCGCGATCGCACGAGGTCGGCCGGCAGGCGAGGACGACCTGCCAACATCCGGCACGATTCCCGCCGCCGCTGAAAACAGCTATGGGGCCCCATCAATTGGGGGCAATTGTAAATGGCGAAGCTGTTGCGTTGGACGGGTTACGTCCTGGGTGGTCTCGTTGCGCTGGTCCTGCTCGCTGGAATCGCGCTCTTCATCCTCTCGCAGCGTGCATTGTCCGAGCATTTCGCTCCGGTGTCATCGAGGCTCGCAATGCCTAGTGCCGCTGAGCTGGCAAACGGGCCGCGCCAGCTGCACGTTCTGGGCTGCCTAAGCTGTCACGGCGACGGACTGAGGGGCGATCTGTTCATGGATCAACCGAACGTCGCGAGGATTTACGCGCCGAACCTTACCCTCATCGCCGCCAAGGCAAGCGACCAGCAGCTCGAGCAAGCGATACGGCAGGGCATAGGGCATGACGGCCGGCCTTTGTTGGTCATGCCGTCCGAAGGCTATCAGTTCATGAGCGATGGCGAAGTTGCTGCGGTGATATCCGCGATCCGGGTCCTTCCGAAGGGCGGGAAGGAACAGCCGAAGCCCGCAATCGGACCAATGGGCCGTTTAGGCCTGGCTCTCGGCAAGTTCCACACGGCGCCGAACCTGGTGCGAACCTTTCGCGCGAGCCCGATCGCTGATCTCGGACCGAAGTTCGCCGTCGGACGGCACATTGTCGAGGTGAACTGCGTTGAATGTCACGGGCCGCAGCTTCACGGGCAGGAAGTCGAACCGGGTGTGGTTTCGCCCGATCTGCAGATCGTCGGGGCCTACGACTTGCAGCAGTTTCGTGCGTTGCTGCGTGAAGGCGTCGCCCCCGGCAAGAAGGACATCGGGCTGATGGGCAGGGTCGCTCGAAGCGACTTCAAGCATCTGACAGGCGAGGAGATATCGGCAATCCACGCCTATCTCGTCGAGGGGGCTCAGCACGCTCCTTAACGGCCATCGCAACCTTTGGCCGACAGGCGTATTGGGCCTGCAAACGAGAGGAATCGACATGGCCTACAAGATCGCCATCATCGTCGGCAGCTTGCGCGAGGGGAGTATCAACCGAAAGGTCGCGCGGTCGATCTGCGCCCTTCGCGACGACAATCTCGACTGCTCGATGATCGAGATCGGCGATCTGCCGCTCTACAACCAGGACCTCGATTCCTGTCCTCCGTCGCAGTGGGCGCGCTTTCGAGACCAGATCGCTGCCGCCGACGGAGTTCTATTCGTATCGCCCGAATATAATCGCGGGATTCCGGGCGTTCTCAAGAATGCGATCGACGTCGGCTCGCGGCCCTACGGACAGAGCGTGTTCGACAAGAAGCCGGGAGCGATCGTCACAGTCTCGCCGGGCTCGATCGGAGGCTTCGGCGCCAACCACCAGATCAGGCAGGCAGCGGTCTTCCTGAACATGCCGATCATGCAGCAGCCGGAGGCCTATCTAGGGCATGTGACTGATGACAGCTTTGACGCGGATGGGCGCCTTAAGGACGGGCCACTGAAGGATCTCGTGGCGGTCCTCGCACATTCTTTTGCGAACTGGGTCGAAATGATCCACCGCTCGCGACAGCTGCTTGCGGAGGATGCCGCGCATGCCGCTGCGCAGAAGAAAGACGAGCAGGCGCTGCTGAAGAGCTGAAAAGCAAAGCTGGACCGTTTCCGGACCGCTCTCACCGAAGCTTCAAAGAGTCACGCGATTTGAGCGAGCACCGGACGGCGATTGCGGCGCACGGCGAAGCCCATCGCGCCGAATCCGAGTAGCATCATCCCCCAGGTCGTGGCCTCGGGAATTGGCGGCGTGACGTTGATCGTACCGGAATAGGAGCCGCCGCCCGTCGTGCCGACCGACGCGGCCATCACGGTCACCGTATGCATTCCGGCGGCCAGGGCGACCGGGTCGAGCTCCCAGACGTCGGCTTCGCTATCGAAGCCGGTTTGAATGAAGGCGAACCCATCCAGCAAGATCGACGAGAAGTCGATATCCCTGCCACGGAGGATGATTGATCCAAGCTGGCCATTGACGAGCCAATCGGCCGTCAGGACGAAACTGAAGACATCGGTGAAGTTGCCGCTGCCCTCGCTCCCGCTTCTATTGGCCCCGAAGAAGTCCGATCCGAAGCCTTCCAGGATAGGGCCATCCACTGGATCAGTGATAATAGCTGCGTTCGTAACCGAACCGGTGCTCAGCGCGGCCGCGCCGAGCAGTCCCAAGATTAGCTTTCGCATGCGACACCTTCCCTGTTGGGAGCGCGGGTCGCTAAGCTCATCGTCAAATCGCCTGCCCGCGGAACGCTAAAGCTGGGTTAACCAAATTTGTTCCGAGTTGAGTAAGGCGAAGTAAATTTCGTCCTCATTCGGGACACTTAGCGCAAAAAAGGGCGGCTCGTTTCCGAGCCGCCCAATTTCGTTCAGCTGGTCTGGGATTAGGCGACTTGAAGCAGCGCCGGACGGCGACGACGACGCATCGCGAAGCCAACCGCGCCAAAGCCCATGAGCATCATTGCCCAGGTCGCCGGTTCAGGCACCGGAGGAGCAACGTTGACCGTTCCTACGTAGGCGCCGCCGCCCGGGCCAAGGATGTTCCCCTTGACCGTGATCGTGTGTGAGCCAGCCGCCAGGAACACAGGATCGAGCGTCCAAGCTTCGGCAGCTGGATCCCATCCGGTCTGATAGAAAGCGAATCCGTCAAGTAGGATCGACGTGAAGTCGATGTCCTTGCCCTGCAGGATGATTGAGCCGATCTGTCCGTTCGCATCCCAATTCGCTGAAAGCGTGAAGTTGAAGATGTCGGTGAACATGCCGGTACCCTCGGCAGCGTTCCGGTTCTTTCCGAACATGTCGGACCCGAAGCCTTCCAGAACGGCGCCGTCTACCGGATCCGTAATAATCGTTGCATTGGCATTTGTGCCAACGCTCAGCGCCGCTGCGCCGAGAAGTCCAAGAACCAGCTTACGCATCGACACCTCCTCAGTGTTCGCCCCTGTACGACTCGCCCACCGAGTCGTGCGTACAGCTTTTATTAACCCACTTTGTTCCCAATGCGATAACGGATTTTTAACAATCCCTTGTCCCGAAACGAAACGATGCCTCAGGTGACGGTCTTGCGCTTCTGGACTTGGGACTCCTCCCACGTTCCCCGGGACAGGATCTCCGCCAGGCGATGCGCCGCTGACCATGCTTCCTCGTAACTGTTGTAGAGCGGAGCAAAGCCGAAGCGCATCAGGTCCGGAGCGCGGAAGTCGCCTACGACGCCGGACGCGATCAGTGCCTGCACCACCGCATAGCCGTGAGGATGGGCGAAGCTGACGTGACTGCCACGTTGCGCGGAGTCGTTGGGCGAAGCGAGCTGCACTTCAGGCCCGCATCGTTCCTGAACTTCGTCGATGAAGACCTGCGTGAGCGCCTGGCTCTTTGACTGGATGTCGCGCATCGACGCTCCTGCGAACGTCGCCAGCCCAGATTCGAGCGCGGCTAGCGCAAGAATTGAGGGTGTTCCGGTGAGGAAGCGCATGATCCCTGGCGCCGGCCGGTAATCGTCGTCGAATGCGAAGGGCTCCGCATGGCCCATCCAGCCCTGCAGGGGCGGTCTCATCTCGGCCTGCAAATGCTCCGCGACGAATAGGAAGGCTGGCGCCCCGGGACCTCCGTTCAGATATTTGTACCCGCATCCGACCGCGAGGTCGCTTTCCCACCCGCGCAAGTCGATTTCCATCGCTCCGGCACTGTGCGACAGGTCCCAAACCGTCAGCGCGCCCGCTGCATGGGCGCGCTCGTTGATTGCACGCATGTCGTGGATCGCGCCCGTTCGGTAATCGACGTGCGTCAAAGTCACGACTGCCGTGTCTTCGTCGATTGCGCTGGCGACTTCGTCCCAAGACACAGCTTTGAGCCTGAGGCCGAGCATTTCAGCCAGTCCTTGCGCAACATAGAGGTCAGTCGGGAAGTTGCGCTTCTGGGTCAGGATGTTCGTTCGGCCCGGCCGAGCCGCCACGGCCGCGGCAAGAAGTTTGAACAAGCAGACGCTGGTCGAATCCGCGATCAGCAGCTCCTTGGGCTTGGCACCCACGATCGGTGCCAGCCTGGCCGCGATCCGCTGAGGCCATTCGATCCAGCTATGCTTGTTCCAGCTGGTGATGAGATCCTCGCCCCACTGCCTCTCGACCACGTCGGACAGATGGCGTGAGGTCGCCTTGGGCAACGCGCCGAGCGAGTTGCCGTCGAGGTAGATGCGCTCTTCAGGCAGATCGAACCGCTCCCGCATCGTCCGCAGCGGATCCGCCGCATCGAGCGCGCAAGCCTCGTCGCGGGTCATAGCTTCGGCAGCGTCACTCCGCGCTGGCCCATATATTTGCCTGCCCGGTCTGCGTAGCTGACCTCGCACGGCTCATTCCCCTGGAGGAAGAGGAACTGGCAGGCCCCCTCATTGGCGTAGACCTTCGCGGGGAGCGGAGTCGTGTTGGAGAACTCCAGAGTCACATGGCCTTCCCAGCCGGGCTCGAGCGGGGTGACGTTCACGATGATCCCGCAGCGTGCGTAGGTCGACTTGCCGAGGCAGATGACGAGCACGTCTCGCGGTACCCTGAAATATTCGACCGTCCGCGCGAGGGCGAAGCTGTTGGGCGGGATGATGCAACAGTCGGTCTTGCGATCGACGAAGCTGTTCGACGCAAAGTCCTTTGGGTCGACCACTGCATTGTCGACGTTCGTGAAGATCTTGAACTCGTCGGCCACCCTCGCGTCGTAACCGTAGGAGCTGAGGCCGTAGCTGATGCAGCCCTCGCGCCGTTGCGCCTCCACAAAAGGCTCGATCATGCCCTTCGTCTGCGCCTGTTCGCGAATCCAGCGGTCGGAAAGAATGGCCATGATCGGGGCGTAACGGCCGCGTTTTTGAGCTTCAATCGGCCGTTTCTTTTTTCTGTGGATGCCGCGCCCGAGCAAGATTTGCAGCTTCCCCTGAGCGGGAGAGAAAGGGAACTCACAATCTATCCACAGCTGATCGCGTTCGTGCTACTTCTGTTCTCGTTGGAGGGTGGCCGGTCAGCGGCCAAGAAGAGTCATGGCCGAAGTAATCCGTATCTCCGAATCCGCCGAGCCGGCGGCTACAGCTCTTCCTCAGAACGTCGAGGCGGAGGCTGCGCTTCTCGGCGCGCTGATGATCGACAACCGTCTCGTCGAAGACGTGCAGTTGAAGCTGAAGCCGCACCATTTCTTCGAGTCGCTCCACGGCCGCATCTACGAAGCGATCCTCAAGCTCACTGACCGCGCGATGGTGGCGAACCCTGTGACGCTCCGCCCGACCTTCGAAGCCGATGAGTCGATGAAGGAAGTCGGCGGGCCGGCCTATCTCGCCCAACTGACCGGGTCCGGCGCAGCAATTATCGGTGCCAAGGATTTCGCCGCACAGATCTACGACCTCGCTCTGCTGCGCGCTTTGATCGAAGTCGGCCGCGACCTCGTCGAAGGTGCGCTCGACACGAGCGAGGATGTCGCTCCGCTCGAGCAAATCGAGAAGGCGGAGACGGAGCTATACAAGGTCGCTGAAGAAGGCGGGGCCGAAGGTAAGGCCAAGTCGTTCGGACAAGCCGCGATCGAATCCATCCGCAACGCCGAGGCCGCCCTCAACCGGGGCGGCGGGCTTACCGGAATCACGACCGGCTTCGAAGGATTGAACTCCCGTATCGGAGGCCTTCAGCGCTCCGACCTTATTATCGTCGCGGGACGCCCGGGCATGGGCAAGAGCGCGCTGGCTACCAACATGGCGTTCAGTGCGGCGGAGCGCTTTATGCAGGACCAGGCGGACGGCATCGACGCTAAGGCGTCGGCCGGTGCGCCGATCGCGATTTTTAGCCTTGAAATGTCGAGCGAGCAGCTGGTCACGCGCGTGCTGTCCGAACAGGCGAAAGTCACGGCTGAACAGATCCGCACGGGGAATATTGGGCGCAACGAGTTCCAAAGCTTTGCAAGGACCGCTGAGCGCCTGCACAGCCTGCCTTTCTACATCGACGACACGGCCGGCCTCACAATCGCCGCGCTCCGCACTCGCGCGCGGCGTCTGAAGCGGCAGAAGGGTATCGGCATGATCGTCGTCGACTATCTCCAGCTGTTGCAGGGCACGAGCAAGGGCGGCGACAACCGGGTCCAGGAGATCTCGGAGATCAGCCGCGGGCTCAAGCAGCTCGCGAAGGAACTCGACGTCCCCGTGATCGGCCTTTCGCAGCTCAGCCGTGCGGTCGAGCAGCGCGAGGACAAGAGGCCGCAGCTGTCAGACCTTCGTGAATCCGGGTCGATCGAGCAGGATGCGGACATCGTCATGTTCGTCTATCGCGAGGATTATTATCTCAAGGCGCACGAGCCGAAGCACCCAATCCCCGGTGACCCCGCCGAAGCCTTCACCGCCTTCGATGAATGGGACCAGAAATATCGCCAGATCGAAGGGATGGCGGAGCTGATCGTCGCCAAGAATCGCCATGGCGCGACGGGTAAGGAGCGGCTGCGGTTCGAAGGTCGCTTCACGAAGTTCAGCGATCCGGCCGATGAAGGCCGTCTGCCGGAGATGCGCAACTAGGCCCTACGGGCCGACGTCGCCGTCACCCTGTTTCTGCTTCGCTCGCGGGGGTTTGCGGACGTAGCCGAGCGCATAAGCGACATCGTCGTCCCAGCCATAGGGGTCGTCGATCAGCTTGACCTTGCCGCCATCGATGAAAGCGGTGCGGTACATCAGCCGCACCGGCACTTCCTTTTTCAGCTTCACATAGCCTTCCTGGTCGGCCTTCATCATGGCTTCCTGGAATTCGGCGAGGATTCCATCGTCATTAGCGAGCAGCAGCGCAAAGCCGAGTGCGTCCTGCACCCTGACGCAGCCGTGGCTCCGGTGCCGCCCGGGCATAGTGAAGAGCGCCTTCGCCGGCGTGTCATGCAGATAGATGTGCTGGTCGTTGCGCATGTCGAACTTGACCTCGCCGAGCGAGTTCTTCGGGCCCGGCAACTGGATGAGGCGTCCGTCGCGATACTCCATGTTGTTCTGGACGAGATAGGCTTGGCTCTTGCTTGCCAGCTCATCCTTCAGGATAGAATCCGGCACGCGCCAGTAAGGATGCGCGACAAGCTGGAAGATCGGCGATCCAAGCTGCGGCGTCTCCCAGTCCGGCTGACCGACGACGACGTTGCGCTTGTCGCGCAGGCGGCCGTCCCGCCAATACTCCAGGAGCGCCGCTCCGGTGTTCACGTCGATGCGCGTCGCGGGCGGGTTGCGATCGAGCCAGCGCAGCCGCTCCAGGTTCACTGCGAGCTGCCGCGCACGATCTCCCGGCCCCTCGTTGAGGGCTTTCACGCCGTCCGGTCCGATGACGCCGTCTGGTTTGAATCCGAAATCGACCTGCATGGTCTTCACGGCTGCGACCATGGCCGGGCTATATCGCTGCAATGCGGACTGCTGAGGTTCGAGATAGCCGCCGGCCGCCAGCGCATTCGCAATCGCCGACAGCCGCGGATCCCTGTCGCCCGGCTTGATTGCCTTGCCTGCCGGGACGGCGCTGCCGTTGCCCATTTCGTTGGCCAGCTTCAGAAGCCGGACGAATTCCGCGCTGAGCATGCGATATTCGTCCGTCTGCGGCGAAAGCGATGCATACCAGTCAGCTAGTTTGCCGTCCTGCACTGCCTTGGCGAGACCGGCTGCAACCGTGATCCTTGGTCGAGGCAGGGTGTAGACGCGGCGCAGCTTGTTCGGGTCGGAATAGCCTTGAGCCAGCGCCGACGCGTAACGCATAGCGGCCTTCGTTAGTGCGATCTCGCGCTCGCTCCGGTCCTTCGGTAGATCCCCTTTGAGAAAGAGCTCGCGCTTAAGGCCATGCGTCGGCGCGGCATTGATGATGTCCAGCAGCTGCTTTTCTGTCTTGCCGTCCCACGCTGTTTGCCTTTGGCGCCCCTCGTAGAATGCGCGGACGTCCGGGCTTGCAACGGCGCCAAGCGTCCTTGCATCGACCTGCTTCAAATCGGTGCTGAACGGGTTCCCGCAATTCGCCAGGTGTACGCTCAACAGGGCAAGGGCGACGGCCTTGCCGACACAAACTGGGACTCTCACAGCGGTTCAGAACGCTACGGCTGTTGAAAGGGTTCAGTCTTCCTGCATGTTCGGGTCGCGAAGGCCCTCGCCAATGTTGCCGCGAAGCGTGTCGCTCTCGCTGCTCGTGACGGGGTAGGCGCAGTAATCCGCGGCGTAGAAAGCGCTGGGCCGATGGTTACCCGACATGCCGACGCCGCCGAACGGTGCCGTCGACGGCGCGCCGTTGGTCGGCTTGTTCCAGTTGATGACCCCGGCACGAACGTTGGCCCAGAAACGGTCGTACTGTTCCGGACTCCCGCCGATCAGGCTGGCGGCGAGCCCGAAGCGGGTGTTGTTCGCTTCGTCGATCGCGATGTCGAAATCCTTCACCCGGATCATCTGCAGCACCGGTCCGAACAGTTCCTCGTCGGGCACATCTTTCGCATCGGTCATGTCGATGAGGGCGGGGGTGAGGAAAGGCTTGCTCTCGTCGGGCCGCTCAAGACGGCGGATCGGACGGCCCCCCTTCATCATAAGCGTGACCCACTGCTCCTGGAGATGATCGGCAGAGGCGTTGTCGATCACGCAGCCCATGAACGGCAGCGGGTCGGCGAAAGGTTCGCCGACGATCATGCGATCCATCAGCGCCGTGATGGTCTCAACCAGCTGTTCATGCTGGCCCTCCTCGACGATCAGGCGACGCGCGCACGTGCATCTTTGGCCCGCGGAGAGGAACGCGGACTGGACGATAATCGCGGCCGCAGCGTCGAGATCCTTGGCATTCCAGACGACGATCGGGCTGTTGCCGCCAAGCTCAAGCGCCAGGATCTTGCTCGGCGTATCCGCGAACTGTTTGTGAAGTGCCGTGCCGGCCCGCGCGGACCCAGTGAAGAGCAAGCCGTCGATGCCGGGCTGCGATGCCAGGGCCCGGCCCTGATCGGGTCCGCCGATGAGCAAGCGGATGGCATCTTCGGGAACGCCTGCTTCATGATAGCAGTCGACGAGGAAAGCCCCGCTCGCGGGAGTCTTCTCTGACGGTTTGAAGACAATCGCATTGCCGGCGATGAGAGCCGGAACGATATGCCCGTTGGGGAGATGAGCGGGGAAATTGAACGGTCCCAGCACGGCGAGCACACCGTGCGGCTTGTGCCGGACGGCGATCTTATTGCCGAGCGCTGCTTCCAGCTTCTTCTGTGGAGTACGGTCGGCATAAGCGTTGACCGAAATCTCCACCTTGTTGATGACCGCGCCGACCTCCGTCTTCGTCTCCCACAGAGGCTTGCCGGTTTCTCGCGAGATGAGATCGGCGAACTCGTCCGCCCGTGCGCGGACGACATTGGCGAACCGACGCAGCGTCTCGATGCGATAGGCAACGGAATGCGCTGCCCATTGCGGCCAGCCGGCGCGCGCGGCAGCGACCTCGGCGGCGGCGTCGCCAACCTCTCCCGACCATAACTCAACTCCGGTCGCCGGTTCTGTCGACACCAATTTCTCGGCCATTGCCTGGGAGACACCATGTTGTTCGAGAACGGTCAAGCCGGGGCTCCGTCGTGGATCATTGCTTCTCCCATCCTGCGGATTGCAGAGACTTTTTCCTCAAATGAGGACCAGTCATCGCGATCCGCAATGACGGACCAGATCGCCTCCACTTCGTCGATGTGCATCGAACAGGGCTCCGTGTCCGACCAATAGGGGTGGGTGGGCACGCGTTGGCGGTCTTTCAGGCGTGATGCAAGCTCGCGGAAGTGTGGCGACGGGTAGCGTTCCTCGCCGGGGTCGCGACCGCCCCTCCAGTCGAAGAAGAGTCGGTCAATGGGCTCCTCGCGAGACTGGAGCGCCCGGATCAGGACAGCCGAAACTTCGCGGTCCTCTTCGCGATCGCGCCTGTCGACACCAAGCCGGCGAAGTAGTGCCCCGACCAGTTCCTCTTCGAACCGGTCCGACCAGGCCGCCAAACCGTCCGAGAGCGGAGGCGCTTCGGTTACCAGGGAGATGCAACCGGCGAACTGCGCAAGGTCCCAGTGGATCGCTTCCGGCTGCCGGCCGAAAGAATAGAGCCCGTAATGGTCGAAATAGGCCGCCGTGAGGTCGGGATCCCACTCGGGCGTGAAGCGCCATGGCCCGTAATCGAAGCTCTCGCCGGTGATATTGATATTGTCGCTGTTGAGGACGCCGTGGACAAAGCCCGTGGCAAGGTAGCTCGCAGCCAGCCGGGCGGTAGCGCCGGACACGAGATCGAATAGCCGGGCCGCATTCTCCTTCGGATCTTCGGCGGGCCGCTCACCATAGAGATGATCGAGGCAGTAGCGAACGAGCGCATTGATGTTCTCCACCTCTCCGTAAAAGGCGAGGCGTTGGAAGGTGCCGATGCGGATGTGGCCGTGGCTGAGCCGCGTGAGGACCGACGAGTGGGTGGGGGACGGCTCGTCCCCGCGAACCAGTTCCTCGCCGGTCTCGAAAAGAGCGAACGTTTTGGAAGTGTTCACGCCAAGCGCTTCGAGCATCTCCGTGGCCAAAACTTCGCGGACACCACCCTTCAGAGTCAGGCGGCCGTCCGCAGTCCGGCTGTACGGCGTCTGGCCCGAACCCTTGGTCCCGAGATCGAGAAGCCTGCCGCGATCATCCCGCAATTGGGCGAAAGTGAAGCCGCGCCCGTCGCCAATATCGGGGTTGTAAACACGGAACTGATGGCCGTGATAACGAAGCGCCAGCGGCTGCGGCAGGTTGTCCTGCAGCGGCTCGAACTGGCAGAAATGCCGAGTCCATCCTTCCCCGTCGAGGGCGAGTCCGACCCGTTCGGCCCAACGCGAATTCAGGAAGCGCGGCTCGCATTTAGGAAAGCGCGCAGGCTCGACGGCGTCGTAGAAGGCCTCGCCAAGCTGAAGGATCCGGGGATCGGGAACGTAGGATTGCGCAGTCGGCACAAGCTCGCGATACGAGGAGGATGGATGTCGCGAAACAGCAAACGCAGACTTGGGTTGATCGTTTCTGGACCAGCCAGGACGGGCTGAAGCTTCATTATCGCGATTATGCCGGCTCTTCCGATCGGCCGCCGCTCCTCATGCTTCACGGCCTGACGCGCAACGCTCGTGATTTTGAGAGTCTGGCCGAGCGGTACGCGGGTGGCTGGCGAGTGATCGTTCCGGACTTCCGCGGACGAGGCGGGAGCGATTGGGACCCGGTCTCGGCGCGCTACACGGCGGGTACCTACGCGATGGACGTGCTTCAGCTGCTGGAAGAGCTCGGCATCCGGCAAGCGGTATTCTTGGGCACGTCCCTCGGCGGTCTCGTCACGATGATCGTGGCGAAGATCGCGCCTGAAAAGGTCGCGGGCGTGCTTCTCAACGATATTGGGCCGGAGCTGGACCCGCCGGGGATCGACCGTATCAAGATGTATGTCGGACGACCCGTAGTCTTTCAGGATTGGGACGATGCTGCTGCTCGCATTCGCGCCCGGAGCGCGGACGTGCACCCTGGTTACGGCGATGCTGAATGGCTGCGGTTCGCCAAGCGCATTTGCCGCGAGACCGATCGCGGCATCGAGCTAGACTATGACATGGCGATTGCGGAGCCGTTCCATGTCGGGAATACCGGCGAAGTAGCCGAGGCCTGGCCGTATTATCGGGCCTTGGCTGGTCGGCCTGTCCTCGTCCTGCGCGGCAGCAACAGCGATCTTTTGGCCGCCTCTGTGACCGAGCGCATGGCAACCGAGATCCCGGATGTGCAGGTCGCAACAGTCGCGAATGTCGGCCATGCGCCCGACCTCGACGAGCCGGAGTCTGTTGCGGCGATCGACCGACTGCTGGAGCGAGTCCTCAGGCGCTGATCCGCTTCAGCTTCGCCAGAGCGGCTTGGTCCTGCTCTTCAGGCGAGATCGTACCGGAGAAATCCCCGTTCCTGTCGAACAAAAGCACGGTCGACGTGTGATTGACGCCATAGTCCCCGCCCGGCTGTTCGACCTTCTGCGAGAAGATGCCGAACTGCTTCTTCACCTGCTCGATCTGCGCGGGTGATCCGGTCAGGCCGATGATCGGGCTGTTGAACAGATCGGCATATTTGCCGACTTCGGCTGGGCCGTCGCGTTCGGGATCTACGGTGACGAAGACAATCTCGAATGCTGGATCGCCGGAGCTCAGCTGCTGGCGCAGCCTGACGAGCCGCGCGAGCGTCGTCGGGCAGACGTCGGGACAGTGCGTGAACCCGAAGAAAATGGCGTAGGGCTTTCCGTTGAGCCTCGAATTGCTGAACGGCTGCCCCTTCGCGTCGACGAGCGTGAAGGGGCCGCCGAATTTCACCAGCTCAGTCGTTTGAACTGGAGGCGTGGCGACCTGGGCGGGCCGCGTCAAAAGATAGCCGGCGGCGATCAGAGCGACGGCTACCGCGACCCAAAGTATGATGCGAACCTGGCGCATCAATGAGTCATTCCGCCAATCGCTGACGCGACCTTGAACTCAACGGCCTCCTCGCCTGAGCGTTGAAAGCGAAGGGCCAGCTTCAGAGTCTCGCCCTCATGGAGCGGGGAAGTCAGCCCCGAGATCATGAGGTGGGTGCCGCCGGGCTTCAGTTCGATAGTTCCGCCCGCGGGGATCGATAGGCCATTGCTCAGATGACGCATGCTCGAAACGCCGTTCTCCATCGAGGTTTCGTGAAGAGTCGCCACGATGGGCGCGGTCGCGGAGATGCCCAGCAGATGATCCTCGCCCGAACCCTTATTCTCGATGGTCATGTAGCCAGCGGTGCCCGTTTGGCCGGCGACCGTCTCCCGGACCCAGGCGTTGGAGATCTTTATGTCAGGAGTGCCACCTCCACCGCAGGACGCGAGCAGGAGCAGCGGCGCGATCAATACTGCTTTCACGCGGGCTCCCCTAGGTGAGGAGCCTTCGCCCCGCAATCTGCTGTTACGGCATTCTGTAGGGAACGAACTCGTTCAATCGGCAGCTCGGACCCGGAAGAAGCGACACGTTATCTCGTGTGTGCACGAGATCGCCGCTGCAGTGCTGCGTGCCTATTGGTTCGGTTACGAGAATATCGCTGTACCTGAATGCCGCGCAGCCCGGGACCCGATTGACCCAAAGAGTCCGTCCATCACGGTAAATGAGCGTGTGGGGGCCAGCGATTTGCAGTCCTTGCGTTTGCTCGAAGGCCACGCAGTGTTGCGGTGGACCCGCAACGCGGCCGTCAAGCTCAGGGATGACGTCTGGCGAAGATGGTGGAGGCGGAGCCGTGCAGCCGGCGAGCAATAAGAGTGTGCCCAATGCAACATGTCTCATGTTGCTGCTTTAGGCCAGTTCGGCTCGTAGAGGTAGTTTGCGAGCAATCCAGCCGTCGTGTCTTCGAGAGCACATTGGGGCCGAGACTGCACATGACAAAGGCAGATCAATTGACTCGCGCCCGTAAAGCGTTTTCAGTCGGAGTTCTTGTAACCGGTTACAAGCCGCCATCTGGGGAGAGGGGCAAGTGAGTAAGAGCAATCGCAAGCATCCGTTTTCATGGAGCATCTCCGCAGCTGCGCTCGCTGCCTCCTTGTGCGTGGCGCAGCCAGCCTATGCACAGCTCACGACGGCGACTGTCCGTGGCCATGTGACAACCGCCGCCACGCCCGTTCAGGGTTCGGTGGTGACTGCCGTCAACGTCGACACTAGGCAAAGCACGACAGCGACCGTCGGCCCTGACGGCTCCTATTCCTTGACCGCGCTGAGGCCGGGAACCTACGACATCAGTGTGGCGACTGGCGGGGGGGCTCCTGTCGGCACGCAGCGAGTGATCATCGGCGTCGGTGAGACTGCGACGCTCGATCTGGATGCAAGGGCACCAGCGGCCCCCGCGGCAGAAGCTGCTACTACTGCCGAGAGCGGAGCAATCGTCGTCACCGGCCGCCGGCTGGTTGAGACGAAGACCTCCGAGGTTGCTACTAACGTCAGCCGCGACCAGATCGAGAATCTACCCCAGAACAATCGCAACTTCCTCAATTTCGCGGCGCTCGCTCCCGGCATCAAGGTCAACCAGTCCGAATTCAGGCAGACGTTTAGCGGAGCGGGCGTCGGTGGTGACCGCGACGGCGAGTCACTGGGCGGACCGCAGGTGAACGTCTTCATCGACGGCGTAAGCTTGAAGAGTAACGTTAACCAGGGCGGAATCGTCGGCCTGGACGTCAGCCGCGGTAATCCTTTCTCGCAGCTTGCGGTGCAGGAGTTCCGGGTGCTGACCTCGAACTTCAAAGCGGAATATGAGGACGCCGCGACCTCAATCATCACTGCCGTGACGAAGTCCGGTACCAATGATTTCCACGGCGAACTCTTCGGCACCTACCAGGACGAAAGAATGATTGCTCGGGACGCGCTCATGCGTCGCGACAACGTCGACGAGCCCCCGCTCGAGCGGAAACAATATGGTGCGGCACTCGGCGGCCCGATCATCAAGGACAAGCTGTTCTTTTTCGCCAACTACGAAGCCAATATCCAGGACCGCGCGCGCACCGTCGTGCCCAGCGGAACTCCGGCGCTTCAGGCGACGCTACCGTTCGACGTGAATGACTTCCGGGGGAGCTTTGCGAGTCCCTTCCGTGAACATCTCGGCTTCGCCAAGTTGAACTGGGAGATCAATCCGGATCAGACGCTCGAAGTGACCGGAAGCATTCGCAAGGAAACCGATCTTCGCGACTTCGGCAACCTCGATGCGCGCGAGCGCGGTTCTCATGTCAAGAACGACGTCTACACCGGCCGGGCACGGCATCTTTGGAACGGCGACGGCTTCGTCAACGAACTCACGGCCGATTACCTGAAGTCCGACCTGGAATTCGGGAGCGATTTCTCGGCGGGGTTCGGACAGATCTACGATGGAGTCATCAACATCGGAGGTCGCGCGGACTTCCAGGTGGTGAAGCAGAAGGGACTTACCTTCCGCGACAATTTCAGCCTCACGGATGTGCATTGGAACGGCGATCATCTGATCAAGTTGGGGGGCAAGCTTTCGTTCCAGAAGTTCCGCGTGGGCGGCAGCGGACCGAATGCCAATCCGCAATTCCTATTCCGAAACGTCGAGGCCCTCGGCCTCGATTTCAGTTTCCCCGACAAGGTCAACTTTGGGGGCGGCGACCCCAATTATGGCCAGAGCACGACCCAGATCGGACTGTTTGCGCAGGACGATTGGGCGGTGAACCGGCATCTGACGATCAACGCGGGCATCCGCTGGGACGTCGATACGAACGGACGCAATCCCGACTTCGTGACACCCGCTCGTGCGGTTGAGGCACTGCGTGCGCTCGATGCGAACCCGCTATCGGCGGGGGCGTTCTGGGATGTCGACGACTATATTTCTACCGGTCACAACCGGAAGACCGACTACAATAATATCGCGCCGAGGATCGGTTTCTCGTACGACGTGAACCAGGACCAGCGGACGGTGATCTTCGGCGGCTACGGTCGCTATTACGATCGCACTCTGTTCCGCAACGCCGCCGAGGAAACGCTGCTGGCTCAATTCCGTGCGGGTGAGCTCTTTTTCTCGCTCGATGGCCTTCCACGTGAGGGGCATCCGACGGTCGTCTTCCAGCCTCAGTATCTGACACCGGAAGGGTTTCAGGCTCTTCTCGACAGCCTGGCAGCAGACCCGACCTCTCCCGGTACGACCGAGTTGCGCGTAATTCCGAACAATCTTGAGACGCCCTACACCGATCAGTTCAGTGTCGGCGTTCGCCAGCGGCTCGGCGCGCTGCAGACCTCGCTCACCTACAATTACACGGTCGGCAAGGATCAGCTCGGCTACTTGCCGCTCAATCGGACGCAGCCAGACGCCAATGGTTTCATGCAGACCATTCCGCTGATCAACGGGTATAGCAACGTCGTCGCGGGCACGAATTATCGTAAAACCCGGTATCACGGCGTTTTCGTCACCGTGGACAAGCCCTACACGAGGAGTTCGGGTTATGGCTTTGGCCTTGCCTACACGCTCGCGTACTCGAAGCAGCGGGGATATCAGTTCGAGTTCGACCGGCCTGACCCGCGGTTCGTGCCGTTCGAGCCGAACTCAGGCGATGAGCGGCACAGGCTTGTCGCCAACGGCATTGTCGATATGCCGTGGGGCCTCAAGCTTTCAGGCCTGGCGACAATCGCGTCGGGCGTTCCCCAGCTCATCATCGATGGCGAAACGAACGGGTTCGGAACGAACATCCGGAAGGGCAATTTCGGCCGGGACCGTATGTTCGCGCAACTCGACCTCAGACTGCTGAAGTCATTCAACTTCGGCCCTGGCGAGCTGTCGGTTTGGGCGGAGGTCTTCAACCTCTTCAACCGCGACAACCTAGCCTATAACGACGCGTGTTGCGGGGCTCACCCAACTGACGCTCCCGCCGTGCTGATCGGTCCGCCGCGGAGCTTCCAAGTCGGGACCGGCTTCAAGTTCTAGTTTCGAATTTGAGGCTCGGCTGATCGTTCAGCCGAGCCAGCCGCCCGTGAATCCGGCTCGCTTGAGACCGATCCGGATTGCCGGAACTCGGCGCATGTATTTCCAGACGAAATCGTCGCGATAATTCGCTGCCTGCAGCAAAATCGGGCCTTGGTCGATGCCGAGATAATCGGCGGCAACCCAGCCGTTCCTTGGATCGACCGAGCCCCGCTGAGGTCGAACGTCCGAGTAGGTGAAGCTCGGGTTGAAACTGTCCTTGAAACCGTAGCGGTCGAAGATGCGCGTTCCATGGTCCTTCAGCAGTGCCTCGGCGGCCGGCACGACGATCTCGGGTGCGAAAGGCAGCGAGCCGAGCGCGGCCGTCGGGGCAATCGTGCCGTCGTCACGCTCGTCGGGCTCGCCGAGAGGACCGCGCGCGGCATAACCGTAGAACTGCGTCTGCCGACCCTTGAATGGCAGCCTGAAGTCCCCCGGTCCGTCACAGGCGGTGAGTCCCCAGATCCGGTCCGAATAACCCGCCCAGCCCATCGGGTTCGCGGCGACATAGGCGCGCTGCGCATAAGTCGCTCGGCGGCTGTTCTCAAAATAATCAAAGCCCGCCTCACGCATGGGCGCGTCGAAGATGCCGCGAAAATCGATGAAGATGTGGCTGTACTGGTGGCCGAACATGGGAGCGAAGCCGAGGCGGCGGGTTGGGCCCTCGCCCCGCCAAACCTGCTCGTAAGGCGCAGTCCATTGCTCCCACAAATTGTCCGGAGCTGAATGCACCGGCGCGCCGAGCGCCAGCACATTGACCATCATCCCTTCGTTATATCCGATCCAGCTCGCTGGGATCAGTCCTCCTTCTGGATGCCATCCCATCGAAATCGCGGCGCGACCGTCCGATCGGAAGAAGTTCCAATCCGCCCGCGCGAAGAGTGCCCCCGCCAGCTTCCGGATTTCGCGCTCCGCTGGATCGTCTCGATCGTAATAGGCACCCGCGAAGAGGACACCGAGTAGAAGGATCGTCGTGTCCACGCTGGAAAGCTCGACGTTCCGGTAGCGAACGCCGGATTCCATATCGAGAAAGTGATAGAAGAAGCCTTTGTAGCCGGAGCGGCCGGTTCGTTCGGGCCCCTGCGGTGCGTTCCAGAAGAAGCGCAGAGTCGTGAGCGTGAGATCGCGCGCCTCTTCACGCGTGCACCACCTGCGCTCGGCGCCGTGAGTATAGGCAGGAAGCGCGAAACCTACGGCGGCGATGCTGCAGAAGGACGGTGCCGGCCAGCGGTCCGGGACAAGCCCGTTCGAGCGGTTCACCGTGTCCCAGAAGAAGCGGAACGTGCGCCGTTCAATCTCTTCGTAGAATGGGGGTAGCGTGCGCGCGGAGCTCGATAGCAGCATCGGCGCGCAACCCGGAAGAGTGGTTCCTGCGAATAGTAATGACGAGCCTTTCAGGAGCGAGCGGCGGTCGGTGATGATCAATGGACAACTACTTCGGGAGGGTGGTTGTACGGATGACGAGCTCGGGTGGATGAAGTTCCTGGCCCCGCGCATCCTCGTCGCCCTCAACGAGGCTCAGCAGCCGCTCGATCGCGCGCTGACCGAGCTCGTCGATCCGCACACGGACAGTGGTCAGGCCGATATGTCTCGCAAGAGGGATGTCGTCGAATCCAGAAACCGCGACATCTTCCGGTACTGAAAGCCCAGCGTCACGGAGCGCCTGGAGGGCACCGCTCGCCATCATGTCGTTGGCCGCGAACAAAGCGTCGAAGGCGGCGCCTGATTCAAGAAGAGACCGCGTGCAATCTTCGCCGGACTCTTCCGAAAAGTCTCCGTTCACGATTTCCAGATCGAGCCCACTACCAAGGAGAGCCTGGCGGAAGGCCTCTGCCCGTTCCTCGGCGTCGACATTGCCCCGGGGACCCGCGATGTGAACGATGCGCTTCCTGCCGAGCTCGATGAAATGCTTCGCGACGGCCTGCGCGCCTGCTGCATTGTCCAGCCGAATGCCGTCATGCTCGACCGCGGGGGTGTTGACGAAGACTGCCGGCGTCGTTGCTGGCAGGGCACCGGCGAGATCATCCTCCGAAAGGTGCGGGGCCATGACGATCATGCCGTCGACGCGACCGCGAAGCGCCTTGAGCGCGTTCGCGGCCTGGGCCGACCCGGTATGCGTGTTTGACAATAGTAGCAGGTAGCCGCGGCTGTTCGCTTCCTTGTCCATGCCGCGCACGATTTCGGAAAAAAATTCGCCGTGAAGGTCGGGAAGGACGACGCCGATCGCATTTGTGCGCGCGAGGCTAAGGCTGCGAGCACCGGCATGAGGCACATAGCCAAGCTCCCGGACGGCGTCGTTCACGCGTGTCCGGGTGCGCTCGCTGACGTTCGCGAGATTGTTCAGCGCTCGCGAAACGGACGCTACCGAGACTTGTGCCCGGCGTGCTACATCCCGGATCGTCGCTTCAGCCATGCGTTCCTAACAGCAATAGATCGAGCAAATGTCACGGCCAAGCCGATTGCAATTGGTTTGGGCCTGCGTCATGTAACCGGTTACATATTGCGTCAAGGATTCAAATCGGGCCAAAGGCCGCAGCGCTTGCCGAAGCGCTGAACGAGGGGAGAGAGATGCTCGACACGCGCGTTTCACGAAGGGCCGCGTTGATGGGCGCCGGCGCAATGGCGGCATGGCTGGCAAGTCCGGCGCGCGCTTTGCTGCAGACTGCGGGAAAGCTGGATGTTCCGGCGTTCGTGGACTCGCTGATCGGGCGAATGACGCTGGAGGAAAAAGCGGGTCAGCTCAGCCTTATGGCCTCCGCCTGGGGCGGCGGCGTCGCCGCGGCACTCAATCCACCGAGCAACAGCAATTTTCCGAAGCAGGTTGGAGAGGCGCGCCAAGGCCAGCTTACCGGCGTCTTCAACGGGAACGGCGCCCGCATGGCGCGCATCATGCAGAATGCCGCGGTCACGGAATCTCGGCTGAAGATTCCGCTGATCTTCGCGGCCGATATCATTCACGGGCATCGCACGATATTTCCTGTGCCGCTGGCAGAGGTCGCAAGCTTCGAGCCCGATCTCGCCCGCCGCACTGCGGAAGTTGCGGCCTATGAGGCGTCCGGCGCGGGCATCGACTGGAATTTCTCTCCAATGGTCGACGTGGCGCGCGACCAGCGCTGGGGACGCGGCGTCGAAGGAGGCGGTGAAGATCCGCTGTTGGGCAGCCTTTTCGCAGTCGCTCGAGTCCAGGGCTTCCAGGGCGCAAACCTGAAGTCGAACGAGCACTTCCTCGCCTGCGTGAAGCATTTCGCAGCGTATGGAGCGGCGGAATCGGGGCTAGACTACAATATCGTCAACATGTCCGAGCGGACTCTCCGCGAGGTTTATCTGCAGACCTACAAAGCGGCGTTCGACGCCGGCGCGATGTCTGCGATGGCGTCGTTCAACGAGATCAACGGAGTCCCGGCCACCGCAAACCGCTGGCTGCAGACGGATTTGCTACGCGGCGAATGGGCTTTTCAGGGCTTCGTCGTCTCCGACTATACTGGCGACGAGGAAATGATCGCGGCGGGCTATGCGAAGGATCGGCGCGACGCTGCCCGGCTCGCCTTCCTCGCCGGCGTCGACATGAGCATGCAGAGCGGCATCTATCGTCAGCATTTGCCCGACCTCGTCCGCAAGGGCGAAGTGCCCGAAGATCTATTGAACGTTTCGGTCCTGCGCGTGCTCGCTGCCAAGCACATGCTCGGCCTCTTCGAGGACCCGTTCCGCCGCATCGACGAGAAGCGGGAGCAATCGCGTTCGATGCTTCCGCGTCATCGCGCTTTGGCGCGCGAGTCCGGCCGCAAGTCGATCGTTCTGCTTAAGAATGAGGGCGACCTGCTGCCGCTTCCGCGCTCCGGCAAAACGATTGCTCTGATCGGTCCGTTCGCTGCCGGCCAGCACGACCTTATCGGGCCGTGGGTGGTCTACGGTTCAGACGAAAAGGCCGTCGATCTCGCCACCGGCGTGCGCGGAGCGATTGCCGACAAGAATTCATTGATTATCGCCCAGGGCTCAGGCGCGGAGGAACCGGTGCCAGGCGGAATTGCCGAGGCCGTAGCCGCCGCGCAGAAGGCGGACATCGTCGTTCTCGCCATCGGCGAAGGCCAGAACATGTCGGGTGAGGCCCAATCGCGAACCGAGATCACCGTTCCGCAGCCCCAGCAGGAACTTGCCGAGGCGGTCGCGAAAGTTGGCAAACCGACCGTCGTGGTGCTGAAGCACGGACGCGCTTTGGCGCTGGAGGGCGCGGTGGCCAATGCGCAGGCCATTCTTGCGACCTGGTTCCTCGGAACCGAGACGGGCAATGCGATCGCCGACGTGCTGTTCGGCGCCTACAGTCCTTCCGGGAGGCTTCCGGCGAGCTTTCCCCAGCGTTCCGGCCAGCAGCCTTATTATTACGCACACAGGCCTACCGGCCGGCCAAACCCCGATCCAAAGCTCGAGCCTTACAAGGCGCGCTTCCGGGGTATAACGAACTCTGCACTTTATCCGTTCGGCCACGGCCTGACCTATGGCAAGATCGAATACAGCGACTTCACGCTCGGGGCACCGGACCTCTCAATGAACGGCGAGATCACCGTCAGCGCCCGCATCACCAACCGCGGCTCGCGTGCCGCGGAGGAAGTCGTGCAGCTTTATATCCACGACCCCGTCGCGAGCATCACGCGCCCCGTTCGGGAGTTGAAAGCGTTCCGGAAGATCAAGCTCGCCCCGGGGCAGTCAGATGTCGTCCGCTTCACCCTGCGGCCGGCGGACCTGCAATTCTACGGTGTTGCCAACAAGCCGGTCGTCGAACCCGGATCATTCGATGTCTGGATCGCGCCGTCGGCGGAATCCGAGGGCGTCCACGGAACGTTCGAGCTGACCGCCTAGATCGGTTCGGGCTCGAGCTCTTTCCGATTCCTCGCCTGCCGCCCGAGAGGGTTGGACAACATCGCGAGGCAGGAGAGGGCGAGGAACACGACCGGAACGACCACGATCGTCGCCCGCATTCCGCTGATCGTGCCCGCACTCTGCTGGACGTTCGCGATATATCCGGCGGATGCGAAGCTCCAGCCGAGGATCGCGGTTGCAATGCCGATGGCAATGCGCTGCAGAAGCGCGGCAACCCCGAAGACTGCGCCCTCGACATGCAGGCCGGTCGCTCGTTCGCCATATTCAACCGTGTTGGGAAGCATCGCCCAGAAGACGAAGTTCAGCCCGACGATCATCACCTGCAGCGTGATCAGGAACAACTGCATCAGGCCGGATTCGTGCACGTCGACGGCCGCGAAGACAAGGAGCGCGGCGATGCCCAGGCCCGCCGTGATGAACCAGAGGGCGCGCAACCCGACCATGCGGCCGAGCATCATCCACAATGGAATGGCAATGCCGCTAACGACACCCATCGAAGCGAGCGCCAGTTGCCCGGCTTCGGGGTCGTTGAGTAGATATTTGAAGTAATAAAGCACCGACTTGTTGATGACCGTGATCGCTACGATCATCGCCATCATTGAGGCGCTCAGAGTTACGAACGCCCGGTTGCGCAACAGGCTGACCAGCGCGACCTTCACGCTGCCCGGTAGCGGCCGGTCGATTGTCGTGCCCTCGCGATAGGTTGCACCCACGAAGATGAGGATCACGGTTCCAATGCCGGCGAACAGCGATGCCGCGAGGAAATAGCTCTGCGAGGCCGTCGATCCGGTCAGCCAGCGCCCGACGGGAACGGTGCACAAGGCGACTACGACGCCGGCCGCCGTACCGAACATCATGCGCGTTCCGGCGACGAAGGCCCGGTCACCTTCGTCCGAACTCACCCGCGCGGTCATCGCCAGATAGGGCACGTTCACCGCGGCATAAGCAGTCCGGAAGAGGAGATGAGCTGCCAGGATGATCGCTACTGCCCAGCCGCCAGTCGCTAGCGGCGGCATGTACATCAGCATGAAACAGGCGCCGAGCGGTACAGCACCCGCGACAAGAATGGCTCCGTATCGCAAGGTCGCATGTCGCCGGTCAACGACCAGCCCGGCGACGAAATTGGCGATGCCGTCCCAGACGGAAGCGATCATGTAGGTCGTCGCGGCAATCGCGATCGGCAGGTCGAGCGCGTCCGTGTAGTAGAACAAGAGGAAGAGCATCACGCTCTGCCAGTACAGATTGAAGGCAAAGTCCCCGAAGGCGAACAGCAACAGCCGCGGCTTCGACGGACGGATGACTTCCATCGCTAGAACCGGTTGATCACGATGTCGGACTCCCGCGTCGGATGGGGCAAGGTGAATGCGACGATTTGGGCGTTCTCGTCCGCGACCGCAGGAATCGTCTCGCCGCTGGCGCGGACACGCACGGGACCCGTCCAGCCGTGCACCGTCACTTCGATCTGCTTCCACCAGGGCTTGTAGCTGCCTACGCGCTTCTCGAAGTGAATCATCAGGCCGTCCTTGCCCTGCGTGCAGCGGATGGTTTGCCGAAGCGACTGGCCGCGGATGCTCACCCCGTCGTCCCAGTATATCTCTCCCTGACAGTCTGGGCCGGGAAAGATGTCGATCGAAAGGGGCCCGCTCGGCAGCTCGGACGTGGATTGAGTCACCGGCTGCCGAGCGATGATGGCGCCGGCACGGACATAGACGGGAAGGCGGCCGAGCTCATTTGGCTGACTGACCTTATCGTCGTCGATACGGCGGCCGCTCCAATAGTCGTACCAGCCCGTGGATGGCAGGCAAACGCCATACGGCTGCGGAGACGTCAAGTTGGGGGGCGGCGCCACAAGCAGGTCGCGGCCGACGGTGAAGGCCATAGACTGATCGCAGGGCGCCTTCGCCATGGCCGGATAGTCGTAGAACACCGGGCGCATGATCGGGTCCCCGGTTCGCGAATTCTGCTCCGCCAATGAATAGAGGTAGGGCAGCAGCCGATAGCGCTCTTCAATGAAGCGCTTGCGGATGGCGAGATGATCCGGCCCGTCTACCCAGGGCTCGGCCCGCGGCGCATCATGCGCGGAGTGGCTGCGGAAGATGGGCGTGAATGCTGCAATCTCATACCAGCGGGTCATCAGCTCAGGGCTCGCTCCGCCGACGAAACCCGCGACGTCCGCCCCCGACCACGCGTGACCGGACAGGCTCAGGTTCAGCATCTGCTGGACCGCGAGCTTCAGGTGGTCCCAGGTAGAGCTGTTGTCGCCCGTCCATGTCACCGCATAGCGCTGCCCTCCCGCGAACGTGGCCCGCGTCATGACGAAGGGCCGAACGTTCGGGCGTAGCTTGAGCAGGCCCTCGTAGGTCGCCCGGCTGTTTTCCATGCCGTAGACGTTGTGGACCTCGGCATGACTGGCCGTGCGCGGCGCAAAGTCGTCGCTCTCGATCCGGTGCACTGTGTCGATCGGCATGGTCTTGGTCGGCGTCTCGAAGATCGCCGGCTCGTTCATGTCGTTCCAGAAGCCGGCGATGCCGTCGGCGACGAAATCCTCGTAAAGGCTGCCCCACCAGTCGCGGCTGGCCTTGCGCGTAAAGTCGGGGAAGACGGACGGCCCCGGCCAGACCGGTGCGACGTATGTGCTTCCGTCCGGGTTCTTCAGGAAATGGTTACCGGCCGCGCCGCTGTCGTAAGGCGCATGGCCCTGGTTCGGGACGTGGGCGACGTGAAGATCCGTGATCGTGACGAGGTTGAAGCCTTGCGACCTCAGATCACTGGCAAGACCCTTCAGGTATGGGAAGGTCTTCGGGTTGGTCGTGAACGGCCGACTGCGATCCTGGAAGTCGATGTCGAGCCAGAGGACGTCAGCCGGGATGCGCTCGGAACGAAGGCGCTTCGCGATGTCGCGCACCTCCGTATCGCTCATGTAGCTCCAGCGGGATTGCTGGAAGCCGAGCGCCCAGCGCGGGGGCATGGGCGCCTTGCCAGTCAGGTCCGTGTAGCGCCGGACGACCTCGGCGACGCTCGGCCCGGCTATGATGTAATAATCGATCGGTCCACCATCTGCCGAGATCGCCAGCGTTCCATCGTCGCGATGGCCGAAATCGAATGCGCTGCGGAAGCTGTTGTCGAGGAACAGGCCGTATGCGCCGCCTTCGCCGCCGCTAGCGATGTAGAAGGGGATGGATTTGTAAATCGGGTCCGTGCCGCGATCGAAACCCCAGGCGTCGGTGTTCCAGTTGACGTAGCTCGCGCCGCGCCGGTTGAACGGGCCGGTCTTGTCGCCGAGCGCGTAATAGCTCTCGTCGCGCATCATCGTCTTGCGCAGAGTGAATTTGACGCCGTCAAAGCTCAGCGCATTTGCTGCGTCGAAATGAATCCGCCGGCCCTGGCGATCGTTGACCATCAGGCCGAGCGTGTTCGGGTTGATCGCCACGATCAGCGACCCCGTTTCGAAGCCACTGGCGAGAGGCTCGACCGCGACGCTTCTCGCTCGAATGGCTGCGGGCACTGCCCAGCTCGCGTCCTCCGGAAAGTCGTGGTCCCGCGCAATTCGAACACGGAGGATCGAATCCGTCACGGCCGTCACTCTTATCGTGGCCGCACCGTTGCTGACCTCCGCGCCGTTCTTCAGCGGAACGGTCGGGGGCGGACCGGGACGGACGGGAGCCTGCTGCGACTGCGCGGGAGACGCGAGCGCTGCCAGGGACGCGGCAATGAGGGTCCTTCGTTTCATGGTCAGTTCGCGCTCACGACGACGGGCCAGCCGTCGCGCCATTCAATCCGATCGACGAGCATCACCCGGCGGGTGTTCACCTCGTCCGTGGGCTTGGTCCGTGGCCGGCGAATGTCCACGGCGTGATAGAGAATCCAATCGTTCCCGCGATCATCCGTTGCGATTGAATTGTGACCCGGAGCCATCCAGTTTTCGTGCTTCTGAAGGAGGATGCTTTGCGGAGTGCCATTCGCCTGCGCGAGCGTCTCGAACGGTCCTGTCGCGCTTCGCGAGCGGGCTATCATGACCGCATAATTCGCTTTCTTGCCGCAGCAATTGTCGCCCGAATAGAAGAGGTAATACCGGCCGTTTCGCCGCTCGACCCAGGCACCCTCGACCAGGACCGGAAACTGGTCCTTCACCGGATTGGGAAAGACGAGCTCCTTCGGCGCGCTACCCGGCGCAAAGGACATCCCGTCGGCGGACAATTCTTGCACCTTGATCGGCTTGAACCCCGAGCCCCAGTAAAGGAGCCGCTTGCCCGTCGCTGGATCGTCGAAGGCCATCGGATCGATGTTCACGAAGCTCTCGCCGCAGAGCAGGGGCTTGCCCATGTCGGTAAAAGGGCCCTCAGGACGCGAAGCGGTCGCGACTGCAAGGCAGAGGCCGTGCCGCTCGTCAGCCGTGTCGGGCTTGGCAGAATAGTACATCAGATAGCGCGAGCCATCGCGGATCACGTCGGGTGCCCAGAAGTCTTGCGTCTTGGCAGCCCAAGTGGGCTTCACCGGCAGCGGGTCGCCCAGATGATCCCAATGGATCAAGTCCCGCGACCGAGCGACCTGCAGGTTCAGCCATTTACCGTCACGTTCCGTCTGCGTCGCATAGGCGTAATAATAGCCGTCAGGGGTCCTTAATATCGCGGGATCGGGGAAGTCAGAATCGATGACCGGATTAGACCAGGCGCTCGGCGCGAGCGGCTGGGGGGCTGCGCATGAGCCGAGCGCGAGGAGGGCGGCAGCGGCAGCGCCGAGTAAGCGATACATGCTCCGACGATAGCGGCGCTCTCCCGCCATTTGGAAGCCTAAAGCGCCATGCTAAGGACACGCCCCTTTCACCTTCCCGCATCGAGAGGACTTTCCGATGCCTGTGCTTCGTACTTTCATCCACGCCGCGGCCTTGCTGGCGGCTGCCTGGTCTGTCTCCTCCACGGCGGAGCCGAGCTTTGTTCCGGTCTACAGGGACAACTTCCCCGACCCTCACATCGTCCTCAATAATGGCGAGTTCATCGCCTACTCGACGAACGATGGGCCGAACCTGCCGATGCTCACGTCAAAGGATCTCTTGCACTGGTCGCAGGTGACCAGCGGGGAGGGCCGGCGGGCGGATGGGATGCCGCGGTTGGCTTCATGGGCAAAGGAGGGTCGGACCTGGGCGCCGGAAGTGATGCAGGTCGGCGGCAAGTGGGTGCTCTATTATACGGCGGCGTCCGCCAACGTCGGCAAGCAATGCGTCGGAGTTGCCTTCGCTGATAATCCGAAGGGTCCCTTTGTCGACACTCGCCCGAACCCGCTAGTCTGCCAGACGGACCAGGGCGGGACTATCGACGCGAGCCCATTCCGCGACGCCGACGGCAAGCTCTATCTCTACTACAAGAGCGACGGGAATGCCGTCGGGAAGCACACAATCATCTGGGGACAGCGGCTGTCGGACGACGGACTGAGCGTTTCCGGCGATGCGGTCGCACTGGTCCAGGACGACGCAGCCTGGGAGTGGAAGCTGATCGAGGCGCCGTCGATGGCGAAGTCGCCTGGCGGCTATCAGTTGTTCTTTTCCGCGGCGTTCTATGGCTGGGACTATCCGAGGGAGCGCCTATCCAACTACGCGACAGGGTACGCGAACTGCTCAGGCCCACTGGGCCCGTGCAAGGATGCAACGGAGAACCCGCTGTTGCACAGCTTCAATGACCGGGAGGCCGGCTGTCTCAGTGGGCCGGGCCACCCGGCGATCTTCTCAGTCGGGGAACGCCATTTCATCGCTTTCCATGCCTGGGCTGCGACAAGCGGGTGCCGGCCCGCGGAGGGCGAGCGTTTCCTCTACATCGCGCCACTCTTCTGGAAGGACGGCAAGCCCCAGATCGGCGAGAGCTTGCGGGAGAAAAAGGCCCGAACGATGATCGCCCGGGCGCTTCCGTTATGATTTAGCCGCGCTCAGGAGCAGGCGGCGGCGGAGGCGGCGGAGGTGCCGACTCCGGAGCCGCTTCGACCGGTGGCGGCGGAGCCGGTGGAAGCGGCGCAGGCGCCGGTGCAGTCCCGCGTGACTCACCGCCGAAGCGGAAGCGAATGCCGCCAGACAGGACGCGCTCCTCGAAGCGCACGACCATGGGGAACTGCTCTGTGCGGAAGATCTCACCGGCGGGTGCGTACTGCACTCGGACGATGTCCGACTTGAACGGATTTTTGAGGATATTCGTCCAGTCGAGAAACACGGTCAGGTTGTCGTTGAAGGCATAGCTGCTCGACCAGTCCAGTCGGTCGCTCGGGTGCGCAAGCCCCTGCAACGTGAAGAAGCCGTCGCGTTCGCTGAGGTCGCCTTCTGGATATTTGGTCCGCCAATTGTACGCGAGGCGCGCGGTGAAGCCGCCATTCTCGTACATGCCGACGAGATTGTAGGTCCACTTCGACACGCCCGGAATGCGCAGGCGTCGAACGCTGTGGTTCGGATTGTCGGGCTGGAAGATATTAAAGTCGGCCTTGGCGTCGATGTACGTCGCATTCGCCTGCACGCCGAACGAGCGGAGGAAGTTGGGCGCCCAATCATAATCGAAGAAGGTGCTGACCTGCGCCTCCATCCCTTGGACCTTGCCCTTATTGGTGTTGGTCGGCTGCGTGATGATCAGCGGGAAGCCGCTCTCGGGGTCAGGATCCGGATACTGCGTGGCTATGTTGGCGATGAAGCCGCGCAGGTTGCGGTGGAACAGCGCTAGGGACGCGAAGCCGGTTCGCGAGAAATAATATTCGAGGCTTGCATCGTAGTTCGTGGACTTGAGCGGATTCAGGTTCGGGTTTCCTGCGGAACCGGTTCTGATGCAGTTGACCAGTTGCGGATCGCAGTTTGCGTCGAACTGGTCGAGGTGCAGCGATGGGTTCAGCTGTTCGAACGACGGACGCGTCCGCGTTTTGGTCGCGGCCAATCGCAGCGTCCACTCCGGACTGAAGTGAATGTTGAGGTTCGCGTTGGGAAGCACGTCCGTATATGAGTTCGAAACGCTGATCTCCACAGGACTTGGGATGCTGAATTGCGTCCCGTGCGATGTGTCCTTCGACTTGACGATCCGTACCCCGAGCAAGCCGTCGATCGAGGTGCTGCCAACGTTGAAAAGGAAGTTCGCCTGCGCGTAGCCTGCAAGTGAGGTTTCCTTGATGCGGAAGGTTCGGGTGGGGTCGACGGGCGGTCCGTCGACTGAACCGCAGGCACTAGCGGGTCGTCCAGCCGCCAGGCATCGCGCGATGCTGAATTGACGGAGTTCCGTCAGATTGTCGTGAATGCTGTCATACGTCGGCGCGTACCAGGTCAGCGGGAACGGCTTCAAATCATCGCCGCGGAAGCCCTTGTCGAATAGCTGGTAATCGAGCGGTACGTTGGTGATTGGCCCGCCAACGTTGAAGAGATCCCAGTAATAGGATCCCGCCGTGCGCGAAGCCTTGCGATCGACGTAACGCACACCCCATTGGAACTTCGGCAGCGCGTTGAGGCCGGTGTCATATTCAAAGTCTAGACGTGCCTGCCAGTCGTCCCCCTTGGCATCGAGATAATCCTCGAAAAAGCCGCGGAAATTGTAGAGCGACTTGTCGGTCGGATCGAGACCGACGACCTGGAAGGTCGGTCCGTCGTCGTCCGAATCCTCTCCGGTAAACCAGTCGACGCTGAAGTCGTTTGTGTTGAGCTGGTAATCGACGCTCTCGGTCCGCAGCTTGAACTTGCTCTTGGTCCGCGCGAGGTCAGCGGTGACCTGCAGTGGGCCAGCGTCGTAGCTGCCGCCAACCGCGAACTGGTACGTGTTGGTAGTGCGTGGCGTTGCACCCTGGAAACCACGAGTCTGTCCCACGCAGCCCGGTTGCGTGACGGTCCCGCTGACCACCGCATCAGAGCCATCTCGATAGACAATGTTGGAATAGGAGGCCGCGCCAGGGTCTACGCCGAGTCGGCCACAGCTCCAGAGTGGCTGTTCCCAATCCCGATCGTGCTGGTGCTCGCGATAGCCCTGCCACAGGCCTTCAGCGTAGAGCTGGAGATCGCCGTCGCGGTATTGAAGCGCCCCATTGATCGAGGGTCGCCAGCGCTCTGACTCGTTGTAATGGATCTCGGGCCAATCGGGCGAACGGCCGACGGAGGGGTTGCCGAGGTCGGCAATGAAGAAGCCGTGACGCCGCACCCAGTCTTCGAAGTGCATTCGCGTGTAGGAGAAATTGATCAAAGCCCCGATTTCACCGCCGCCGACATCCCAGCGATCGCTGATTAGCAGGGCTCCATTGGGTTCCAGGTCCTTCGCGTTTTCGGTGTACACACCCCAAGCGGAACCGGCGACTTCCAGACCCTTGAAATCGAACGGCCGCCGCGAGCGCACGTTGACCAAGCCCGCGAGGCCCGGTTCGACGAGATTGGCGGTCGAAGTCTTGAAGGCTTCCACGGCCGAGATCGCCCCCGCCGGGAAATCCTGCAAGGCGACGGAGCGCGTCTCCGCGGTAAAGATCTCGCGGCCGTTGTATGTCGTTGCATAGAACCGCTCGTCCAGACCACGCAGAAGAACACGGTTCGCTTCGCCGCCAGAACGCTCGACTTGGACGCCCGGGATGCGGGCGGCCGTATCGGAGACGGTTATATCGGGCAGCTTGCCAATGTCCTCGGCGACGATAGCGTCGACGACTTGGTCGGAATTCCTTTTGATGTTCTGCGCCGACTGAAGCGATCGGCGAAGGCCCGTAACGACAATCGCATCGTTGTCGGTGGTCGCCTGATCCTCGCCACTGACGGTCTGAGCAGCGTCATTTGCCTGCGCCTGAATCGTCGGATCGGGGGGTGAGGCTGGTTGAGCCGTGTCCTGGGCAAAAGCCGGTGTCGCGCAAAGTGCGAAGGCCGTGGCCGAGGTCGACCACAGAATGGTGCTGGTACGCCGCATCTTTTTCCCCTGTTCCCGCCGCAGTCCCCAGCGCCGGTTACGGTCGAGGTATGTGCCTCGTTGCAGAGGGTTACAAGCGCGTCTTGAGCAACTTATGTTAATTGCACGTTGAAGTGACCGGGCGGCTACAGGCTTAGTCGAGCTCGCCGAGTAAGGTGTTTGTTCGTTCTTCGGCCTGCTTTAGCGCGCCGTCGATGGGCTTCTGCCCGATGAACCCCGCGACCATCTCTTCCCCGACGATTCCTTCGATCGCATTCTGCCGTCGCACGTAGCTCGGCAATGGGCGGCCAAGTTCCGCAAGTGGTGCAATATCGGCGCGGTGGGGTAGGGCAGCGAAGCGTGGGTCGGCGAGCACCTTCTTGAAGGCCGGCAAATGGCCGGTGCGAACCCAGTCGTAATTATGATCGGCCATGTAGCGGAAGAAGCGGGCAATCGCGTCCTTTTGCTTCGCCGTTCGCTTCCGCGCAGGCACGACCCAGGCGTGGCCACTGACATATTGAAGGCGCTCTCCCCACAGCCGCGGATAGGGGTAGACGGCATAGTGCTTGTACAGCGGCCGACCGGGGGTCGCGGCCTCCTGCTCGAAGGAACCGATCATCCACGTGCCCGTCGGGTAGATGCCTCCTTCGCCGCTGACGAAGGCCGCGATCGCCGCGGGCGTGTCCATGTTGAGCGTTCCAAGATGCTCCTGGTTGATCTGCCTGAAGAAGGCCGCGACCTTGTATCCGGTGGGGGTTGCGAGCCGGATGTGCCTCGTATCCGGGAACAGCACGGCGCCCTGCGCCATCATGTAGGTATATTGGTTGCGCGCTGCGTAGGCCGGATCGCCGACATTGCTTTGGATGAGATAGGGCTTGCCGGTCCGCTGCCGGAACTGCCGAGCCTGCTGAAGCAGCTCTTCCGCAGAGTTGGGAAGCACCGGCCTGCCGTTCCGCATGAGACCTGCCTTTTCGAATAGAGCGGTGTTGATGTGGAAAAGGCCGCCGTGCGTGTCCCACGGCAAGGCATAGATACGGTTGCCGATAGTCACTCCGAGCCGCGTCGCATCGGTGAAATCGTTGGGGCTGATCCCGGCTCGCTTGAGATAATCCTCGACCGGTTCGAGCAAACCGTCGGCGGCATAATCGGAAATGACGCCCGCGTGCATCGTCACGAGGTCGGGCGGGTCTCGCGCCGCCATCTGCGCCGTCAACTGCGGGTAACCGGGCCAGGCGACGACGTTGACGTCGACGTGGAGATCCGGGTTCTCGGCGTTGAACCTGTTCACCAGCGAGGTAATGATTCCGCACTCGCCCTCCGCCTTGGCGACGTCGGTGGAGCCGCCATATTCCGCGCCGCATTCTCCGAAGAAGCGCTGCAGATAGATGTGGGTCTTGCCGTCGTTCTGGCCGCAGCTTCCGAGCGCCAATGCAGCGACAATTGCGAGGATGAAGCGCCTCACCGGATCGCGGTTCCCGCCATCGCCCGCACGATCTGCTTCTGAAAGACGATGTAGACGATCAGTATTGGAATGGACGCGAAGATCGCCTGCGCCATCAGGAAGCCGAGGCCGCTCGTCTGCGCATAGTTCATCTGGCTCGCCGCGAGCCCGACGGTCAGAGTGTACATGTCGCTTCGAGTCGCCGAGATGAGCGGCCACCAATAATCATTCCAGGCGCCGAGGAAGGTGAAGACTGCAAGCGTCGACTGGGCCGGGACAGTCAGCGGCAGGATCACTTTCCAGAAGATCCTCCAGCGCGACGCCCCATCGAGCAGCGCCGCCTCGTCCAGCTCCTTCGGGATGGCACGCATATAGGTTGTCATGAAGAAGACGCCGAACGGCGCGACCAGTCCCGGCAAAATCAATCCCGGATAGCTGTTGTGGAGGTGCAGCCAGGCGAAGAGCTGGTGCTGCGGAAGGATTACTGCCTGGCTAGGTACGGCGAGACCGAGCAACACGATGATGAAAAGCGTCCGTCTGAACGGGAAATCGAGCCGCGAGAAGCCATAGCCGGCGAGGCTCGCGAGGATCAGCACTCCTGCGGTCTGGCCCAGCGAGACGATGGCGCTATTCAGCAGCCAGCGCATGGTTAGGCTGTTACCCAAGATCGCCGCGTAATTCTCGAGCGTGTAGGGGCCGCGGAGCGCAGCCTCGCTATGGCCGACAAGCTCCGCATTGTTCTTGAGCGACAGGAGCAGGGCCCACAGGATCGGACTGAGCATGAGCAGCGCGCCGACGCCCAGCGCCGCATAGCCCGCCGGCGTCAGGCGGCCGCGATCAACGGCGGATGCCACGCTCGCCCTCCGCTCCGCGCCCGGTCGCCCAATATTGGGTGAGGGTCACGGCAAGGATGATCACGAACAGCACCTCGGCGGCCGCGCTGGCATAGCCGAGCTCCCAGCGACCGAAGGCGCTTTCGAATAGGAACAGAACGGCGGTGCGCGAAGCGCCGCTCGGGCCGCCCGCGGTCAGTAGCTGCGACTGCCCAAACATCTGCAGCTGGGCCGCGGTCTGAAGCATAACTACGAGGATCGTGGTCCGCTTGAGCGCCGGCAAAGTAATCCTCGAAAAAACCGTCCACCTGCTCGCGCCGTCGAGTGCCGCGGCCTCGTACATTTCCTGGGGAATCTGTTGGAGCCCGGCGAGGAATAGGAGCATCGGCAGGCCGAGCGACCACCAGATGGTTGTGAGTGCCAAGGCCCGTAGGACGAGGTTCGGATCGCTTAAGAAAGGCAGCGGCTCCCACCCGAATGCCCGCCACAACTCTCCCAACGCACCCGCGTCCGGCGCAAGCACGAAGCGCCAGATCAGGGTGACGATGGTGACCGACAGCACCGCCGAGGAAAAGAAGATCCCGCGGAAGGCTGCCGCCGTCGGACCTGCCCGGTTCAGGGCCAATGCGAGGATCAATGCGATCACCGTCAGCGGCGGGACGATCATCAGCGTAACGACGAAAGTGTTGATCAGCGACCGATGGAAGATGGGGTCGCCGGCGAGCCGCACGTAATTCTCGAGCCCAATGAAATGACCGGGGCCGAAAAGGGCCACGCGATGAAGGCTGAGCCAAACTCCACGGAGCAGTGGAAATACGAGGATGAGCGCATAGAGCAGCAGGAAAGGCGCGACGAAAAGCAGTCCTTCCCAGCGCCGCGCCGCGTTCATGCGCCCTTCCGGTGGTAGCCGGTCCCGTCTGGGCCGAAGAGATGAGCGGAAGCTCCGTCGATCGTCAGTGGAACGCAGTCGCCCACGCTGAGGTCGGTTTGACCGCTGTCCTCTCCAGTGATTGCGAGGCCGTTCTTGAGCTTGGCGTAGACGATCGACCGGTCGCCCAGACGTTCGACAAGCTGAACCTCGGCGAGTGTCGGACCGCCCTTTCTCGTGACGCGCACATGTTCGGGCCTGAGCCCGATCTGAAGGTTGTCCGCCGGCAGGCCGTCGCGCGGCACCTGCGTATCGAGGACCGTGCCGTCCCCGAGCTGAACCTTCGCGGATCCGTCGCCTTCCACCATCGTTGCCGGAGCGATGGTCATTGCAGGCGAGCCGACAAACTGGGCGACGAAAAGGTTCGCCGGCCGATTGTAGATTTCCATCGGCGTTGCGACCTGCTGGATGCGGCGGTCGTTGAATACGACGATCCGGTCCGCCAGAGTCATTGCCTCAGCCTGGTCGTGAGTAACCATGATCATCGAGGCTTCGACCCGCTGGCGCAGCTGGGCCAACTCCACACGTGTTCGGAGGCGCAACGCTGCGTCCAGGTTGGACAAAGGCTCGTCGAGCAGGAAGAGCTGGGGCCGTTTCACGATGGCCCGTCCGATCGCCACCCGCTGGCGCTGGCCGCCGGAGAGCTGGTCGGGCTTGCGGTCGAGCAGCTGATCGATCTCAAGCACCCGGGCGGCGTCGTCGATCAGAGTATCGATCTCTTCGCGAGGAATGCGAGCGTTCCTCAGGCCGAACGCCATGTTTTCGCGAACGGTCATGTGCGGATAGAGCGCGTAGTGCTGGAACACCATTGCGACGCCTCGGTCACCCGGCGGAAGCTTGTCGATCCGCCTTCCATCGAGAAAGACCTCGCCGGCGTCGGCGGTCTCCAGGCCCGCGATGATCCGGAGGAGGGTGGATTTCCCCGACCCCGACGGACCGAGGAAAGCGATGAATTCGCGCGACTGAATGGTGAGAGTGACGTCGTCGAGAACGGGCGTCGCGCCGAATGCCTTTCGGACGCTCTTCAACTCCAGGGTCAACGCATACTCCTCTCCCGATGCGACATTACCGATTGGCTCGTTCGTCGCAATCCGCCCGGGGGATTCGGAAAGTGCGGCGAAGCGCCCCAAAACATGGTTAATTTTGACTCCACAAACCCGTCTCGACGGGCCATGGTCAGACGTCGCGCAACGCCCATCGGGAATCGGGGGAGGGCGTTCCCAGCCATGTTCAGGAGCTTGAAAATACAAGCCTTTGCGCCGTTTCGGCACCGACTGTCGTTCGACTCTTACACTTCGCTCAAGGTTTTGATCCTCGCGGCACTGGCCGTCCTCGCGACGCAGCTGGTCTGGGCCATCGTGACGCCGGTCGGACCGTTCGGAGAGTGGCGTCCCGCGACGCCTCGGACTCTTTCAGCCGAAGCACAGTCCGCACTCCTTTCGACCGTCGATCCCTTCTTCCGGTCCGGCGCGGCCGGAACGCCGGCAAGCGCCGCTGCGCCAACCGGCCTGCAGCTCTTTGGCACTCGCCTCGGAAGCGACGGCATCCCCGGCTCAGCCATTCTCGGCCCGGCCGATGGCGAACAAAGAAGTTATCTGGTTGGCGAAGAGGTTTCTCCCGGAGTGAAGCTGGCTGCGGTATACTTCGACCGCGTCGAGCTCGACCAAGGCGGAATCCGGCAGTCGATCGCCATGCCTGGTGCCCCCGAGGCAGCTTCGCCCGGTCAACCAACGACCTCCGTTGCCGACGCGTTCAGCTTCAAACCGAGAATGAGCGGAACGGCGGTGACCGGCGTTATCGTGAAGCCGGGCCGCGATTTGGTTCCGTTCAATGCATCGGGTTTGCGACGGGGTGACGTGATTGTCGCGGTAAACGGAGCCCGGGTGACGTCACTAATCGATATCCAGCAGCTACAAGCCAGTATCGCGCCAGGGGCCCGCCTGATTCTAACGGTCGAGCGGAGTGCGCGGACGCTTCCCATCCCACTGAATTTACCGGCGAATCAATGAAGTATGGAGTTTTCGCGAGCGCCCTCCTGTTGGCGGTCGCAAGCCCTGTTGGGGCACAATACAGCATCAATATGCGGGACGTCGAAGTGCGCGCGCTTGCCGCCGACGCAGCCCGCGTCATGGGCAAGACGTTCGTCGTCGACAGCCGCGTCAACCAGAAGGTCTCCGTCGTTACTCAGCGCCCGCTGAGCCGTTCCGAATATTTCGAGGTCCTGCTCTCGACTCTTCGGGCCAACGGTCTCGTGGCGATCCCCATCCGCAGCGGATACCGCATCCAGCAGATCGAAGGTGCTGCCACTCAACCCATCCGCTCGGGACGTCGCGGCGCTTCGGGCAGCGAATTCGTCACCGAGATCGTCCGCCTGCACAACATGGAGGCGCCGGGCGCGATCGATACCGTTCGGCCGCTGGTCAGCCCGCAGGGATCGGTGACCGCCAACAAGAACGCAAACAGCCTCGTGATTGCGGACTTTGCCGACAACATCTCGCGCATCCGCAGCCTGCTTCGCCAGATGGACTCCAGCGACGCGAGCGCGGCCAAGTCGCAGATGGTCTACCTTAAGAACATGGGGCCGCGTGAAGTTGCGACCTCGCTTCAGGGTTTGCTTCAGGGAAGTTCGGCGCAGGTCACCGTGGCGGCAGTCGACTCCGCCAACGCGATTGCCATTCGTGGCGACTCTTCGGCGGTCGCCCGCTTTGCCGGTCTCGCCAAGGAAATGGACGCTCGCGCTGCGGGCGGGACCGAGGTCCGTGTCTACTGGCTCGAGCATGCCGATGCCGAGCAGCTTCTGCCGGTGCTCCAGCAATTGGTCGGCCAACCAGCCACGCAACCGTCGGCGGCTCCCGAATTCATCCGCAGCCAGCACGGCGAAGGCACTGGCGCGGGGCCGTCCGAAGGCCAGTCCTCGCCGCCGCTGATGCAGCAGGCGGCCAACAACACCGGGATCGTGCGCTGGGGCCCGGCAGTCGTGACCCGCTATCCGGGCACCAACGCGGTCATCGTCGCCGCTAATCCCGACGCTCAGCGCCAGCTCGGCGAAGTTATTCGCCAGCTCGACACGCGCCGCGAGCAGGTTCTGGTCGAAGCGATCATCGTCGAGATCGGCGATGAAGCCGCGAAGCGCCTCGGTGTTCAGTTCCTGCTGGCCGGCAAGAATGCGCCGTTTGCCGCCACCAATTGGTCCAATGCACAGCCGCAGATCTTCACGGTCGGCGCGGGCCTCGCCAACCAGGCGCTGAGCAACGAGACGACCACAACGAACGACGGCACCACCACGACGACGAACGAAGGCCCGCTCGGCAATGCAGTGACGGCTGCTGCGGTCCAGTCGGTGCTTTCCGCGACGGGTGGATTCGCCGGCGGGCTGTGGTCCGTGGCGAAGGACACCTGGTTCGGCACGATCATCAATGCGGTTAAGGCGGATACTGCTTCCAATATCCTGTCGACACCGTCGATCATGACGCTCGACAATCAGGAAGCGAAGCTGCTCGTCGGTCAGGAAGTGCCGATCACGACCGGCGAAGCGCTGTCATCGAACTTCGAAAACCAGTTCCGCACGGTTTCGCGGCAGAACGTCGGCATACAGCTGGACGTGAAGCCGCAGGTCAATTCCTCCGGCTCAATCAAGCTCTATATCCGACAGGAAGTGTCCAGCGTTGCAGGGCCTGTTGCGCCGCGCTCGACCGATCTCATCCTCAACAAGCGTGAGTTCAAGACGGTCCTCACCGTCGACAACGGGGACATCCTCGCCATCGGCGGCCTGCTGGACGACAATGAGCGCAAGACGATCGAGAAGATTCCGCTGCTCGGGGACATTCCGGGCATCGGCGAGCTCTTCAAGAACCGCACTCGCCAGCGGGCGAAGACGAACCTCATGGTGTTCATCCGCCCAGTGATCGTGCGCACCCGCGAGGAAGCGCAGCAGCTGACCGCGCAACGTTACGGCTACATCCGCAACGAGCAGGCGCGGCGCTATCCGGATCGAGAGCCTTCGATCGACAGCCTTGTCCGCGATTATATGGGCGCCGCTCCGCCGACAGCCGCTCCGATGCAGCAGGGCGATTCCGTCTACACGCCGGCGATGGCCCAGGCGCCTCAGCCCCAGCCGCAACCCCGGTCAAGCCAGCCTGTCGCGGTCGAATCGTTCACCGGAACGGCGCCTAGCCGCGTGCAGCCGGCGGCGGCGGAAAGGCTACCCGCCTCGGTCTCGAACTCATCGCAGTCGGCGACGGTGCAACTCGGCGCGTTCGAGAGTGAAGGGCAGGCGAACGCGGCGTGGCGTTCACTCGCTGGCCGGTTTCCCATGCTTGCCGGATCGAGCAAGATGCTGGTGCCATACAAGACTGGCGCAAAGAGCCTCGTGCGGCTTCGAGCAGGCGTCGGCTCGCATTGGCGCGCTGGACAGATTTGTGAGCAGTTGAAGGCGGCTGACGAGAATTGCTTCGTGGTGAGGTGATGGGATCGATTTCTCTCGACCCAAGACTGAAGCCCCCCAAGGCGGAGACTGCTCCCGCTGCCGAAGTTGCGCCTCCACCTCATCCGGCGGCGGTCGCTGAACCCGAACCGGCCGCGACCGCGCCCGCAATCGACATCCCCTATGCGTTCGCGAGGGCAAATGGCGTGGTCCCGATCGAGAGCGAGGATGATCGTCCCGCCGTCGCACTGCGCGAAGGCGCGGATCCTTCCGTCCTGATCGAAGTTCGCCGCCACCTCGGGCGGCCCTTCGCCATTCGGAAGGTGAGTGCGTCCGAGTTCGATCGCTTCCTGCATGCGCGCTACGCCGTCGACGAAAGCGCTGCGGGTCTCGCCGGTGCAATCGACAGCAACGATGAGCTCAATGCGCTCGCAAGCGGCATTCCGACTGCCGAGGATTTGCTCGACAGTGCCGATGACGCGCCCGCCATCCGCTTGATCAATGGCATCATCGCAGAGGCAGTCAGGCGCGGCGTCAGCGACATCCACATCGAGCCCTATGAGAGCGGGCTTGTCGTGCGCATGCGCGTGGATGGCGTCCTCCGCGAGAGCCTGCGGATGCCGGTGCACGTGGCCCCGGTGGTGGTCAGCCGGATCAAGGTCATGGCCCGCCTCGACATCGCAGAGCGCCGCGTCCCACAGGACGGCCGCATCGGACTTACCCTCGGCGGAAAGCTGCTCGACGTGCGCGTTTCGACCTTGCCGAGCCGTGCCGGCGAGCGCGTTGTGCTGCGCATTCTGGACAAGGAATCGGCTGGTTTCTCGCTCGACCAGTTGGGGGTCAGTGGTGCCGCAGAGCGTATCCTACACGATGCACTTAACGAGCCCAACGGGATCATCCTCGTCACCGGTCCGACGGGCTCGGGCAAGACGACCACGCTCTACGCCGGCCTGCAGGAGCTGAACGACGGAAGCCGCAATATCCTGACCGTCGAAGACCCGGTCGAATATGCGATCGAGGGCGTCGGCCAGACGCAGGTCAATTCGAAGGTCGGGATGAGCTTCGCGACGGGCCTTCGCGCGATCCTTCGGCAGGATCCGGACGTCGTCATGGTCGGCGAGATCCGCGACCGCGAGACCGCAGACGTCGCCGTGCAGGCGTCGCTCACCGGACACCTCGTGCTTTCCACCGTCCACACCAATGATGCGGTGGGAGCAATCACCCGTCTTCGCGACATGAAGGTCGAGCCCTTCCTGCTCGCGTCGAGCCTTCGCGCAGTACTCGCCCAGCGCCTCGTCCGCCGCCTGTGCCCGAAGTGTCGCGAAGCCGTGCCGGCCGAGATGGGCACCGCGGCTCTGGTTGGGATCAAGACCGGCAGGACCGTTTATCGAGCGGTCGGCTGTGAAGAATGCGGTCAGACCGGCTTCAAAGGCCGGACCGGCGTGTTCGAGGCGGTGCGCATCGACGCGACCATCCGCCAGATGATCAATGACGGTGCGGACGAGGCCGCCATGGCACGCCATGCCTTCGCCAAGTCGCCGAACCTCGCGGCCGCCGCGCGCAAGCTCGTGCTCGCGGGTGAAACCACGCCGGAGGAAGCGATCCGCATCTCGCGGACCGAGGACAGCGGGGGCGATGCCTGAATTCGCCTACATAGCAGTCGATCCGAAAGGCAAAGAGAAGCGCGGCACCTTAAAGGCGCCGAGCGACGCGGACGCTCGCGCGGGCCTGGAGGCGCGCAAGCTCTATGTCGTGAAAGTGCGCCCACAGCCGAAGACTCCCGCTGCGGAAGTCGCGATCGGCGGGCTGACCCTTTCTGGCAGGAATCGTCTCTCCGCCAAGCAGCTTACTCTGTTCACGAGACAGCTCGCGACGCTTACGCAGGTGAGCCCGCTGGA
>JBKPKE010000107.1:0-10843 GCA_046730955.1 Pseudomonadota bacterium
GCCATGGATTGCCTGGGACTTGGTCCCTCGAACATAGGCTTCGGTCGTTTCCACTGAAGCTTTGGCGAAGACTCATTGCAACGGTTGAAGATGCAGACGTCTCCGCTCAGAGGGGATTTGCGGAGCACGTGGGTTGAGCGGCGCGCTTCCCGTTGGAGGTTTTTCTAACGATGATCGATGCGGCACTGAACAGGCTGCGCGAATTCCACGCCCTCGATGACTCCGAGGTCGCTGCGCTTGCCGCGGCAAGACAGGCGCAGCTCAAGTTCGACCGACGTCAGGCGATCACCGAACAAGGCGATCCGGTTTCTGCCGTATATCTGCTCTTGGAAGGCTGGGCCGGGACCAGCATGGAAAACACCCTGGGCAAGCGCCAGATGCTGGACGTCCATTTGCCGGGCGACATTCTTGGCCTGCCAAGCATGGCCCTGACGCACGCCGCCGAAACAGTCACGGCGCTGACTGCTGTCGTCGTGGACGTTATTCCAGTGCGGGCATTTGCTCGGCTGTTCGAGAATGCCCCGCGCCTGGCACTTACTCTATTTCTCGTGTCCCAGCAGGACCGCGTTATGCTGATGGACCATCTTACGGCAGTGGGACATATGAACGCCATGCAACGCGTATGCGGGCTTCTGCTGCACGTTCATCGTCGCCTTACAGCACTAAATCCCGCTGCGGGTTGTTTGATCGATTGGCCTCTTTCTCAGCGTCACATCGCGGAAGGAGGCGGTCTTACGACTATCCACGTTAACCGCACCTTCCGCGAACTTGAACGCAAGGGCCTGATCGAGCGCAAGGGCCGACGGATTAAACTGCTCGATGTCCATCGACTAAGAGAACTTGCAGGGCTTCCTGAACGAGATCTCGCACGCGCGCCGGACTGGCTGACTACTCTTCGCTGCAATGCATTAGAGGCTTCCGGATCCAGGCAGTAAGCCCGCGACGGAGCCAATCCCGCACTCCGACGCGGACCGTACTACGGCTTCTCCGACTCCGCTTTCGAGGGGTAACCGGGGCGCGGGCAGGGGCAAATGCAAAGGAAGGCCCGCAGGGGGGAGTCCCGCTGCGAGCCTTCCTGCTTGACGCGCCACAAGTGGGAAGGGCGCGTCAGGACCTGCAATTCGTTGGCGTGATGCCAGCGGCGGAAAAATGACGAGGGTCCGCGAGTTCCGAGCGGCGGCTGTACCGAACCCTAGGCCGCGAGGCCCGGTTGCGGGTAATTTCTGTTAGCGCTTTCGATCGGCCAAACACGGCCCCTGACAGCCTCGAAATAATGCCGGATGGAATCGGCGCCCTTCTGGGTGAGCTCGACGAAGACCCTGCGGCCGTCGTACGGATCCCGCTCCCGAGCGATGAGCTTTTCGGCCCTGATTGCTTCCATCCATCGCATCGCCGTGGTCGCCGGAACCCGGGACGCGTGGCAAAGCTCCGTTATGGACATCTTCCGTTGCATCAGATGAGCCACGTAGAGTTCGAGGAGCATATCCCAGGCAGGCTCCGAAAAAAGCCTGGAGCTCAGATGTTCCGTTCGCGCCGCCCGCGCCCGAAGGATTCGCCGGACGAGCTTGGCCTCCTCGAAAGCGACATTGCTCCCGTTCGCGCCAAGCGGGCGGCTGGAATCGGCGTGCTGAAAGGCAATCGGCGCTGCCGCCGCGCCATGACTGCTGGCTAGCCCATGCATAAATCCATACTCCCGAACAATATGGATGTGTATTTAGCCGAGCATCTTTTCCGCTCGATTAAGTTTCGTCCCGATTCGAACGGAATGACTGTCCGATTTGGGCAATTCCAGTTTTCCGTTCCATTGTCTCGTCGAGAACTTCTTGCAAACGTGCAGCGACGTCGGGCCAGTCGCCCAGCTCGTCGACGATCTCTAGTGCCTGTCCCAGGAGACCGCGGAGATGGTCGACGCGTTCGTCACGAGATGAGTGAGCCCCATCATTTGTGGGAGCGGACATAACGCAAGTACCCCCGAGCCAAACAGCGGGGCACGGCGCCGGCGCTGTTCGTCTTTTCTTTAGCATGGAATTTGTCGAGTTCTAACCGATGACTGCGATTGTCTCGGTCAGGTACGCCTCGAGCTTTCGCGTACCCTTCTCGGTCAGCTGAACGAAATCGGTCCGCTTGTCTGTCGGGTGGGGCTGCCGGCTGACCAGCCCCTCGCGCTCGAGATATTCGAACCAGCGGACCGAGGTCGTCCGCGACGCTCCGGAGAGCTCGCTCAATCGTGCGATCGTCTGCCGCTCGCCCGCGGAGGTGGCGTAGAGCACCAGGAGCATCTCCCAGGCCGGTTCGCCGAACACGCCTCGGCCGAAATGATCGAACCGCCGCTTGCGGCTCTCGAGGATGAGCCTTGCCTGCGCGACGAGGTCCTTGCAAACGCCGCTCTGCCGGCTTTGTCGGCTGGCCCTCGACGCACGCATCAGCAATCCCAGGAGACGCTGGAGGTCATCCAAATCCCGGTCGCTGAACGGGACGATCAATTGCTCGGTGTCAGACAAATCTGGAGAATCTCCGCGCGATTCGGTGCCTCAAGGCCGGGTGGGAGCGCCGGAAGGCGCGCCGCGATCCGGCAAAGTGAACACAACCGAGCTACGTTGGACTAATCCGCCTAACTTTCGTTAGCAAGACCGGGACGGAACCGCGCTGCCAAGTAAAAGTGCCGCGTCCGGTGGCCTTTGCCACCAACGTCGAGAATAATCTGGATTAACCGTTCGTCCATTATATTCCTGAATTCAACCACTTGCCGAGAGGAAGACTGCCCATAATGGTCAGTGTTGTGACCATATTGGTCATAAAGGAGGGGCGTGACATGCTATGTTCGTTGGCCTACGCGATCGGCGCCGAATTTCGATCCAGCGTGGCGCATCGACTCCGCAGCCTGTAGTCCGAAGGAGGGTTCGTGTCCCAATTGCAGAGAAAATCCTACTGCTCCCCGGTGCTGACGCCGCTCCGCGATTCAGCCGAGCTTCTCGCCTGGGCCGCCTCGCGGGGAACGCCCGAAGAACGTCATCGCGTTGCCGGGCTGGCGGATGAAATGGACCGCATCCAGGGCCGCGCAGGACATCCCACGCGGGCGAGCCGCTGAGCCATGAAATGGCGCTTGGTCGAGCTGATCGAGGAATGGACCTACGCCAGGGTGAGCATGACGGCGTCCATTGCGGCGGGGATCGCCTACATCCTCTTTGCAATGATGGCGGGTGCCCCGCCGCAACCCGGCAGGGACGTGGCGATCTTCGCCGGCCTGCAATTGGTCTGCCTGATCGCCGCAAACGGCCTGCTGCTCTGGCGGGACGTGACGGTCTCGCGTGCCGAACGGCGGGCGAGTGAGCTCCGGCGGCATCAGCTTTAGAAGCTGATGCCGTCGGAACGCCGGTTCACTGTCCGGTTCCGAAGGCCGGGCAGCGGGTGACAAGGGTCTCCCGCGGACACGACCGGTCCAATGTGTTCCTCGGCGCCGCGCTCCACGCCGCAGGCACATCGGCCCCGGTCCGGATACGCAACCTCTCGATGGCCGGAGCCTTGCTGGAGGGAGCCGGGCTGCCCTCCGAGGGAACCAGGGTCGAGCTTCGGCGCGGCAGCCTGGTCGCTCGCGGCGAAGTGGCCTGGGCGGGAGGCGCCCAGCGCGGCATGCGTTTCGATGAGGGCATCGATGTTGCCGCGTGGGTGAGGCCCATCGGGCACCTGGGCCAGCGGCGCGTCGACCTTGCGCTGAACTCGATCCGCTCCGACGCCGCCTGGCCGGCCACGACGAATGAGGGCGTCTCGTCCGGCAATTCGAGGCTCGCGGCACTGGCCGGCCAGATCCGTGACATCACCGAACGGCTCGCGGCGGCGCCGACCCTCGGCACAGAACTGGCCGAGGAGCTGCTGAAGCTCGACGCGATCGCCCACGATCTGCTTCAGTTCGCCCGCGGATAGCGGGAGACCATGCGGCTTTCGTGGTCGCCCTCGCCCCGAGGGCGGCTTCAGGTTCCTTTCGACGCGAAACCCATGCCAGGAGCGGTGCAATGCGTGGGGCGCAGACTGGCGTAGCCAGATTCGCTCAAGCTCGCCGGCCCGCCTGTTGCATTGCCTGCCTCGCTCGGGCACCAGCACTGCGATCAGCGATGCCGAATCGCGGGGGCGGGCATCACTGTCCCGTCCCCGCAAAGCCGGGCCCAGTTCGTAGATGGGGCAAGAGGCATGCGGCCGGGATTCCCGCACATCGGAGCATGACCGTCTCGATCCATCGTGATCGATTCCCGGCCGATGACTGGCCGAACGTCGCAGGCGGCTTTGCATCCAATTGATTTTGAAGCCCGGCGCAATCCTGGGGGAAAGTCCGGCGCCATCGTTACCCGGTCATGAAGCCGCAGCCGCGGAAATGAGAACCGCCGGTCGGGCCGGTGGGGATCAGGCGTGTCCGGAGGGCATGGGCGGCGCGCACCCCCGCAAGGATGCGCGCCGTCGATCCTCAGTCCTCGATGAGGCCGGGGCCCGCGAGCATGAGCGACTGCCGATAGTCGTCGACTCCCCAGGGGCCGCCCCTGGTGTCGGTGCTTGCAGTCCCCAGCTCGATCAGATCGTCGCGGTCATGTTCAGGCTTCATTGCTCTTCTCCTTCTCCTGGAGTCATGGCCATGACCTCGAGGAAGCTACTCCCGGCGCTGCACTGTTCGAAGCTTATTCGAGCGGAATATGCGCATTGTTCGTGTTTCGCCCCGGCGCCCATGCGTTCCGGAGTTCTCGCCGGGCGCAATCGGCTAGTGCTGCAGGAGCAGCGCGAAAAGGTCGGGGACGAGACGCATCCTCCGGCGGTGGTAGCGCAGGAGGCTGCCGCGAAGGGCTCTGCGATCGTCCAGGCGAAGCGCCTCGACGATCTCCTTGGTCTCGCTTTCCAGATCGCCAAGGAGAACCTCCTCAAGGCGCTGGATGGGCTCGAGCCGGTTGCTCAAGCCTTCCAGCACGGCCACATGCTCGGGATTGCCCGCCGCCCGCGCCAGCGCCAGGAACAGCCGGGCCTGCACTTCGTGGGGCGGGACTTGCTCGAGGCTCTCCCCGGCCAGTTCGCCGCCAAGCGCGTCCGCTCGATGCTTGACGACCGCGAGCAGCAGAAGGTCGAGATGCCAGGCGTAGAGATGGCGGAGCAATGTCTCGCTCAGCATGGGGGAACGGAACCCTTCGTGCCGCGGCGCTTCCACCAGCCTTTCGCCAGTGAGCCGGTGCAGTGCGTCGCGCACCGGCGTGACGCTTGCATTCAGTTCGTCGGACAGGGCCGCGGGCTCGAGCCGGTCGCCGGGCCTGAAGGCGCCTTCACGAAGGCGCTTCTTGATGGCGGCATAAACTCGATCGAAGGTGCCCGGGCCCGTCATGATCCGGCATCAGGCCGCCGTCGGCTGCGGCTGCCAGTCCTGATCGCGGACGAAGTCCGCGACCATTTGCTCCTGGTCCCGTCGAAGCGCGTCGGTCGCCGCCAGGCGACCGGGAGAGGTGTCGCTGAGGAGGACCGACGGGCACTGCCCCTCGAAATTGCCGAGGTTGGGGCGGTGCTGCCGATAGCCGACCAGGGCGGCGAGCTCGGGACTGAAGTTCCGGGCAATCGCGGGCGGATAGGCCAGCCACTGGTTCTCGTAGGGCTTGAGCCAGCCGAGACAGTAACTGACGATCGCGCCCCGGCGGACCTCGGCGCTCGAATTGCCGCCTGCCCCATGAAGGGTCGAGCCGAGGAAGAGGAGCGCCGAGCCGGGCTCGAGCTCGACCGGGAAGCATGCCGCCGGAGGATCGGGATCGAGGGCCCTGGCGCCATGGCTTCCGGGCCAGATCGTCGTTGCGCCATTGTCGCGCGTGTAGCGCGTGAACGGCCACATGACGTTGACCAGATATTCGGTCTCGCCGATGGCGCCCCGCCACATGTCCTGGTCGCGGTGCGGCAGCTGCGGCGGCGCTCCGGGATGAAGGGCGATGGCCTGCGTGAGGTTGAGCTGGATCGTGTCGCACCAGGGCCCGAGCACCTGGCGGCACATGCCGAGCACCAGCGGGTGCTGCACGAGGTGCCTTGCGAGCGCCGAGCGCGCGAGGAGCCGCCCGAACCTCTTGGTGCGCTCCCCGTAGAAGCCGCCGACGCAGAACGGCGTCTCGTCGAAGTCGCGGGAAAGGTCGCGATCGAGGTCGGCGATGAGCGAGGGGTGGACAAGGGAGGGGATCACGCACCAACCCTGCTCGAAAAGCAGTCTCGTCCATTGCTCGACCTGGGGAGCAAGTCCCGCCTCCCGATTGCCATTGCACAGCATCATGTCCTCCATCGTCATGCGGCCTGCGGGACGGGCACCGGCTCGGCGGGCGGATCCCAGATGCCATTGGCTGCAAGCAGGCCCGGCGTGTCTGCGCGGATCTCGATGGCGAGCGCCCCGAGGATGCCGCAGTCGAACCGGCTGGGAACGCCGAGCGGCCGGCAGTCCCAGCCGAACGCAAGGATCTGCTGGAGCCAGGCGAGCTCGGCCACGCCCGTATAGGTGCGGATCCCGTGCTGCAGGGCGAAGCCGGCAAGCGCTGAGACCAATTGGTTGCGCGTGCGGCGCCGGACGCCTGCGCGGCATCGCCGCGAAAGGCAGAAGCGGGTGATCTCGACGACGTCGGCGCCGCTGGGCGGGGCTTTCGCGCACAGCTCGCCGAACAGCGACCCGAGGATGTGCGGTCGGGTCGTGGGGAGAAGCCGTGCCGATCCCAGATGATCCCCGTCACCGTTGGCGATGATGACGTAGGTTGCATGGCCATCGTCGAAGCGGTCCAGCTCGTACCGGCCGTCGAGCACGGGCAGATCCCAATTGAGGAGGTCGACGAAGACGCTCTTGCGGTCCTCGAACATGGCGCGGAGGGTGGCGCTCGATGGGCCTTCGCATCCATCCTCGATCATCACCGCCACTGCTCGCCCTCCTGTTGCCTTGAGGCGCAAGCATCGGCGAGGGCGGCCCGAAGCGGTATAACACGAACGGTGGGTGTGCCGCCCTTCGGCGTCCTAGCGGCGGAGCACGTCCAGGAAGCCGATGGTGCCGTCGAACAAGGCATGGACGGCGACCAGCGTGCGCTTGCCCACCCCGTAGCGCTCATAGGCATGGCGGAGATGCTCGCCGACCGTCGCTTCGCTGACGCCAAGGACCTTGGCAATCTCCCAGTCCGACTTGCCGCGCGCGGCGAGCATGACGCAGTCGCGCTGGCGGTCGGTCAGCCGGACCGGCGCATCGGGAAAGCGTTCGCGGCGCATCCGCCGCGCGGCCTCGAAGGCGAAGGCGCCGACAAGCTGGAGCAGCGGGAACCGCGTGGCGTCGAGCGTCTGTCCGGCCGCTGCGGCGAAGGAGACGGAGCCGTGCGCTTCGCCTGGAACGTGGGCGGGGACGGTGAAGCCGTCGCCGATCCCGGCCCGCCTTGCCGCCTCAAGGACGCGCTGGTCGGCCGGAGTCAGCGCGATCATCTCCGGCAATGTCGACCAGGCGAAGCCGACGCTGGTGAGGTTGGTCGCCCGGTGGACAGGATCGCTCGTTGCAAGCGCCTGCTCGTCGAACCAGTGCGCCCAGTCGTCCGGATAATTGTGCAGCCGGATGGCCGCGCTCGACCGGCGGACGTCGACATGATGGGTGAGCGCGAAATACCGGCAGCCGAGCTCGCTTGCGATCTCCGCCAGCGCGATCGTCAGCTCGGCCTCCGTCTCCAGGCTCCTTATGTCACGGACAAACGCGTCTACACGCTCGAACATCCCCCCTGTGGGATCCGCCGCGGGACTCCGATCCAAGTCATGCCAGTCCCGAAGAGGCCTTTCTCACGAGCGCGGGCCGGCTGCTCTCAATTGCGGCCAGCCGGGCGCGGATCCCGAGCAGTCCAGGCAAGTAACGGCTGCTGTCCTACCATTCAATTATATTCACTTGTTCGTAACTTATTCGCTGAAAATTCGGCGATTGCAGTTGATCAGGGAGTTTCTGCTCTGCGCAATTGGGTGAAGCGTTCCTTGCGAATTCGACAGCGGCGGTGCGCCGGCTGAGCGACCGCTTCGCCGAGGCTGCGCAGGCCTGTCCCGGCCTGCCGCAGCTTTCGACCCTGGTCGGCGACGTTGCGCGCGAGCTCGGCTTCGATTTCTTCGCGCTCCTCGATCATGCAAGCCTCGTCGCCGGAACGCCGGGGCTCGTGCGGATCGACAATTATCCCGGCGGCTGGGTCGAGGAATTGATCAGCACTGGCTGGGCAGCGAATGACCCGGTCCACCTTGCAAGCCGGCGCGCCTGCGCGGGCTTTGGATGGTGCGAGCTCGGCGGCCTGATCCGGCTCGAGCGGCAGCACAAGAGGATCCTCGTCCGAAGCCGCCATTTCGGCCTGGGACCGGGGTTCACCGTGCCGGCCCATGTCCCGGGGGAGCCGGACGCCTCCTGCTCGTTCGCGGTTCGGACGGGGCGCGAGCTGCCGGCGGACCGCCTCCATTGCGCCGAGCTGGTCGGACTCCATGCGCTGAACGCCGCGCGGCGCCTCCGGCCCCGTCCCCCGCGACGGCAGCGCCCGAGGCTGAGCCGGCGGGAGCTGCAGTGCCTGAGGCTTGTCGCGCTTGGCAAGACCGACTGGGAGATCGGGGCCATCCTCGGGATCGGCGCGGAGACCGCGCGGCAATATGTGAAGCGCGCCCGGGCCGCCTACGATTGCGTCAGCCGGACGCAGCTTGTGGTCGAGGGGCTTCGCGACGCCTGGATCAGCTTGGAGGAATCCAGTCCCCCGGACGGGTGAATATCGGGTGATTGCTGAGCGGCCTCTGCTGCCCGCGTGGGCAGGAGCGCTTCAGCGGAACCCGACTGGCGGGATGCGGAGGACTATGCGCCGCTTCTGGCCGCCGACCGGACCCTGATCGCCTGGGAATGGCTGCGGCGGGATCCGGGCTACCGCGCCGCGGCGCGCTCAGACTCCTGCGAGGAAGCTTGCAGGTTCGGGCTTGCAGCCTTCGAACCGCCGGACCTCCCCGTTCCCGACGCGCGCCCGATCTGGCGGTCGGACTCCTGCCGTTCCGTGCTCCTCGCCGACGTGGCAGCGGACCTCGGCCCCGGCGAGCGGTTCGATCCTCGCCGTCTGGGCGATCTCGTGCGGACCCTTGCGAGCGGCCATGCAACGCAGGTCCTTCTCTCGGACGGCCTTCGCTGCATCCGTCTCGATGTGATGCAGGCGCGGCTCGCCGGTCCGGTCACCTTGTCCTACCGCCTCCAGGGCCTTGCCTCGGTCGAAGCCGGGCTGCGCACCCTCGAGCGCTTCCTCTTTCTCTGCCGCCGGGGCGATTTCTCGCCGGCCCTTCATCGCCCCGAGCTCCGGGCCCGCCGCTGGATCCTCGAGCTGCGCGCTCAGGACGCGCTTGCGGCCGGAGCCGACCAGCGGACCATTGCCGCCGAGCTGTTCGGAAGCACGGTGCTGAAGCCGGCCTGGCGCACCCGCGAGCCGAGCGTGCGTTCGCGGGTTCAGCGGCTGGTGCGCTCTGCCCGGCGAATGTCGGCCGGCGCGTGGCGGCAGCTTCTTCGATGAGGACCGGAGGGTCGAAAAAAGGACTGCCGGCCGCACGCCGACCGGCCGCTGCCCGGTCCGCCGCGCCGGCACATCGTCGCCGAGCGGGGACCCGGGCTCGAACTCGGCGAGGGTCCATTTTCGAGCCTCTTCGCCGTGCCCGCGGCGGTGCATGTCCATTCAGGCGCGGCGCGAGGCGGTCGCCGCAGCAGCCCGGAGGAGGGGGATCATGGAGGATGACATTGCGCGCGCCGCCCGGGCCAAGAAGGGAAGCCCTTTCCTCTCCACCGAGCAGGCGGCCTTCTATCTGGGCCTGAGCGCGCGCAAGCTGCAGCAGATGCGCGGCGCCGGAACCGGCCCGATGTTCCGTCGGCACGCCCGGTACGTGCGCTATCATATCGACGACCTCAACGACTGGTCCGGACGCTCGGGCAGCCGGAGCGCTGGGTGAAGCGACGGGACTGCCCGGACGCAGTGCCCGCGCGCTCAGTCGCCGGCGTCTGCGGTACCGCCCATTCGAGCGCGGCCTGGGCCTTCGCCCTCGCGACATCGGCGGCGGTTATTGCGAGCCTCCTCGTGCCGCCCCGGCCAAGGCTGCTGTGGAATGGAAGCCCGAGCGCTCCCCCGGGTCTCTACCGGGTCGAGGCTCCGGCCGCCCTCAGGCACGGCGACCGGGTCGTCGCCTGGGCGCCTCCTGCAGCACGGCGATTGGCGGCGCTGCGCGGCTACCTGCCGGCGACGGTGCCGATGGTGAAGAGCGTTGCCGCGCTTCCGGGCGACCGGGTGTGCGCGAGGGGATCGGCCCTTTCGGTCAACGGCCGGATGGTTGCGCGGAAGCGGCGCAGTGATCCCCACGGGCGCCTGCTCCCGCAATGGTCGGGCTGCCGCAGCCTGCGCCGGGGCGAATTGCTGCTCCTGTCGGGCGCGCAGCCGAACGCTTTCGACGGCCGCTATTTCGGCACGAGCCGCGCGCGCGACATCATCGGCAAGGCGCACCTCCTGTGGCGTTCCTGAGGCTTGGTCTTTTCCTTGCCGCTCTCGCTCAAGCGACCGCCGCCGCGGCAAGTCCGGTCGAGCGCTGGTCCGCCCATGTCGCCGAAGCGTCCATGCGCTTCGGGCTTCCCCAAAGCTGGATCCGCCAGGTGATGCAGGCCGAGAGCGGCGGCCGGACAGGGCAGTCGGGGCAGCCCATCGTCAGCCCCGCCGGCGCGATGGGGCTCATGCAGTTGATGCCCGGCACCTGGCAGGAGATGCGGGCCATGCTGCGGCTTGGCGACGATCCTTTCGACCCCCGCGACAATATCCTCGCCGGCTCGGCCTATCTCCGGCTGATGTACGAT
>JBKPKE010000108.1:0-4488 GCA_046730955.1 Pseudomonadota bacterium
CCTTGGCGAAGCGACGGCTCGCGAGCTTGCGCGGCGCGGAGCGAAGGTCGCCGTGTTCGACCGTGACGTGGAGAAGGGGGAGAAGGTCGCTTCCGAGATCGGCGGCGTCTTCTGCGAGGTCGACGTGACCAGCGACGAGAAGGTTGCGGCGGCCTTCGCCAAGGCGCGCGATGCTCACGGGCAGGAGCGGGTGCTGGTCAATTGCGCGGGGGTCGCGAATGCCGCCAAGACTGTCGGCCGTGACAAGGAAACCAAGGAGCCGAAATTCTACCCGATGGTCCAGTTCGAACTGGCCATCCAGATCAACCTGATTGGCTCGTTCCGCTGCATCGCACACTCCGCCTACGGAATGGTCGGCCTCGACCCGCTGGAGGATGGTGAGCGCGGCTGCATCATCAACACCGCCTCTGTTGCTGCCGAGGACGGACAGATCGGCCAGGCAGCTTATTCGGCGTCGAAGGGCGGCGTGTTGGCCATGGCGCTTCCAATCGCTCGCGACCTGATGAACGACGGCATCCGGGTGAACACCATCCTTCCGGGCGTATTCAAGACACCGATGGTGGCGATGATGCCGCCCAACGTGCAGGACGCCCTTGGTGCTCAGGTCCCGTTCCCGAAGCGACTCGGCAAGGCCGAGGAATATGGCCAGCTCGCCGCCTTCATCGTCGAGACGCCCTATCTGAATGCGGAATCGATCCGTCTCGATGGCGGTATCCGGATGGCACCGCGCTAGGCTGACACGGTTGGATAGGATGGTCGGCCAACGAATGACCAGTGAGTATCAGCGTCTCCTAGAAGACATTGCAGTAGCGGCGCGCGAAGCGGGCGAAGCGATCCTCGAGATCGTCCGCCGCGGCTTCGACGTCGAGCATAAGCAGGATTCGTCGCCAGTCACGGAAGCAGACCGCGCGGCTGAGCTGATCATCCTTGCGGCACTCGCGAAGGCTGCCCCGGGCGTGCCCGTCATCGCCGAGGAGGAGGTGGCGGCCGGACGCATACCGGCGCATGGCGACACCTATTTCCTCGTGGACCCGCTCGACGGGACGAAGGAGTTTGTTCGCGGCGGTGACGATTACACCGTGAACATCGGGTTGATCGTTGACGGCACGCCCCACCTCGGTGCCGTCTATGCGCCGGCGACCGAGCGGCTTCACGCCGGAGTGGTCGGCGAGGGCGCCTGGCTCGAAGATCTCAGCAACCGCATCCCAATTCGCACTCGCGAGCCCGGCACGGAGCTCGTCGCTGTCGCGTCCAAGTCGCACTTCAACCAGCCGACGGCGGACTATCTTTGCGAGGCAGCGAAGGACTGCGGTTACGTCGCCATCGGCTCGTCGCTGAAGTTCTGCATCGTCGCGGAAGGGCGCGCCGACATTTACCCGCGCCTATCGCCGACCAGCGAATGGGACACTGCGGCCGGGCATGCCGTGCTGCTCGCCGCGGGAGGCCGCGTTGATGGACCTGACGGCGAACCGTTGCAGTACGGGAAGTGCGCCTTCCTCAACCGGGGTTTTGTTGCCACCGGCGGATGGAAACCGGTCCCGATCGGTTCATTCCTCGAGCCCTTCTCCGGTGGCGGTGAGATTCCGGAAGGAGTCTAGTTCGCGGCGTGACAAGGCGCTCGGGCGCATAGCCTCGACCTCGGCGCGCAGCAGCTCGAGTTGCACATAGAGTTCCAGCGCCTGCGCCTTGCGCCCTTCGACCACGCCGATGCGCCACGCGAGCCATTGTGCCTCGTCGATGGCGCGATTGAGATCCGACAGCCATTGCGCTCGCGCCGAAATGGACGCTGCCTTGCTTGACTCATTCACTCGCGTTCCCCCCGCAGTTGCGCGACTATGGCGCATATGTTTGCGGGGCCTTGGAACTTGCTCCGTTTCGGAGGCAGTTTTGGGCTGACTTTGCTCCGCTTTGCAGTCTAACAGCGTTGCTGCTCGGTACCCTCCCTCACGGGGTGTCGCATGAACGTCTATTCGACCGAGCCGAACGCCAAATCGATTTTCGCCAGCCCGCCTGTGCTGATCACCGGCGACAGCGATGCTGCGCTCGGCCGGGCGGCCAGGACGGTGGAGGCTTCGGGTGCACGAATTGGCGCGATCGTTCCGCTGGATGCTGCGGTCGACCGCATTTCTATTCAGCCGGCGGCGTCTGCGGTTTGGATCGAGCTCGATGAGGACCGGGGGCCTGCATTGGACCGCCTGCTGGACCAGGTCAGCAACGACGTCTTGGACGGTCATTATTCGGCTGTCGTGTCCGGACCCATCAGGCTCGTAGACGTCCTTTTTTCCGGGATCGGGCGATCTCCCGTTCAGTTGGTGATCGACGGTGACGAGGCCGAGCGGACCGCGGCGCTCGCCATTGCCGTTTCGGGAATGGGCGCGGTAGCTGGCTTCTCGGATGTCGCGTCTGACCGGAACAGCGAGCGGCTGAGGCAATTGAGTGACGAAGTAGGCCGGATTGCATCAACCCTCGCACGCCTTTCGACCGGGCCTGAGGCCTCAACGCGGCCGGCCCCCATCCTGCCGGTCGGTGACACTCCGCAGGTCGCGGCAGAGTCCGTTAGACAGATCATTCGGTCCAGGCGCCTGCGCAGCAGGTTCTTCGAGGAAGATCTATTCGCCGATCCCGCTTGGGACATGCTTCTCGACCTTCTGCAGGCCGAGATCGCACAATTGCGGGTTCCGGTCTCGAGCCTTTGCATTGCTGCCGCAGTGCCCGCGACTACTGCGCTGCGATGGCTGAAGACGATGACCGACAAAGGGATCTTCGTGCGGCGTGCCGATCCGCATGATGGCCGCCGCGTGTTCGTCGAGCTTTCGCGGGAGGCAAGTCTGGCGATCCGCCGGTACTTCGCCGAAGTGGGGAAGGTGGCGGTGGTTTGACATAGTAGGTTAGCTGCGGAGGTCTGTCAGATCCAGCCTCGGACCGCGCGAACCGCGCGTCCCCTCAAAGGAAAGTCAGCGCCCCCCTCGGACCGTGCGGCGCTTCTCAATCACAGGACACTCAACGGCAGTCTTGCGCTGCTCGGTGTCAGCGCGTGGAGTAAGCGTAGTGAAGAAAAAGCGATGCGGTCACGATCGGCTAAAACCGCGGAAGAACCTGTTTTTCACAAGCGACCGTGGGGATGTCATCGCCGTTGTGCTGACAGTCGTAAGCGTAGTCGCCGCCGTCCTCGCCTATTTTGCGACGAGCTGCGACCTGTGCGGGTAGGCGGGAGACAACTAGGCCCGCGACAGGAAGACGGAGAGCCCAAACTCCAATCGTCTGAAGGCTGGTGGGCGGTGACGGGCTCGAACCGCCGACCCTCTCGGTGTAAACGAGATGCTCTACCAACTGAGCTAACCGCCCGAAGCCATTAGCGAGTGCCATGCCGCGAGCGGCGCGGCAAGCGCATCATCCCCTTAGCGGCTGCCGATGCTCCGGATCGCTTCGCGGACGATGGCCTCGTCCGCCTTGGCGTCGACGCGTTCGCGGAGCAGGCGAGCAGCGGCGCGGCGAGCCGCATCGGCCGTTGTTGCGCGAAGCTGCTCGAGCGCGGAGCGCTCCTCGGCAGCAATCTTGTCCTCGGCCATGCGCTGACGGCGCTCGATCAGCGCGTCGGCATTCTCCTTGGCCTGAACCACGATTGCCTCAGCCTCGTGGCGGGCACGCTCGAGGATCGACGCAGCCTCGGCGTCGGCCGACTTTGTGCGAGCCTCATATTCGGCCTTCAGCGCTTCGGCGTCCTTACGCAGCGATTCCGCTTCCGCGAGCTGCTGCCGGATGACGTCGATCTTATCGTCCAGCGCCTTCGCGATCGCGCCGGGGACTTTCTTCCAGATCATCAGGCCGATGACGACGAGCATCGCCAGCGAGATGAACATGGGCGCGGTCACGCCGAAGAAGGTCGGTTCCGCATGCTCCGCAGTCCCGCCGTTGTGCTCGACGGTCGCAGTCGTCTCAGGATGCTGATTAGCCATTGAGAACTGCCTTCACTGCCGGTTGCGCATCCTTCGCGGCGATCTTCTGGCCGGTCAGCTTGCCGACCAGATCGCTGGCGACTTCCGCGGCGACCGGCTCGAGCTCCTTGCGAGCTTCCTCAGCAGCGGCGCGGATCCGCGCCTCCGCTTCGGCCACGCGGGCGCCGATCTGATCGTCAATGGATTTCAGCTGCTTTTCCGTTTCGAGCGCTGCCTGCTGCTTGGCCTCCTGCGCGACCTTCAAGGCCTCACTTCGGCTTAGCTCAATCCGCTCCCGATAGGCGGTTTCAACCGCCTCCGCTTCTTCGCGCGCACGCTGGGCGGCGGCGAGGTCTTCGGCGATCTTCGCGTCGCGCTGTTCAACAACGGACTGGATTTTCGGCACCATGCCCCTTCCGATGAAGAAGTAGATGATGCCGAACACCACCAGCAGCCAGAAAAGCTGCGAGGCGAAGATGAAAGGGAGTTGATTGATCTGAGGCATTATGCGCTCCAGCGCGCGTCTTAGGCGGCTGGCGGAGCGTAAAGGATG
>JBKPKE010000109.1:0-4238 GCA_046730955.1 Pseudomonadota bacterium
GACCGGCCCGCCGTGATGGACGGCGCAATCCGGCGCTTCACCCGGCTCGATCTCCAGTTGTTGAAGGAGGGCCCGAAAACGCATCCCAGCCCGCTTTTGGCCGATGCCGATGCCAACGGCTCCATTCTCATCGTGGACGCAGAGCGCGATGACCGCGCGCTCGAAACGCGGATCTGCCATCCCCGGCATCGCCAAGAGCAGCTTGCCTGACAGGAAACGCGGCTCATCCATTCGAAGGACTCTGACCCGCACAAACCGCTGCCGCAAGTCTTGAGCAGCAGCCTGTCGCGGCTGTAGGGGCTTCGAACCCAACGCCCCAAGGAGACCCCTAATGACCGTTCAAGTTGGCGACCGCATTCCGGACGCTCCGCTCACAATCGCAGGTCCGGACGGGCCACAGCAGACGACCAGCACCGAATATTTCCAGGGCAAGCGCGTCGCGCTCTTTGCCGTGCCAGGCGCATTCACGCCGACTTGCTCCGCTCGCCACCTGCCGTCCTACGTAGAGAAAGCGGCCGAACTCAAAGACAAAGGCGTCGACGAGATCGCCTGCATTTCGGTGAACGACCCGTTCGTCATGGCGGCCTGGGGCGACCGTGACGGATCGAAGGACATCACGATGATCGCCGACGGCAACGGCGCCTTCGCGGACGCGGTCGGCCTAGGCATGGACGCCAGCAAATTCGGGATGGGCAAGCGTTCGCAGCGTTATTCGATGCTTGTAAACGACGGCGTCGTCGAACAGCTGAATGTCGAGGCTCCGGGCGAGTACCGCGCCTCCTCAGCAGAGACGCTTCTCGAACAGCTCTGACGGGTTCCGAACATCCGTCGCTTACCCGCCTCCCCTCGCCGCTGCGTCGCAACACTCTGCGGCGCAGCGCGTTGAAATTGCAACGAAACGAGGAGGAGTCCTGAACCATGGCAAGGAACAACAACCGCGGCCGCAACAACAATCCGTCAGGCCGAAATCAATACAGCAACGATTGGATGAACACCGTCAAGGAACGGCCGATCGCCGCCGCCGCAGTCGCCGCAGCGTCGGTCGGTGCAGGCGTGTTCCTCTGGTCGAAGCGCAATGCGCTCAGCGAACAGATGAGCAATCTGAGCAGTCAGATCAGCGACTGGACGGAGAACATGCGTTCACCAAGCGTGGACGACGAGTTCGAAATGGCCGGTAGATCGCCCTCGGGCGCCGCGACCGGAAGCACGTCGTCGCGAACTTCGCGTTCCACCGGTTCGCGCCCGACTGCTACGAAAGGCAGCGGCCGACGCGGCATGAGCGAGACCGGCGGCGGAAACGCTTCGCTGGGCGGCCACACCGGCAGCGGAAGCGGCTCCAGCGACCTCTAATTCAATTCAACAGGTTGAAGCTGAAGGGGCGTCCGTGCGGCGCCCCTTCTTGTATTCACCACCCGCACTGCTTCCCTCGGTTCTGCTCCTCGAGCCAAGCCTGCAGCGGTGCGAAATATTCGAGCATCGGCTTGCCTGACATCTCGCGTGTGCCGGTGAAAACCTGCAGGGCCTCCGGCCACGGGCGGGATGCACCCATTGCGAGCATCTGGTTCAGTCGTTGGCCAACTTCCTTGTTGCCATAGAAGCTGCAGCGGTGAAGCGGCCCCTTCCATCCCGACATGTCGCACGCGGCCTTGTAGAATTGGAACTGAAGGATCCGCGCCAGGAAGTAGCGGGCGTAGGGCGTATTGCCGGGGATGTGGAACTTGGCGCCCGGGTCGAAGTCCGCCTCGGTCCTCGGAACGGGCGGGACGATGCCCTGGTACTGCTGGCGCAACGAGGTCCAGCCCTGCTGGTAGCCGGTCGCCGGGATCGACCCGTCGAACACGCCCCAACGCCATTTGTCGACCAGGAGGCCAAATGGAAGAAAAGCGACCTTGTCCATGGCCTGCCGCAGCAGCAGTCCGATGTCCTTTTCCGGCGAGGGCACCTTGCTCCGGTCAAGAAGGCCGATCTGGACGAGATATTCCGGAGTCACCGACAAAGCGATGAAGTCGCCGATGGCTTCGTGGAAGCCGTCATTCGCGCCGTTGAGATAGAGGTACGGCTGCTGGTTATAGGCCCGCTGGTAGAAATTGTGCCCGAGCTCGTGGTGAATGGTTACGAAGTCGTCCGCATTCACCCGCGTGCACATCTTGATGCGCAGGTCGTCCTTATTGTCGATGCTCCAGGCCGACGCGTGGCAGATGACCTCACGGTCGCGCGGACGAGTGATCTGAGAGCGAGTCCAGAAGGTCTCGGGCAAAGGCGCAAAGCCTAGCGACGTGTAGAATCGCTCACCGGCCTTCACCATTTCGACCGGCGTATAGCCCTTCGCCTTCAACAGGCTTTCGAGGTCGTAGCCGATATCGCCTGCCCCCTTCGGAGCGACGACGTCGTAGATGTTGCCCCATTCCTGCGCCCACATGTTGCCGAGCAGGTCTGCGCGGATTGGACCGGTCGCCGGCTGCACGGACGATCCGTACTTCTGGTTGAGCTTGGTCCGGGTGTAGCAATGCAGCTGATCGTAGAGCGGCTTCATCTCCGCCCACAGCCGATCGTACATCGCTGAGAATTCCTCCGGGGTCATGTCATACTGGCCACGCCACATCGCGCCGGTGTCAGCGAAGCCGAGCTCTTTCGCACCCTGGTTCGCGATGGTGACCATCTGCGCATAATCGGCGCGCATCGGTCGGCCAACGTTGGTATGCCAGCTGGTCCAAACCTCCTTGAGCTTGGCAGGGTCACGCAGCGTTCCCATCAGCTCCTCGGCCTCGTCGCCGGTGATCGTCTTGCCGTCGAGGGTCGCGCGCCCCTTGCCGTAAGTCGACTGCAGGCGCGTGGTGATCTCGTTGAGTTGCGCGGCGGCGCCGGGCGTGCTCGGCGCGGCCAAAACCAGCGCTCCCCGCAGGATGTTGAGCTTGCGGGCGGTGTCGGGATCGAGACCCGCGACCCTGGAATATTCCGCGGCCTGGTTGGCGTAGGCCACGCCCTTTTCGGTCTGGATAGTGCCGAAATATGCGGCCAGCGCGTCCGTATCATCGGTAATGTGTGTGTTGTTCACCCATTGCGACCGACCGGCGATAACGCTGAGATCGAACAGCTCCTTCTCGACGTCCGCAATGAACTGGCGGGCGCCTTCCGCCGTCAGCGGATGCGGCAGTTGGGCGCCAGTCACGGCAGTCGCCGTTTGGGCCGCACCCGCGTCGGCAGCGGCTGGGGCGCTCGAAGCAACAGTCGTGGTAGTGCATCCAGCCAGCGCCAAAGCGGCAAGCGAAACGGTGCAGGCGAACTTCATCACAGCATCTCTCCCTCGTTTTCACCAGAGCGGCTGCAAGCGACTGAAGCCCGCCACTCCCTTTCGTCAAGCGGCGGTCACATTTCGTCAGGGAGCCGAAAGAAACTCCGCGATCGCCTGCCCGAATTCGGGCTTGGTGACAGAACTCATGTGCGTTCCCGGTACCTCGCAGAAGACCCCATTCGGCAACACGTTGGCCAGCTCTTCCGCGGAGCCATTGTCGTCATCCTCGCTTCCGCAGACGACGAGGGTCGGCATGGCGAAGGCATTGAGCCAGTCCATGAACGCGTCCTCGAAGCTTTCGAGCAGCTGCGCAGCGGCGACCCGGTCCACCTTCTGGCTCTTCATGAACTGGATCGAAAGCCAGTGCGGATCGCCCCGCTGAGCTTTATCGAACATTTCGATCGCGTCGACGAAGAAGGTCTTGCGGCGCTTCCAGTTGCGCAGGCCTTCCAGGCCTGCCCCGCCAAGTATGGCACGGCGTGGACGAAGACCCTCCCCGACTCCTTCGACCGTCGTCCGGGCTCCCAGGGAGAACCCGCCGAGATCAAAGTCAGTGAGGCCGAGATGCGTGATCAACTCGCGAAGGTCCTGTGCGAGGATGCCCTTCGGATAGAATTCCTCACCATGCGGCCTCGCGCTCTGCCCGTGGGCTCGCAAGTCCGGCATGATTACGCGGAAGTCGTCGCCTGCGATGCGGGCCGCGTGACCGAACTTGATCCAGTTCATCTTCGCGTCCGAGAAAAGGCCGTGGAGCAGGATCACCGGCCTGCCCCAACCGATCTCGTGATAAGCGAGCTGGACGCCATCGGAGGCAGTCCATTGATGCATAGAGGCGTCAGGCATCCCGAATGTTCCCAATGTTCGTGGTTGTGAGCCCTTCGGCCGGCTGCCGATAAGTCACAAAAGTCGCACTCCTACGCGTGCGCGTGCGCGCGCTATCCCAGAT
>JBKPKE010000110.1:0-8676 GCA_046730955.1 Pseudomonadota bacterium
ACCCATTGCAGACATTACGACCGAATGGCACTGCTGTGCTCGAAGTCGACGGTCAGAGGGCTGCCTTGTTTGCTTTCAGAGTTACGCGGAACGTGTTGATCATTTGGGCGATCGCAGCGATCATCGTGGGCGTCGTGTACATATTCAACGGGGGTTACTTACCCGAAAACAAGTGGGCGGTTTGGTCGGTAGCCTTCGTGGTGGGCTTCGTCGCCATGGAACTCTGGTGGCGGCGCCAAAAGTCAAGCTAGATGACCAACATCTGATGCCGGCTTTCCACCCATTGCAGACATTGGAAGAAGCTCGCGCTCTGCTAGGCTCAGCGGCACTCTGGAGGAGAAGGCAGGTTGAGCGAAAAGGCTGCGCGGGTGCTTGGGGTTGTTCTCTTTTCGGCGGCCTACTGTTTGGTCGCGGTCATTCTGGTTGGCGCGATGCAAATGGGGGACTGCATCGATAGAGCGGCGTGCGCAAAATCGAAGGATACGACGAGCGTCATAATGCTCGTGGTCGCTGCCTTGGTCTACGCAGTTGTGGTTTCCAAGTGGCGCTTCCGTTCGAAATAAGGATCGATCGCTACAATGTCCGCTTTCCACCCAAAGCAGACATTAGAACAAGCAAAACGCTGTCCTATAGCTCCGATCTTGTGCCTTAGGCTGGCGGATGCCTGTACTGAGCCGCAGAACCGACTCTCCAGCCTTTCCCGTCCATCATAGTCACGACCCTCGGCCCTCGCGCGCGAGGGCGCACCCACGCGTGTGCCAGTGTGACCTTTGGGACTTTTCGCATCCGACGGTCATCGGTTCGGCGCCCGCGCCGCACAGTCAATTTCCTCAACTTCACGAGGGAAAAGTCCAACACGCTGCCGCTGGCGCGGCCTCGACGTCAGCCTGCATCCTCCAGGTTCTCAGGACCGAAGCCGCTCGGAAGCAATTCCCCGATAGTGTGGCGTTCCATCGCCGAACCGGAGCCATTCGAACAAATAACCTCAATGTCCCCGCCGGACAGGCACGCAGCTTCGAAGATCGCCTGCCGGCAGCCGCCGCAGGGCGTGCAGATCATGTCTCCGTTGCCCCCGGACACTGCAATACGGGCGACCTTGTCGAGACCGAACGTGTGCTGTGCCGCCGTCAGCGCGCTCTGCTCCGCGCAGATGCCGAGCCGATAACAGGCATTCTCCATGTTCGCGCCCGTGACCACCTCACCGTCCACGCTTTCGATTGCGCAGCCGACGTGGAAGCGGGAGTATGGCGCATAGGCCTTGCGAGCTGCATCGCGAGCAAGAGCAATCAGTTCTTCTTCCGTCATGCTCTTGTCCTTAAGGCCGTGCACGGGGCATGCGCTAGTGGTCCGAATCTGAGAGAGCCTGTACGATGAAAGCTCGGTTGCTCATTGTTGCCGGGGCCTTGGCTGCTGCAGCCCTGCCCTCGCCTGCCCGGGCCTGGGGGAAGACCGGACATCGGGTCGTCGCCGCCCTTGCGGACCCTCAGCTCAGCGGCCTCGCCCGGGCGCATGTCAAAGAGCTACTTGGTGTCGAAAGCCTGGATGAGGCGGCGACCTGGCCGGACGACATGCGATCGGCTCCGGAAACCTTCTGGAAGAAAACGGCCACCCCCTGGCACTACGTGACGCTGAACGGCGTCGTCTACGATCACGCGCCTTCCGAAGGCGATGCTCTGGAGGCGCTGACCCGCTTTCGAGCGACCCTGCGTGACCCTAATTCCAGCCTTGCCGACAAGCAGCTAGCGCTTCGCTTCATCATCCACATCGTTGGCGACCTTCATCAACCTTTGCACGTAGGCAAATGTTGCGACAAGGGCGGCAATGTGGTGAAGGTGAAGTGGTTTGGCCGCGACATGAACCTTCACTCGGTCTGGGACTCCGCTCTGGTCGATGAACAGCAATTGTCATTCACCGAGATGGCCGGGCGGCTCCAACGGCATACGAGCAATGAGGACGTGGTGGCCTGGTGGGACATCAACCCACGCGACTGGATCAGCGAAAGCGGCCAGCTTCGCGAGACGGTTTATCCGGGTCCGAACCCGAAGGATCCGAAGGCTCCGCCTGAATTGTCATATGACTATGTCTACAAGTTCACGCCGCTCATGGAGCAACGCTTGAAGCAGGCCGGCGTCCGCCTCGCGGCTTATCTCAACGACATTTATTCGCAGCCCCAACCTCTTCCGGAGAGCCGGACCCACTGATGTTCCGCAGATTTGTCGCCACCGCTTCGGCGTTCCTTGCAGCGGCCTGTTCGACGGTACCGGCGGCGCCGCCCGTCACGCCTGCTCAGCCAATCGAAGTCCAGATCCTGGCGATCAACGACTTCCACGGAAACCTCGAGCCATCGCAGTCTCCAATCAAGTTCCAGTTGGCGAATGGCCAAACGGCAAGCGACGCGCTGGGCGGTGCGGCCGTCGTCGGTGCCGAGTTGGCTAAGATGCGCGCCGGCCGTTTCAGCGTGACCGTCGCGGCAGGCGACCTCATCGGCGCATCGCCGCTCACGTCCGCCTACTTCCTCGACGAGCCAACCATCGACGCAATGAACCTCATGGGGCTCGAGCTTGCCTCCGTAGGCAACCACGAGTTCGACAAGGGCAGCGGAGAGCTACTGCGAATGCAGAACGGCGGATGCGAGAAGTTTACGACCCGCGTGCCCTGCCGCCTCGAGCCCTTCGGCGGAGCGCAATTTCATTATCTGGCTGCGAACGCGCTGAAGGCGGACGGCGCGACGATCTTCCCGGCAACGTCGATCAAGCAGGTCGGGCCGATCAGGATCGGCTTCATCGGCATGACCTTGAAGGAGACCGGTACGCTCGTGACGCCGGCGGGGGTCGCGGGCCTGCACTTCGCTGACGAGGCGACCACCGCAAACGCTCTCGTGCCCCAGCTCAAATCGGCCGGGGCGGACGCGATCGTCCTGCTCATCCATCAGGGCGGCAAAACGCCGGAGACCTACAGGGCCGGCGACTGCAACGGCCTGTCCGGCGACATTTTGCCGATTCTCGACAAGCTCGATCCGGCGATTGCCACCGTCGTGTCGGGCCACACGCACAATGCCTACGCCTGCGAGGCGGACCGCGGTGGAGCGCACCGTCTCCTCACCAGCGCGGGCAAGTACGGCTATTTCGTAACGGACCTTCGATTGGTCTTCGATCCCGCGACGCACCACCTGATTTCTCAGCACGCACAAAATGCGCCGATGACGTCCAATGAAATTCCTCCCGGCGGACCGATCGCTGCGCTGGTGAAACGCTATTCCGATGCTGCCGCGCCGGCTGCAGCGCGGATCGTCGGCCGGCTTCGCGGCGATGCCCCGAAGTCCGAAGGTGACGGCGAATCTCCGGCCGCGAACCTCATCGCCGACGCCCAGCTGGCCGCTACGAAAGCCAGGGACCGCGGAGGCGCCGACATTTCGTTCATCAACGCGACCGGGGTTCGCGTCGGGATCACGCCAAGGTCGGACGGAAGCGTCACCTTCGGCCAAATTTTCGCCATGCAGCCATTTGGAAACAATCTCGTGGTGAAGTCGCTCACCGGCGCCCAACTGAAGGCGCTGCTCGAGCAGCAATTCAAGGTCGAGAACGGCACGACCAAGGTCGGTTCTCTGCTGGTCCCATCCGAGAACTTTCGCTTCGCCTACGATCTGTCGAAACCCAAGGGTCAGCGCATGGTCTCGATGATGCTGAACGGCCGGCCAATCGGTCCATCGAAGCGCTACCGGGTCACGGTCAACAACTTCCTCGCCAGCGGCGGCGACGGACTCTCCGTTCTTGTGCAAGGCACCGACACTTTTGACGCGGGCCTGGATCTCGACGCTCTCGAGGCGTGGCTCGCAACGAACCCGGCATCGCCCGGCGTCGGGCGGACCCGCAACATGACGCCCGGTTAGCGCAAAGGAGGCTCGTCGAAGCTCCGCAGCTTGCGCGAATGCAGGCCCTCTCCTTCCCGCAGAAGGAGGTTCAGGGCCTCGATCCCGATGCGCAGGTGCTGGCCGACGGCGCGCTCGTAAAAGTCGTTCGCCTGCCCCGGGAGCTTGAGCTCACCGTGGATCGGCTTGTCCGACACGCATAGCAAGGTCCCGTACGGCACTCGGAAGCGGAAGCCTTGAGCAGCGACGGTCGCTGACTCCATGTCGATCGCAACCGCCCGGCTCTGATTGAACCGGGTCGCCGATTGGCTGAAGCGAAGCTCCCAATTGCGGTCGTCGGTCGTGACGACGGTCCCCGTGCGAAGCCGACTCTTCACGCTGTCCTCGTCCCCGCCAGTCACCGCCACCGCCGCCTCGAAGAGAGCTTTCTGCACCTCTGCGATCGCCGGAAGCGGGATTTCGACGGGGAGTACATCGTCGAGCACATGTTCGTCACGCAAATAGGCGTGGGCGAGGACGTAGTCGCCGATCCGCTGGCTCGGCCGAAGCCCGCCGCAATGGCCGATCATCAGCCACACCTCGGGCCGTAGGACGGCGATGTGGTCGCAGATCGTCTTCGCGTTAGACGGCCCGACGCCGATGTTGATGAGCGTAATGCCTTGCCGTCCCTCGGCCATGAGGTGGTAAGCCGGCATCTGGTGCCGCCTCCAGGTACCGGCGGCGATCGCCGTTTCGGCGTCGATCAGATGATTCCGGTCGAATGATCCGCCGGGCACGGACAAGCCGCTGTACGGACTGTCCTCACGTCGCAGCTCATCCATGGCGAACCGCACGAACTCATCCACGTAGCGGACGTAATTGGTAAACAGGACGAAGTGCTGAAAATCGCCGGAATCCGTGCCGGTGTAATGCCTCAGGCGGGCAAGGCTGAAGTCGGTTCGTGGGCCATCGAACAGCGCAAGCGGGCGCGCGTCCCTGCTCGAATAGTCCCAGACGCCGTCGGCGATCTCGTCACCGATATGGGCGAGCTCGTTCGAGGGGAACGACCGCGACAGGACCGCGGCGGTGACGTCGCCGAGGTCGATGCCGCTACCGTCGAGGACATAGGCGTACGGAATCTCGCTTTTGCTATGCCCGACCGAGACCTCGACGGCGTAGTCCCTAACGAGATGCTCCAACTGCGTCTGGAGATAATGCCGGAACAGCGCAGGACGAGCGACGCTGGTTGCATATCTTCCGCGCTGGTTCAGCCTGGCGAACGCGCGGTTCGGATGCGCTCCCGGCCGCTCGCCGTTGTAAGCGGTGCGAAGCTCGGGGTAAGCGAAAATGCCGCCGGCGCGGTCGGCCGCATCGGGAGTCGCCCCGCTCCGGACGAAATCGGTGAGCGCGTCGCGAAGATTGGCGACTGAGCGATCGTAGATGGAGCAAAGCTCCTCGACGATGGTGGGAATCTCGGATGGCTTGGTCACTGCTTGTCGTTGGAGCGGCAAGGCCGATCAGGCAAGGCTTCTCGCGTCCCGAATTTCTTCGAAAAAGGCCCTATACCGTCGTGCAATCTCTTCCCATTTGAATCCCGATGCGCGGGCGACCGACTGCTCAGCGTGACCCGCACCAGCATTGAGAGCCTCGGAAATGACGCGCGCCAGCATGTCGGGGTCTTCCGATGGACAGAGCATTCCCGCATCGCCGAGGATCCAGCGCGTTCGCGGAAGGTCATAGGCAACGACCGGCAACCCGCATGCGAGGGCTTCCACGTAGACGTTGCCGAAACTTTCATCCTTCGAAAGATGCAAAAAGACGTCGGCTGCGCGATAAAGATCGGGCATCTTGTCCGGCGTTACCTGGATCTGACGGTAGCGACCGGGCATCGTGCGATCCGCTTCCGCACGCAGATCATCGCGGAGCGGCCCATCCCCTGCGACGACAAGCCTCGCATCCGGAATGCGGCTAACCGCATCAATGCCCGCGGCGATATTCTTCGACGGGATCATTGCGCTGACCATGAGAACCGTCGGCACCCCAGGCTCCAGGTCGAGCATCTCACGGTCGCGATGGCCTGGTTTGAATCGGTCCGTGTCGACACCATTCGGAATCAGCGCGCAGCGATACCTGCTTCGGTTGCGCATCTCATAGTCCGGATTGATGCAAACGAGCCCCTCGCATCCGAAGAAGCTGTATTCCGCATCGTCCGAATAAGCGGGCCAGTCGCCGTTCTGCGTAACGAAAACATGAGGGGGCCGATGCCCGCCAAACACCGGGCGCCGCAACGCCCAGTTCGTGAAAGGATAGGCGCAGGTCACTGTTAGGTCGAAGTCCTGAGGGCGATATGTACGAAGAAGTCCCGCCGAGAAGGTGAGGTCTTCCCATGCGGTATCGCCGCGAAGCGCCGGTACTTTCGGAAATCGTTCGAACCTCTCGCGAGGCACGGCGCCGACCTGGATGTACCGATAAGGGCGACCGGGAATTTCCGGACCGGAGCCGATCAGAGTCACGTCCTCTCCGGCCTTGGCCAGTTCTTGAGCCACAGCAAGGAATGCAACTTCAGCGCCGCGATTCACTCGATGGAGGCCAGATAGCGCGAAGAGAATTCTCACGACGGCACTGGTGGCAACGCTCGCACGGGCTGTAAAGCAAGCAACACGAAAGGGCGGGTGGGGCTGGCGATGACCGAAATGGAAAAGGATCGCTTTGGCGCCGTCCTGATAGGCCGCAATGAGGGCGAGCGCCTGAGGCGCTCGATCGAATCCGTCCTTAAACTCACCAACCATATCGTCTATGCCGATTCGGCCTCCACTGACGGCAGCGCGAAACTGGCGCGATCACTTGGTGCAGTCGTAGTTGAACTGGATCGTTCGCGGCCGCTGAACGCTGCGAGGGGCCGCAACGCGGGGTTTGAAGCACTTCTCGAGCATTTCCCGGGATGCCGCTTCGTCCTGTTCCTCGACGGAGATTGCCGGCTTGTGGAAAGCTTCCCCTCGAAAGCCATCGATTTTCTGGAAGCGCATGCGAGAGTGGCTGTAGCCTGCGGACGCCGCTTCGAAGCTTTCCCCGATGCTTCCTTTTACAATCGGATGGCCGATGACGAGTGGAACACACCAGTCGGGCAAGCCGATGCCTGTGGCGGCGACTCCATGATCCGCGTGGACGCACTTCGGGAGATCGGCGGTTTCGATCCAGAATTAATGGCATCGGAGGAGCCCGAAATGGCTGCTCGTCTCCGGGCGAAAGGTTGGCAAATCTGGCGCATCGACGCGGAGATGAGCGAGCACGATGCGGCCATTCACCGGTTCGACCAATGGTGGAGGCGAACTCTTCGCTCCGGCTACGGTTATGCGCAGGCCTGGCGACGAACGCAGAACCTCCCGCAAGCGATCAATGGCCGGATCTTAGCGAGCGCCTTCTTTTGGGTTGTCGGCGTACCAATTGCGCTGCTCGTTCTTGCGATGCTCGCGAAGCGGCCGGCTGTCCTGCTTCTGGTTCCGCTGTTTTATGCACTGCAGGTACTTCGGATTGCATTACGCCGCGGCCTGACTGCGCATGGGCTCAGGGTCAGCGCGATGCTGATGCTGGCGAAATTCGCGGAAGTCGCGGGTGCAACCCGCTACTTCCTTGAACGCCGCAGAAGCCATTCCATCGACTACAAGACCAGCTAGACCCGGCCTTCATCATCAAGCGAAGCTGCTTCGCGTACCCGCTGCGCCTCCGATCGCGGCACGATCAGAATCTGATCACCGTTAGCCACGACGATGAGGTCATCGATTCCTATAGCTACAACGCGAATACCGTCGCTCCTCACAAAACATCCGTGACCGCCAAGCACGTGAGAACCTGCCTCGACTACGTTACCGTCGGGATCCTTCGATGAAAGGTCGTAAACGGCATCCCAGCTTCCGACGTCGGACCAATTGAGTTCTACCGGAACGACGGCGATGTTCTCGGAACGCTCCATGACCGCATAGTCGATCGATGTCGAAGGAGACGCTGCCAGTGAACTTGCCGCGGGAAGAACCTGATTACCTTCCGTCCTCGCGTTCGCCATTGCAGCCGAAGCCGCAGCATGAATCTCAGGCGCATACCGACGAAGCTCGTCGAGCATTGCACCGGCGGCAAACAGGAACATGCCCGAGTTCCAGAAAGCCTCGCCGGACGCTGCCAGCCTCTCGGCGACATCCTTCAGTGGCTTCTCGACAAATGACTGGGCTTTCAGAACCCCGTCCCGAAACTCAGCGCCGCTTTGAATGTAGCCATAGCCCGTTTCGGCACGGCCGGGCCTGATCCCAAAGGTCACGAGCCTGCCACCCTGCGCAGCTGGCAATCCGACCTCGATCGCCCGCAGCAGAGGTGCTGGATCAGCGATGTGATGGTCGCTCGGAAGGACGAGCAATACATCGGTCTTTGCAACGGCTTCCGCCGCCATGGCGATTGCTGCCGCCGATCCTTTGGGAAACGGCTCCAGGATCAGCCGGCAGTCAGGGGCGAGCGCCGCTATCTCTCGCGCCTGCGTTTCCGCGCAGACGATGATCGGCCGAGCGAACAAGCGTCCGTCGGACACTCTGGCAAGCGTCTGCTCAAGCAAAGTACCTGGTCCGAGCAACTCAATCAGATGCTTTGGTCGCGCCTTGGTCGAGACCGGCCAGAGACGGGTACCGGCGCCGCCGGCGAGCACAATCGGCTGGACCACAGTAGCCATCAGCTACGCATATCGTCGCGAATCGCCGCGTCCAGCAAACGCGAGACTCCATTGGTCGCAAATAGGGTTCTCATTTTGGGACGGGGTTAACTCTTTGGTTGATTCGGAACCTTAATTT
>JBKPKE010000111.1:0-12908 GCA_046730955.1 Pseudomonadota bacterium
CTAGGCGAGTCATCGTCGGTTGCTATCAGTTCGCCACACCACTGTCCTTTGCCGTTCTTGCTAATTCTAACGACGCAACTGCTGCCATCGCCACGCAATCCGCCAGCATTCCAAGATTGTTCGGCCGCGCTTGCTAAAGTCGTTTGCAGGGCTTGCTATTCTCCCGTGCTTTTCTAGTTAAATTATTGATGTCAGTTGCATTCCTCGAGAAATCCAGCCTGTCCGAGACAGTTTGGCCTGCGTCGGCGGACGGTCAGGTCGTGCTTTCCCGACTTCCGCGCGGCGAGACGATCGTGCGCCGGTCCAGCCTGTCCCTGAAAGTCGTGCTGCGTGGCGAGGAACGGTACGTCATCGATGGACGCACGACCCGACTTACGCCGGGCCAGGCACTGCTTGTCGATCCCGGTGAAACCAGCCGCGTGATCCTCACCGAACGCGAGCCGACGCTGGGCCTGTGCTTCTACTTCCCGCGAACGGGCTCGGACGGCGGATCGGAGCGCCTCGATTTGGCCCCCGCTCCTCTTCCGATTGTCGATCACCCCCTCGGCCCCTGGCTCCGGGGCGTCGCCGACCGCCTCGATGGAAACCCCGGTCTTGGAGTCCAGTCCGCCGAAGCGCTCCTTCGCCGGACGCTTTCGCATCTCGAAGATTTCGTCGCCGGGGTCAGGGACCAATCCGGCCGTATCGATGCGGCAAAAGAATCTAAGCGAGTGGAACTGGTTCGGCGGGTCGAACTTGCTCGCGATTTCCTGCACGCGACGCCCGAGCGCATCGTAACGCTCGACGAGCTCGCCGACGTTGCCGGCCTTTCGGCGTTCCATCTCGCCCGCTGCTTCCGGGCGGTTCATTCGGAGCCTCCGGCTACTTATCACCGCAACTGGCGGCTTGACCGCGCGGCCGCGGAACTGGCCCGTAGTGCAAGTGCCGCCGCGGAGCTCGCGCCTCGATACGGCTTTGCCGATCAAGCCAGTTTCACCCGCGCCTTTTCCCGACGATTCGGAACCAGTCCCACGCGTTACCGACGCGCGAGCTTCGCTGATCAGGATATCGCCGAAAGAACTTAGTTCTTCGGTCGCGGGCGCCTCGCCACGATCTTGATTTCCGTAATGCCTCGATCGGGAATCAGCCGCGAAACTTCGATTGCGGTCCAGGCCGGCGGAGGATTGCGCACGTATTTGCTCTTCACTGCCACGATCGCGGGCATCTGGCTGTTAAGGTCCGTGTGAAAGCTCGTCATGTCGACGACATCGTCCCAGCTCGCGCCGGCGCGCTGGAGTATCTTGCCGATCTCCGTGAACGCACGTTCGTAAGCGAGCTTGAGGTCAGTCTCGCCCGGCCGAAGTCCGGCGACGACACCCGAGAGATAGATCGTATCGCCGCTGATGACGGCGTCTGCGAAGCCCCATTCCTCCTCAATCTTCCGCATTTGCGGATTATCCGAAAGGAGGACGTTCGCGCCGTCGCGCGTCGTCGCTTGCGCATCAGTGCTCGCGGCAAGTAGAGCGACGATCATTGCGCAAGCCGCAGACCGCATCATCATTCAACCTTTCTTGTCAGGGCGCCGCTTGAGGAATCTGGGGCCGAGCCGCGGTTACCCCGCTGGCTGGCTGCCCGGTTCCGGCAAAGGCCCGCAGCTTTCCGAATACTCGGTCTCAACATCGCTGATGCGTTGCGCCATAGCTGTTTGCTTCTCTACCATCGAGTGCGCCTTGTCAGTCACGGCTTGCATTTGCGCTCGCTGTGCCGCGCTCATGGCTGTGGAGATTCCTCCACCAATAATTGCACCAATGCCTGGAGCGACCATGCCCGCAATTCGGCTCGCCACGCCGACGGCCCGAGAGGCAGCCATGCCTTTTCGCATACCATCACGAGACATCGAGCTGATGCTCGCCATATCCGCCTGAATCTCCTTGCGAAGGCGCTCGCTCTCCGCCTTCAGCGCCGCACAATGGTCAGCGGGTGGCGGTGCGGAAGAGACAATTGGATGTGCTGTTTTGGACGATACAACCATTGCGGTTTTCGTGGGCAGAACTTGGCCCGCAAGCGCCGCCGGCGGAGACGCCGTGAAAGCCTTTCCCGTCGAGAAGACGCCGTCAAATCCGGTTCGATACGAACCGCCCATCTTGATCACTCGATCGCCGAGGTCAGCGCCGCCCGATAGGGGCTGCGGTCCACACGAGGATGCCGTCGCAGGCGTGGAGTCGCGTGGGCAGCGCCAGGACTGACCCTTGAAAGCAAAGGCCGCTATGCTGACCGCCAAACCAGCCGGCAGGTTTCGGATCGCCGAGGTAACCGGCGGGTCGAAATCATCATAGGCCGTGTGATCCGCATGTCCGGTCGCTGTCAGGACGACCACGCGGCCGCGTTGCGATGCTCGAAGCCATGCCGCGGCCATGGCCTTTTCACGCGCCTCATTCGTGGGACCGGTGGCAGTAGGCTGATCGAAAAGCACGACCGGCGAGCCGAGCTGCCGAGCCGTCTCGACAAGGTTTAGCACGGCCTCGCTCATTCTTGCCCAGCGGTCCTTCCACATGGGCGCTGCGAGGAGTTTGGCGCGGTCCTCGGCAGTTCCGGCAGACCGCGAATAAGCATCTACCTGAGCCTGCCCATCGCGAGGATCCGCCTCGATGGCGAGAATGGCGGGCTTGTTCGGCGTGCCGGCCGCACAAAGCAGTGAGCCGGCCAGCTCCGGAATTTCGACCGTGCCGTGGACTTCGCCGATGACAAGCACGCGCGTCTGCGGATTGGACCAGATTGCCTCTGCACCCGGCGGCGCATTGCAGGCGGCTGCGGAAATAGATGCGGCAATGACGAGCTGTATCATTGGAGCACCTAGCGTGAGCGCGCCGGGAGAGCTTCGATACCCGGCTCCAGGAGGCTGCTGATCTCGCCATCATTACCCAGGCTCCAGACAAGTCCCTGGATCAATTGGCCGGTGTCCGCCAGCAGGTCCTTCGCTTGCAGTTTTCTGAAAAGCGCCTGGAATTCAGGTGCATCGACGACCGGCCCGAGATCGTGCAAATCTCCGCTCCCGTTTCCGTGTCGATTCCCGTTGGCGCAGTAGAGCAGGATCGGCGCATAGAATGCCTGCGTGGGAGGAACCGTGATCGTTACCGATTGCACGAGGATTCCGTTCTGCGTCTCCAGCCTGCGCGACACGAAAATGAATCCCGGTGGGAAGGTGACCGAGATCGGCGCCTTGGTCTTGTTGGAAAAGACAAGACACAAAGCGATCAGGTTGCCATCGGTCCCGTACGCCTTGCTCCGATCCTTATTTCCGCAATTCTGCGGACGGCTGGAATCGTAATATTTGATGGGCTGTCGAAGCTCGAGCCCGAGGGGAAGTGCGAACGGCTTGCCGACCGGTGCGGCCTTCGACGGGCCAAGGCCAGGGCGCGGCACGAAAGTGCCGCTTGCTGCCGTCGGGTTCGCCGCGCCGGACACCGATGACGAGCCGGTCGAAGCGGCTCCAGTAGTGGCGACCTGGGTGCCCTGACAAGGTAGAGGCGAAGGCGTCGCAGCTTCTGCCTGTGCGGCGCTTCGGCTCGCGGTCGACGCAGCGTCGATCGCGGTTCCGACGACCGCGCCGGCGATCTGGCCCATTCCGCCACCGCCCATGATGCCGCTTCCAAGGATGCGGCCCATGCCCTGCGTCGCCCCCAGCAGGCCGCCGAGACCGAAGCCTTTTTTCTTCTTCGGAGGAGCGGACTGGCACTGCGGCGGCCGCGCTTGCGGGTTCGTTTGCGCTAGGGCTGGCGCATGCGGGAACGCAAACGCAAGGCTGATCGCGAGCAGGCCGCTACACACGGTCAGCGCGGGTCGCCGACTCCAATTGGAAAATTTGAGATGCCTTTGCATCCATCGAACGTGCAGACGCGGAAGACAGCCGGCAAAAGCTCATAGACCAACGGCCCTAGCCGCCGTTGCAGTGGCCAAGCATATCGACGAGTGATCGAATAAAGCGTCGAACGCGGGAACCAGTTCGCCGGGGCGCTATCCCGAAGGCCCCTGCTAAATTATTGAAAATCCAGAGATGACGCCCGCATCTTCCCGGCCAGGATGTCCGCGTCTGAAGCGCTTCGGCATGCAACGAAGATCGTGTCGTCGCCGCAGATCGTTCCCACAATCTCGGCAAGCCCGGAGTTGTCGAGCGCTACCCCGACGAGGTGGGCGGACCCTGGGGGTGTCTTGATCACGACGAGGTTGCCCGCAGGCTCCACCGTACGAACCCAATCCCTGAATATCGACGCCAGCCTTGGAGCCTGCGCCTCGCTATGATCTTCTGGAAGCGCATAGCCGAGCTGACCGGCCCGGCGGATCTTCACAGCACCCAATTGCTCAAGATCCCGGGAGACGGTCGCCTGCGTCACCGCGAATCCTAGCGCGACTAGCCGGTCTGCAACTTCCTCCTGGCTCGTAAGCTGCTGCCCGCGGATCAGGTCAGCCATCGCGCGCTGTCGCCGGTTTTTATCAGTCATGCGCATATTTATGCACATACTTGCATACAAATGCAAATGCGGCGATAGGGCAGCCCTTCATGATTCGAACGGCGATCCTTGGAGCCTCGGGCTATGTGGGCGGCGAGCTGCTGCGGCTTCTCGCCGCGCATCCCGAACTCGCGCCGGTGAAGCTGTTCGGAGAGAGCAAAGCGGGCCTCACGCTTGGTGCGGTCCACCCGCATCTGGCGGCGGCTTATCCCGACGCCACGATTGAACGGTTCGAGAATGGAGCGCTCGAGGGTGTCGATGTCGTCTGCGCCGCTTTGCCGCACGGCCATAGCCAGCGCGTCGCGGCGTCAATCATCGACCTCGGCATTCCGTTCATCGACCTCGGCGCGGATTTCCGGCTCGACGATGCAGCTGCCTACGAGCGCTGGTACGGTCACGCCCATGACGCCCCAGGCCTGCTGGGTGAATTCGTCTACGGCATACCGGAACTGAATCGGGAGGCGATCAGAACCGCAAAAGCGGTCGCGGCTGCGGGCTGCTACGCAACGGCAGCGATCCTCGCCCTGATGCCGCTGGTCGACACCGGCATCATCGACACGGAAACCGTCATTGTCGACGCAGCCTCCGGCGTCAGCGGCGCCGGACGCGAAGCGAAGGAGGCCACGGGCTTCAGCACTGTCGACGGCAGTTTCAGCGCTTACGGGCTCCTCAATCACCGTCACACGGCTGAAATGGAAATGGCATTGGGGGCAACGGTGCTGTTCACACCTCACCTCGTGCCAATGACGCGCGGCATTCTGGCGACCTGCTATGCGGCCGCGACCGGCGACAGTGATCCGCTGCAGGTGCTCCGTGACGCTTATTCCGCCGAGCCTTTTGTCCACGTCACGGACGCTCCTCCCTCGACGAAATGGGTCAGCGGTTCGAACGGCGTCCAACTCACCGCACGTCATGACCGGCGGACGGGCCGGATCCTCGCGCTCGCGGCCATCGACAATCTCGGCAAGGGCGCTGCCGGCCAGATGATCCAGTGCGCCAATCTCATGCTCGGCCTCGATGAGACGGCCGGCCTCACCCCGATCGGAGTCTACCCATGAGCGTAACCGCGGCCGAGGGCTTCGTTGCGGCCGGCTGCCACGCCGGCATCAAGAAGCGGCGTTTCGACATGGCGCTGCTGGCCACCGAAGACCGCCGTCCGGCAGCCTGCGCCGCCGTCTTCACTCAGAACAAGTTCGCTGCGCCCCCTGTCGAGCTTGGCCGCAAGCTTCTCACGGCCAACGGCGGCCGCGCGACAGCGGTGATTGTCAACTCGGGTAACGCCAACGCGGGCACGGGAGCGGCCGGCTACAAGGACGCCCAGCTCATGGGCGCCGCTGCCGGCGATGCGCTGGGCATCGATGCTTCCCAGGTGATGGTCTGCTCGACCGGCATCATCGGCACGCCGCTGCCGATGGAGCAGATCATTGATGCAACCCCGAAGCTAGCGAAGAAGCTTTCTGCCGAAGGCGGGCATGATGCGGCGCGCGGCATCCTGACCACCGATCACAAGCCCAAGGAGGTGATGATCAAGGGATCGACGTTCACGATCGGTGGAATGGCCAAGGGCTGCGGAATGATCGCGCCGAACATGGCGACCATGCTCGCTTTCCTGACGACGGATGCCGACGTTTCTACGGAGCTGATGCAGAAGATCTTGCGTCAGGCGTCCGACGCGACCTTCAACACTCTCAACGTCGACGGCGCAACCTCGACGAACGACACGGCGATGGTGCTTGCGTCCGGCCGTCGCGGCAAGGCCGACCATGAGGAGTTCGGGAATGCGCTGCTGGCCGCGTGCGAGGACCTGACCATGCAGATGGCACGCGACGCCGAGGGGATGACCCGGATTGCCCGCCTCGTCGTCACCGGCGCGGCCAACGACAATGAAGCGAAAGTCGCGGCGAAGAACATCGTCGAGAACAATCTGGTGAAGTGCAGCTGGTACGGAGGCGATCCTTATTGGGGCCGGCTGATGGCCGCGGCTGGATCAGCCGGCGTCGAGCTCGATGTCGCCAGGTCGCGCGTTGCCTATGGCGGCATCGTCGTCGCCAGCGGCGGCGCCGGAATCGAGCACGATGGTGTGGCGCTGGCCCGGCACATGATGGGTGACGAGGTGCACATCGAGGTCCACCTCGGCGCGGGCAAGGCGTCGGCGCGGATGATCGGGATCGATCTCGGCCCCGGCTACATCAAAGAGAACAGCAAGACCTCATGATCGCCGCCGAGACTGCGCGCGTCCTCGTCGAAGCGCTTCCGTACATTCGCCAGTTCGCGGGCAAATCCATCGTCGTGAAGCTTGGCGGCGCGGCAATCGACCGCGAGTCAGACCTCGCGCTCGCGCAGGACGTGCTCCTGCTCCGCAGCGTCGGAGTCCGCTGCGTGCTGGTTCACGGTGGCGGGCCTCAGGTCGACACGATGCTCCGCCGGGTCGGCAAGGAACCGGAGTTCCGCGACGGTCTTCGCGTGACCGATGCCGAGACGCTTGAGATCGTTCGCATGGTGCTGGTCGGTAAGATCAACCGAGATCTCGTCGCCACGATCAACAGCCAGGCCGGCGAAGAGCCCGTTGCCGTCGGAGTGTCCGGCGAAGACGCGGGGCTGCTGACTGTGGCGCCAGCAGATTCGGCATTCGGTTTCGTAGGCAATGTCACGAACGTGCGGGCGGAGCTGATTCACCGGCTGCTAGATGACGGACTGACGCCGGTGATCTCGACGGTCGGCGCAAACGCGGAGGGCCAGCCTTACAACGTCAACGCCGACGAGGCGGCCCGGGCGATCGCGGTGGCGATGAAGGCTGAGAAGATCGTCTACCTGACCGCGGTTCCAGGCTTGCTCGATGATCCGTCGGACGAGAGCACGCTTGTTCCCCGCCTTACATCCAGGGAGCTTCGCGACCGCATCGACCATGAGAGCGTTGGCAAGGGCATGATCCCCAAGCTCAAGGCTTGTGCCGATGCCGTCGAGCAGGGCGTCGGCTTCGCTCACATCATCGACGGCCGCGTGCACCATTCGTTGCTGATCGAACTGCTCACCGACCATGGTGTTGGCACGATGGTCCGGAAGGAGAAAAGCTGGTGAAGCATTTGCTTTCGATCCGCGATCTGTCGGCGGCCGATTTGCAGGCGATCCTGGCGCTGTCCGAGCAATCCGCCTGCCCCCGCGTGCTTCAGGATAGGGGTGTCGCGCTTTACTTCGAAAAGCCCAGCGCGCGCACCCGCAACTCGATGGAGATGGCTGCGGCGCAACTTGGCGGGCATCCCGTTTATCTCCAGCCCGCAGAGTTGGGCATCGGCTCGCGCGAGACCGTCGAAGACGTCACGCATACTCTCGCCTGCTATCACTCGATCATCGCTGCTCGCGTGTTCGACCACGCATTGTTGGAGCAGATGGCGGCCGTGAATGCCGCACCGGTCCTGAACATGCTTTCGGCGACCGATCACCCTCTTCAGGCGCTGGCCGACCTGCTGACGATCAAGCAGCTTCTCGGGAGGCTCGACGGGGTACGGATCGCCTTCATCGGCGAGGGCAACAACGTCGCCAAGTCGCTCGCGGAGGCCTGTGCGCTTGTCGGCGCGACCTTCGTCCTTGCCGGCCCGGCTGGCCACGGGTTCCCCGGAAGCATGGCCGATGCACTGGAAGTACTCGACCCTGCCGCTGCGGTTGAAGGTGCAGACATAGTCTACACCGACGTGTGGGTGTCGATGGGCGGCGAAGACAGCGAGGAGCGGCGCGCCTTGTTCGAGCCCTACCAGGTGGATGAAGCGCTGATGGCGCTCGCGCCCAACGCGCAGTTCATGCACTGCCTGCCCGCGCGGCGAGGCGAGGAAGTTACCGCGCCAGTGATTGACGGAGCACGCTCCGCTGTATGGCGTCAGGCTGAAAATCGGATGCATACGGCGCGCGGCGCGATGCAGTGGATGATGGGCGTCAGCCCCGAAACGGAAAGCAAGAATGACCAAGAAGAAGCTGAAGGTGGTGCTGGCCTATTCGGGCGGGCTGGACACGTCGATCATCCTCAAGTGGCTGCAGACTGAGTATGACGCGGAGGTCGTAACCTTCACCGCCGACCTCGGACAGGGTGAAGAGGTCCAGCCGGCACGCCGCAAGGCAGAAATGCTGGGTGTCCGTCCCGAAAACATCTTCATCGACGATCTTCGCGAGGAGTTCGTGCGCGACTTCGTTTTCCCCATGTTCCGCGCGAACACCGTCTATGAGGGGCAATATCTGCTCGGCACGTCGATTGCTCGCCCGCTGATCGCCAAGCGGCAGATCGAGATTGCAAGGGCTGTCGGCGCGGACGCCGTCTGCCATGGCGCGACCGGCAAGGGGAATGACCAAGTCCGCTTCGAGCTCGGCTATTATGCACTCGAGCCGAACATCCGTGTGATCGCGCCATGGCGTGAGTGGAAGTTCGCGAGCCGCGAGGCGCTGCTCGACTTCGCCGAGAAGCACCAAATCCCGATCGCCAAGGATAAGCGCGGGGAAGCGCCCTTCTCGATCGACGCAAACCTGCTGCACTCTTCGTCCGAGGGCAAAGTGCTAGAGGACCCGGCCGCGGAAGCGCCGGAATATGTACACCAGCGGACGATCTCGCCGGAGGATGCGCCGGACAAGGCGACGACGATCACAATCGACTTCGAGCGTGGCGATCCCGTCGCGATCGATGGCGAGAAGCTGTCCCCCGCGACGCTACTGGGGCGGCTCAACACGCTCGGTCACGATAATGGGATCGGCCGCCTGGACCTCGTCGAGAACCGCTTCGTCGGCATGAAGTCGCGCGGCGTTTACGAAACGCCCGGCGGCACAATTTTGCTCGCGGCCCATCGCGGCATCGAGAGCATCACCGTCGATGGCGGCGCGATGCACCTCAAGGACGAGCTGATGCCACGCTACGCGAGCCTGATCTACAACGGCTTCTGGTTCGCCCCGGAGCGTGAGATGCTCCAGGCGGCGATCGACAAGAGCCAGGAGCATGTCACCGGCCGCGTCACGATGAAGCTTTACAAGGGCAATGCGACTGTGATCGGGCGGGAGAGCGAGCATTCGCTCTACGACCAGGACCTCGTCACGTTTGAGGAAGGCACCGGCGATTACGACCAGCGCGATGCGGCGGGCTTCATCCGGCTGAACGCGCTGCGACTACGGACGCTTGGCCAGCGCGACCGGCGGCTAAAGCCCTAGGTCCTCTCTCGCCTTTGCGATCTGCTCGCGAACGCGCTCAGGAGCTGTCCCGCCGTAGCTAGTACGGCTGCGCACAGACGCATCGACGCTGAGCACATCGAACACGCGGTCATCGATGCGCGCGTCGATTGCCTTCAAGTCCTCGACCGACAAGGCGTCCAGGTTGCAGCCGCGTTCTTCGGCGAGCTTCACCGCACGTCCGGTAGTGTGATGCGCTTCGCGAAACGGAACGTCGGCCTCGCGCACCAGCCAATCGGCCAGATCGGTAGCTGTCGAGAAGCCCTGCTCCGCTGCGGCGCGCATCCGCTCGGGTACGAAGGTGATCGTTTCAACCATGCCCGCCATCGCTTCCAGCGAAAGTGTCAGCAGGTCGCGAGCCTCGAACACCGGCTCCTTATCGTCCTGCATGTCCTTCGAATAAGCTAGCGGCAGGCCCTTCATCGTCACCATCAGCGACGTAAGGCAGCCGATGATCCGACCACTATGGCCGCGCACTAGCTCCGCGGCATCGGGATTACGCTTCTGCGGCATGATCGACGAGCCGGTCGAGAACTGATCGGACAGCTTCACGAAACCGAATTGCGGACTGGCCCAGATGACCAGTTCCTCCGCCAGGCGCGAAAGATGCAGGCTGCACTGCGCGGCCGCAGCGAGATAATCGAGTGCGAAGTCGCGATCGGAAACGCTGTCGAGACTGTTCGCGGTCGGACGATCGAAGCCAAGCGCACTGGCGGTCGCATTGCGATCGAGCGGAAAGCCTGTGCCGGCCAATGCCGCCGCACCCAAAGGGTTTTCGTTCAGCCGGACCTGAGCGTAAGAGAAGCGCGATACGTCGCGCCGAAGCATCTCATAATAGGCCATCAGATGATGGCCGAGTGTCACCGGCTGCGCGACTTGCAGGTGGGTGAATCCCGGCATCACGGTTTCGGCTTGCGCTTCCGCGCGCCCGACGAGCGTCCGCTGAAGGTCTTGGATCAGTTCTGCGGCTTCCTCGCAGGCGCCGCGTACCCACATCCGGAAATCCGTTGCAACCTGGTCGTTGCGCGAGCGGGCCGTATGCAATCGTCCGGCTGCAGGCCCAATCAATTCCGTCAAGCGATGCTCGACGGTCATGTGGATATCCTCGAGCTCGGCGCGTTCGGGCACGCCGTCCCGTTGGAATTCCTGAGCGATCTGGTCGAGGCCCTTCAGAATCGCTTCGGCGTCTTTAGCGTTGATGATGCCCTGCTCTCCGAGCATCGCCGCATGGGCTTTCGAGCCCGCAATGTCCTCGCGCCAGAGCCTCTTGTCGAACCGGATCGACGCATTGATGCGCGTCATGAGCTCGTCCGGTTTCGTTCCGAACCGGCCACCCCAGGTGCGTTGCGAAGGAGGTTCGTCCGACATGAGCGCGCCGTGGCACGCGCGGACCGGCAAATCAAACCTTCCCCGACTGAGAGGCCAACAGCACTGCGCTTGTCACGATTGCGATAGTTGCTGACGCCTGAAAACAAGAGGCCGTCACAAATCTCTCTAAGTGTCCTCCCCAAATTCGGGAGGGGATTCGTTTTGCTTAACGGTAAGAAATCGCTCGCGTTTGCGAGCGTGACGTCGCTCGCCATCGGGATTTGTTCGACGCCTGCATTCGCCCAGGAACAACAGCCGGCAGTTGCTGCGGCAGCAAGCACCGAAGCTACCAAAAGCGCCGACAAGACCGTCGACACCGTCCCTGCGGAAAATGCTCCCGATGGCGACGTGATCGTTACGGCCCGCAAGCGGTCCGAGCGCCTCCAGGACGTTCCCTTGTCCATCGCCGCCGTGTCAGGCGAGACGATGCAGCAGCAGGGCATCAAGAAGATCGAGGATCTTCAGACGAAGGTGCCCAACTTCAAGATGACTGAGACGGGCATCGGCTCGCAGATCGCCATTCGCGGCATCTTTTCAGGCGTCAACCAGGGCTTCGAACAGTCGGTCGGCACCTACATCGACGGCATTCACTATGGCCGTGCACAGCAGGCGCGCGCGCCATTCCTCGACGTCGAGCGCGTCGAAGTACTACGCGGTCCTCAGTCGATCCTGTTCGGCAAGAACTCGATCGCCGGCGCACTGAACATCATATCCGCGCAGCCGACGAAGGACTTTGAGGGCTATGCACAGGCGAGTTACGTTCCGAGCCAGGACGACTGGGAGGTGCTTGGCGCGGTATCAGGTCCGATCAGCGACCGGCTGCGTGCGCGCGTTGCGGGCCGGATGCACAGCGGCGAAGGTTTCATCAAGAACCTGACGCTGGATCGAACCGAGCCTCAGCGCAGCGACTGGAACTTGCGCGGCATCGTCGAGTGGGACGCGACGAACGATCTCACGCTCAACTTCAAGGCCGAGCATGGCAAGTTCGACACGGATGGCCGCAACATCGAGGTCTACAACGAGCTGCCGTCGATCAAGCCGGGTGGGCTTACTCTCGGTAAGACCTACGCGCAGATCCTATCTTCGCTGGGGGCCGAACCTTCGGTTCTGAACAACATCAAGGACGACAAGCGCTCATCCAATGGCGACACGTCGGACAATAAGTCCGGCACCTATGTCCTAACCGCCAACTGGAACACGAACATCGGCCAGCTGACCTCGATCACCGGCTACAACAAGTTCAGCTACGACGAGTTCTGCGACTGCGACTTTACCGGCGCTAAGCTTCTCAACATCGACCTGCGTGAGAGATACAAGCAGTTCAGCCAGGAAATTCGGCTTGCGTCCGATACGTCGGGACCGTTCGAGTATATCTTCGGCGGCTTCTACCAGACCAGCGAGCACAGCTATGCGGACAACATCAACATCCCGACCGACTCGCTGCTGAAACCGGTCGTCAACGGCCCGCCGCCCGGCACGGGCTTCGGAACGCTGCTTGTCGGAACGCGTGCCGCGCGTGAGGCGCACGTCGATACCGATATCCTTTCGGCATTCGGGCAGCTCACCTACAAGTTGAACAACCATTTCCGAGTGAACGTCGGCGGCCGCGTTACCCACGAGGAAAAGGAGGGTGATCGCACGCTCACGATCCAAGGGCTCGACGGGTCGACCCTCGCGGGCCTGCAGGCCGTCGTGGCCCCGCTTGTTTACGCGCAGCTATTCAAGATCAGCTCAACCAACCTCGTTCCGATCGCCGGAGCCACGCCCGTGCCGCCGAACGCACTTTGCGCCACGCCGGGCCTTACGCCGTCGCAGCGCGCCTCAGCGTGCTTGGCACAGCTCGGAACGCACCCC
>JBKPKE010000112.1:0-13543 GCA_046730955.1 Pseudomonadota bacterium
ACTTGTCTAGGCACTTACCTATAATTATGAGGAAACCATGTTGAACGAACCTCGCGAGGTGCTCGAACGGCTTTGTGCCGAGCGCGGGGAAGACTTTGCTGGCCTATCGCGGATGCTCGGACGCAATCCGGCCTACATTCAGCAATTCGTGAGGCGTGGAGTGCCGAGAAAGCTGGGCGAGGCGGAGCGGCGGAAGCTTGCGCGATATTTCTCGATTTCGGAATCACTCTTGGGCGGGCCAGCCGACGATGAGCCCGTCGGGGGCCTCGTGCCGGTCAAGCGGACCCCCGTGCGGGCGTCCGCCGGCCCTGGGGCAATTCCCTACGAACAGGCGGGAAAGCCTTATTTCGCGTTCGATGAAAATTGGTTGAAGACGCTAACAAGCTCTCCGTCCGGGCTCTTGTCGATCATTCGGGTCGAGGGCGATTCAATGGCGCCGACACTGAGCTCAGGTGACGACATTCTCGTCGACCTCGGTGACGTAGCTGAGCGGCTGCGCGACGGAATCTATGTCCTGCGGGCGGACGAGGCGCTGGTCGTCAAGCGGCTGGCACTCCATCCTGCGGGGAGGCGCGTAACCGTCCAGTCCGACAACCCGGCGTATCCGGATTGGCCCGACTGTGGAATTGAGGACATCAACTGCATTGGCCGGGTGATTTGGTCGGGCCGGAAGATCGGCTAGGCGCGCCGGCGCTTTCTGTCGAACAGCCAGATCGCGGCGGCGATCACCGCACCTGCTCCGGTGCCGATCAGAACCCCTTTCATCGGGTTTCCGGCTGCCACCCCCCAGACGGTCCCGATTAGGATTGCCGCCATCCAGAAGAATCCGCCCGCCATGGGTGATGATTTTGCCATGCCTGCCCAATGACAGACGAGCGGCGCTTGCTCCAGCCCACAACAGGTTAGTGAACGGGCTGTTGACGACCTTTGTCGGGTATAGCGAAAGGCGTTCCGCATTAATGGGGGCGCATGGATGCACCATTCATCGCATGTCGCCTCGCGCTTGCAGAGGCCTCAGACCTCATGAATCGCTTCGGTGAAGAGGCCGCGCATGAGGCCGCCGCACATGCCGAACGCAGCCGCGATGCCGGCAACGTGCTGCATTTCTGCCACTGGCGGCAGATCGAACGGGTGATCGAGACCCTTTCAAGCGACGAAGTGCGCGGTACCGTTCACTAAGTTTCAGCACTAGTCTGGCGTCGTTCAGGAGCGCTGGCTAGGCTTTCACGATGATAGAGCGGGGTAGGGCGCGAAGGGTCGCGCGGCTTGCATATGCGGCCGCAACCATCCTCGTTTGCCATCATCCGGCTTTTGCCCAACAGACTGGCTCGGCGGAGTTGGATCCGACGGCTCCACTCGAGCCGCTCCCCGACCTTGGCGTGGACTGGCCGGACATGAATGCTCCGGACGTCGTCGAGCCTCTCCCGGAAGAACCTGCCCCGCCTGCGGCGAGCGAACAGCAGCCCATTGCGATCGATGCCGCCGAGGAACGCGAATATTCGGTGCTGATAGAAGGCCTGACGTCCGTCGACGATGAACCGGCAATCGTTGAGGCCTTCGACCGGCAGTCGGCGCTCCGCACCGGCCGGGGCAAGGCGGCCAATGCCGCGCAAATAGATAGGCGCTCACGCGCGGACATGGACCTGTTGGCTGCGTTGCTCCGCTCTCGGGGCTATTATGATGCCCTCGTCGAGCCACGGATCGAGAAGACCCAGAATACGCTGACCGTAATCCTCAGCGTCGAGCCAGGTCAGCGATACACCTTTGCATCCGTCGAATTGCCCGGTCTCGAGGCGGCGGGCGAGCAGGCGGACGCATTGCGCAAGGCCTTTGCGGTTCACAACGGCGATCCTGTCATTGCCCAGGAGGTAATCGACGCTGGCACAGCCCTGCAGGTCGCACTGGGCGAGGAAGGCTTCGCGCTTGCCGAGATCGGCGAGCAACGGGTCGATATCGACCATGAGACCCACACCGCCACTCTCGTCCTGCCGGTGACGCCCGGCCCGCTTGCTCACTTCGGTCAGATTAGCGTCAGCGGACTTCCTCCCTTTCCGGCAAGCCATATTCAGACCCTTGCGCGCTTCAATCCGGGCGATCGATTCAAACGCTCAGAGGTGAACGACCTTCGCCGTGCTCTTATCGCCACCGGTCTGGTGGCTTCGGCCGAGGTTCGCCTTGTGCCGTCGGCAGACCGGCAAACCGTCAATGTCGATGTTCATCTCGAGCCGGCGCCCGTGCATACGATTGCCGGTGAGCTCGGTTACGGAACAGGCGAGGGCATAGGTGCCGAGGCAAGTTGGCAGCATCGCAACTTCATCAACCCGGAAGGCGCGCTGACCGTTCGCGGAGTGGCGGGTACGAAGGAGCAGCTCGCCTCCGTCGAACTGAGGCGCAGCAACTTCCGGCGGCGTGACCAGACGGTCGATCTCCAGGCACTCGCAAGCAATCAGGAATTTGACGCTTATCGAGCGAAGACCTTGCGCCTGAGCGGTTACGTCGAGCGTCAAAGCAACATCATCTGGCGCAAGAAATGGACCTACAGTCTCGGCGCGGACCTCATTCTTACGGACGAAAATGGAGTTTTCGACGATCCGGCGAACAAGGAAACCCGGGCTTTCAAGATCGCCGCTGTGCCGGCAACCCTCCGCTACGACGGCAGCAATGATTTGCTCGACCCTACGAAGGGGTTCCGGCTCGGCGGCTCAATCAGTCCAGAAATCTCCTTCCAGGGCGGCACTTTCACCTACGCCAGGACTCAGATCGACGCGAGCTTCTACCATCCAATCAGGGCGGGGACGGTCATTGCCGGGCGGGTCCGCCTCGGAACGATCATCGGCGCGAAGGCCTCAGAGATTGCGCCCTCACGCCGTTTCTATTCCGGCGGCGGCGGTTCCGTTCGCGGCTATGGCTACCAGCAGCTGGGGCCCCGGGATTCCGAGGGTGACCCGATCGGCGGCCGCGGCCTTGCAGAGTTCGCGCTTGAAGCACGTATCCGCCTGAAGGCGTTCGGCGGAAACTTCGGTATCGTTCCGTTTCTCGACGGCGGATCGCTGACGACCGACATCGTGCCGGACGTCGGAAAATGGCAGTTGGGAGCCGGAATAGGAGTACGCTACTACTCGAGCTTCGGTCCGATCCGGGTGGATGTGGGCACGCCGCTTAATCCACGTTCAGGGGACGCACGGATTGCGGTGGTCGTTTCCCTGGGACAGGCCTTCTAGGGTGGCCGAAACCACCGCCGTCGAGAATGTTGGTACGGAGCGTGTCCGTGTCCGCAGAGACTGGCGGCGACGGCTCGCTGTCGAGTTCGCGGCCTTCCTGCTAGCGATCTTCGCGCTTGCCGCGATCGGACTCGTCCTTCTCGACACCGCCCCGGGACATCGTTTCATCGTCGACCGCATTTCGCGGATCGAGACCGCGTCCGGTCTCCGTTTCCGCATAGGCCGAATCGAAGGTTCCATTTTCGGTGAGACCCGCCTGAAGAGCGTGGAGGTCCTCGATCAACGCGGGGTCTTTCTGATATCGCCGGAGATCGACGTCGACTGGTCGCCCGGTGCGTGGCTCTACAATGCGCTTCATCTGGACAGCGTGAAGGCGCAGCGGGTGACCCTGCTGCGGAAGCCCCAGCTGAAGGCGACAGGCCGGCGCGGCCCAATTCTTCCGAAATTCGACATTTATATCGGAGAGCTTTCGATCCAGCGGCTCGAGCTTGCCCCTGCCGTTAGCGGCGTTGCCCGAAGCGGCCGAGTGCATGGCCGAGCGGATATTCGCTCCGGACACGCGCTCATCGATCTGCAGGTGGCAATGGATCGAGGCGGGGATCGGCTGACGGTAAGGCTCGACGCCGAACCGGACGGAGATCGCTTCGATCTTGAGGCCCGAGTGGACTCACCTGCGAACGGCCTTGTCCCGGCGTTGCTCGGAGCGACCAAGTCCGTCGACCTTCTGATCACCGGCGATGGAACCTGGAAGGCGTGGCGCGGAGTTGCCGAGCTGAACATGGCGGGACGTCCAACGGCGCGTCTAAAGCTGACCGTGAATGAAGGACGCTACGGTTTGTCGGGTGCAATCGCTCCGGCGCCATTCCTCAAGGGCAGGCTCAACCGGCTGACCTCCCCCAGCGTGAAGGTCAACGGAACGGCCACGCTCAAAGACAATATTCTCGACGGCCGACTGACCCTTGGCTCAGCGGCCCTGCGCGCAGTGGCCAGCGGTGCGATCGATCTCACAGAAGGGCGCTATCGGTTGATGCGGCTCGGGCTCGACCTCCTGCGTCCCCAGGCGCTTTTCAACAACATGACCGGCCGAAACGTCCGGATGCTCTGGACGCTTGATGGACCCTACGCGACCGCCCGATATTCGTATCGGCTGACATCTCCTGCGGTGAAATTCGACGACATCGGCTTCGTGGACGTCCGCGCCGAGGGCAGCGGCCGGCTTTCGCCATGGCCGATGCGCGTGCCCCTCCAGTTGAGTGCACGCGCAATCACCGGTGTCGGCGACGTCGCCGGAGCGATCCTGGCGAATGCTCGCCTCAACGGTACGCTAACGATCACTCCGAAGTTCGTCCGCGGCGAGGGACTTCAGCTCACGAGCGCCAAGCTCAACGCGAAGTTGGGCCTGCTCATCGACCTCGTGACTGGTCGCTTCGAGGTGGTCCTGTCGGGCGGCATGACCCGCTATTTCATCGATGGACTGGGCATCGTCGACGTTCAGTCCGAGTTGACCGTCGTTCCCGGTCCGAACGGGAACGGCTCGCGCGTCGTCGGGACGGGCAAAGCCTGGGTGCGACGCCTCGACAACAGCTTTTTTGCGAGTTTGACCGGTGGCCTACCCCGGATCGAGACCCGCCTTGAGCGCGGGCCGGACGGCGTGATCCACTTCACTGGGATGCAACTGTATTCGCCCAAGCTTCGGCTTACGGGCGAAGGCTATCGCAACCGGGACGGCACGTTCCACATCGTCGCCCGCGGACGGCAGGCCATATACGGCCCGCTGCGGATGGTGCTCGACGGTCATATCGAGCGGCCGAGCGTCGAGCTCTTCCTCGAACGGCCCAACGATACGCTGGGCATTCGCGACATGAGGTTGTCGCTGCTGCCGACCGATGCCGGATTCGATTATCGGGCGAGCGGCGAGTCACGATTGGGGCCTTTCACGAGCAACGGGAGAATCCTGCTTCCAAAAGGCGGGCGCACGACCATCTCCATCGCTGCTCTGGACGTCGGGAACGCGCACGCGAACGGTGATCTGCGGGCCGATCCGGGTGGCTTCTCCGGCATTCTGAATGTTGCCGGCGGTGGACTCGAAGGCACACTCGGCTTCTCGCCCGTAGGCCAGGCGCAAAAGATTGAGGCTCACTTGCGAGCAAACGACGCCAAGCTTCCCGGTGCGCTTGCCGTTCGCGCCGGACGTATGGACGGAAGCGTCATCCTGGAAGAGGGCCGAACCACGTTGGACGGCGTGCTCGATGCGCGCGGTCTCCAAGTCAGCGGGATTACGCTCGCTCGGATCGTTGCCAATGCCAAGCTCGTCAACGGGACAGGGCAAGTTCGCGCGGCAATGGCGGGCCGGCGTGGCGCTGCCTTCGATTTTTCGACGCTGGCCAATGTCTCGCCGGACCGCATCGAGCTGACCGGCCACGGCTCGATCGAGCGACGCCCGTTGGTGCTGAACCAGGCAGCGGTCCTCACGCGCTCCGGCGACGGGTGGGCTTTGTCGCCGACGAGCCTGTCGTTCGCCGGAGGGCGGGCCACTCTATCCGGGAAGAGCGGGTCGCGGCCCGAAGTGCACGCCCAGCTTCAGGCGATGCCGTTGGATATCCTCGATATAGGCTGGCCGCATCTCGACCTCAGCGGCGTTGCCACTGGGCGGATCGACTATGCGTGGAAAGGCAATCGCAGCGGCCGCGCGGATCTTCGGGTGCGCGGCCTTAGTCGAGCAGGACTCGTGCTCTCGTCCAAGCCGATCGACGTCGGTCTTGCCGCGGCGGTGCAGGGCAATCAGGCGGCCATGCGCGCCGTTGCCGTCAGCGGTGGGCAGACGATCGGTCGGGCGCAGGCGCGCTTCGCTCCGATAGGAGGAGGACCGCTGCTCGCCGAATTGTTCAATGCACCGCTGTTCGCTCAGCTCCGCTATGCCGGGCCTGCGGACACATTGTGGCGCCTTACCAACAGCGAAGTCTTCGACTTGACCGGCCAGGTTGCGATAGGCGCTGATATTGGCGGCAAGCTGGTCGATCCCACGATCCATGGCTCCGTGCGGAGCGGCAATGCACGGATCGAAAGCCCCGTTACTGGTATGGTGATTGATCAATTGGCGGCCGACGGACGGTTCGACGGCTCACGCCTGATATTCTCTCGATTGTCCGGGCGGACCAGCGGGGGAGGAGCAATTTCCGGCAGCGGCACGATCTCATTCTCGGGAGGCGCCGTCGCACTCGATCTCGGCTTCACAGCCGAAAACGCTCTCTTGCTCAACCGGGACGACATCGCCGCTCGCGTGACGGGACCGTTAAAGATCCACTCGGATGGCCAGCGGGGCATGATCTCAGGCGATCTCAGCCTGAACAAGGGCCAATTCACGCTTGGGCGTGCGACGGCAGCAGCGGCCGTTCCCCAATTGCAGGTGCGGCACTCCGGCCTTGAGGAAGACGAGACGATCTCGGCGGCCGACCTTCATCCGTGGCGTCTGGACATCAAGGTCGCTGGCAGCAATCTCCGCGCGACCGGCATGGGGATAGACAGCATCTGGACAACGAACCTCGACGTCGGCGGAACTGCCGATGCGCCCCGATTTACGGGACGGGCGGATATGGTGCGCGGAGACTATGAGTTCGCGGGCCGCAACTTCCGGCTGGATCGTGGGACGCTCCGTTTCCGCGGAGAAAGTCCGCCCGATCCACTACTCGACATACGTGCCAATGCGCAGGTTCAAGGCCTCGACGCGACCGTGATGGTAGGAGGGACGGGCTCCAAGCCGGAGATCACTTTTTCGAGTATACCGCACTTGCCCCAGGACGAACTTCTCTCGCGGTTGTTGTTTGGGACCTCGATCACCAATCTATCGGCGCCGGAGGCGCTACAGCTTGCATCGGCCGTCGCCGCACTTCAGTCCGGCTCGGGAAACCTCGATGTCATCAACAAGCTTCGCCGAGCGGTTGGGCTCGACCGCCTTCGGATTCTTCCGGCCGACATTGCCACGGGTCAGAAGACCGCACTCGCGGCCGGCAAGTATGTGACGCGCAGATTGTTCGTTGAAGTGATCACCGACGGGCAGGGCTATTCCGCCACTCGCGCAGAGTTTCAAGTGACCCGCTGGTTGTCCATCCTGTCCACGGTCTCGACCATTGGACGAACGAGCGCGAACGTGCGCATCAGCAAGGATTATTGAGGCCCGCCTGCCGGCGTGCCAGAACGGGCGGCGAGCAGGGGGAGGGTCTATGAAGAACTGGAACGTGCGCAAGGCGGTCGTCGCTCGCGAGGATTTGCCGGAGGAGCATCGCCTCGCCCAATCTCTCTCATGGCCGCACCTCGTCGCTCTCGGTGTTGGTGCCATCGTCGGTACCGGCATCTTGACCCTCATAGGGGTCGGCGCGGGAAAGGCCGGGCCCGCAGTTATCCTGTCCTTCGCCATCGCGGGAGGAATCTGCGCCTGCGCCGCGCTTGCCTATGCCGAAGTGGCGACGATGATCCCAGCATCGGGGAGTGCCTACACCTATTCCTACACGGTCTTCGGGGAACTCATTGCCTGGATGGTCGGTGTTGCCCTGATCCTTGAATATACCTTGGTCGTCAGCGCCGTCGCCGTCGGCTGGTCGGGCTATGCGGCCGGCTTTCTCCAGTCGATTGGCATGGGGCTGCCATCGGCCCTGATTCAGGGGCCGGAACTGGGTGGGATCGTCAACGTCCCCGCCATGTTCATTATCTTCGTCGTTGCCGGCCTGCTCATCGCGGGAACGCGCGAGAGTGCGACGCTGAACGCCATCCTCGTGGTGATCAAGATGCTTGCGCTGGCGCTATTCATTGCCGTGGCGTTGCCGGTGTTTGACGCGTCTCACTTCCACCCATTCATGCCCTACGGTTTCCCCCGTAGCGGTCCTTCGGGCAGCGAAGTGGGCGTGATGGCTGCTGCGGCCATCATCTTCTTTGCCTTCTACGGGTTCGATGCGATCGCGACCGCAGCCGAGGAAGCGAAAGACCCGAGCCGCGATCTCGCCATCGGGATCGTCGGTTCGATGGTCGTATGCGTCGCAATCTATATGGCGGTCGCCGCTGCGGCGATCGGAGCGGTCGCATACACCGGTTTTGCGGACAGCGCAGAGCCGCTTGCGCTGATACTGCGCGACATCGGACAACCCTGGGCAGCGAAGATTCTCGGCGCCTCCGCGGTGATTGCACTTCCCACCGTCATTCTGGCCTTTTTCTATGGCCAAAGCCGAATCTTCTTCACCGTTGCGCGAGACGGGCTGCTTCCGCCCTCGCTCGCACGTGTATCGAGCCGCGGAACCCCCGTGCGGATCACCATTTTCACGGCGATCGTTACGGCGATCTTTGCCGGTCTGATCCCCCTCGCGTCGATCGCTGCGCTGGCCAACGCCGGAACGCTTGCGGCCTTCGTTGCTGTGTGCGCGGCGATGCTGGTCCTGAGGCGCCGCGAGCCGGACCGTGAGCGCCGCTTTCGGGCGCCGGCCGCCACGCTCGTCGGGACGATCGGCATCCTCGGCTGCCTCTATCTTTTCATCAGTCTTCCGAACCGAACCCAGATCTTCTTCCTGAGTGCGCAGGCGATCGGGGTTCTGCTCTATCTGCTCTACGGTCATGGCGCCGCAGCTCGCGCCAGAGCGTCGAAGCCCGCCTAGCCGTGGCAACGGTAACGGCAGAACTGCCCCGCGCGGATGTACGGAAGCGCATCAAGGACATTCTGGCGGGGTCGGCGGGGAACCTCGTCGAGTGGTACGACTGGTATGCCTATTCCGTCCTGACGATTTATTTCGCACCAGTCTTCTTCCCGGACGAGGACCCGACCGCGCAGCTGCTGAGCGCCGCGGCGATCTTCGCCGTTGGGTTCCTCATGCGGCCGATCGGTGCCTGGCTGATGGGCATCTATTCCGACCGTTGCGGGCGCAAGGCCGGTTTGACGCTGTCAGTTGCGTTGATGGCCGGCGGATCGCTGCTGATCGCGGCCGCGCCTACCTATGCCATGGCTGGATGGTTCGCGCCTACGGTCCTTGTCCTGGCCCGGATGCTGCAAGGCCTCTCCGTCGGCGGTGAGTATGGAGCAAGCGCTACCTATCTGTCCGAAAAGGCGATGCGCAATCGCCGCGCCTTCTGGGCAAGCTTTCAGTATATCACCCTGATCGGTGGCCAACTGCTTGCCCTGGCCGTCGTCGTCTTGCTTCAGTCGATCATGCCGGATCACGAAATCCAGCGATGGGGATGGCGGGTGGCATTCGGCATCGGCGCCATGCTGGCGTTCGGCGTCTACTTCCTGCGGTCCAGGATTGGAGAGACTGAATCTTTCAAGAGGCTGGGCAAGGACCGCGCACCGTCGACGATCGGACATTTGTGGCGCACTCATCCACGCGAATTTCTGATCGTTGCTGCAATCAGCGGAGGCGGGTCTGCGGCCTTCTACGCCTACACGACCTACATGCAGAAGTTCCTCGTCAACACGAGCGGCTTCTCTCGCCCCACCGCCACGATGATCATGACCATCGCGCTCGTCGTCTTCATGCTGATCCAGCCGTGGTGGGGCATGGCGGCGGACCGCTGGGGACGAAAGCCGATGCTCTATATTTTCGGCTTCGGCGGAACGCTGGTCTCGGTGCCTATCTACAGCGCGATCAGCATCGTCACGGAGCCGCTTACGGCGCTCGCACTGGTACTCGTGCCTTTGGTAATCCTCGGATCCTACACCTCGATCAGCGGGCTCATTAAAGCCGAGCTGTTCCCGGCTAACATCCGGACTCTCGGCGTGGCGTTACCCTATGCTGTCGGGAACACCCTCTTTGGCGGGACCGCGGAATATGTTGCGCTCTGGTTTAAGCAGGCCGGGTTCGAGAGCGGCTTTTATTGGTACCTGTCGGCGATCATTGGAATGGCCTTGATCGGCTTCCTTATGCTTCCCGAAACCAAGACGAGCAGCCAGATTATCGAGGATTGATCTACCGTTTAAGGAAGCCTTCGAGATCCTGCCGAATCTCTTCGATGGAGCTGCGCTTCCAATGGATGTGCCATGGGGTACTGTCGTCTTCGATCTCCTGATCGAGAAAGTCCGGCTTGAGCCACTGATTGGAGGCCACTTCCGGCTTCGCGTTCGCTAGACAGTTGAGGTCGAATTCTTCCCTGAAGACGAGACCGGCCTTGTCGCCGCACGCCCACTTCACGCTCGCGATAAACTTCCCCGCACCGCCAAGGTCCAGCATCACTTCCGTGCCGACAGGATAGTAGGTTTGCACATCGACGAGAGCGCCACCGGCCGATACGTTGCGAAGACGGACCGGGTGCGTGCCGACAGTCGAGTGAATCTGTCCAATCCAGATTAAAGGATGCCGACGCGCGTCGCGATCGCCGAGTTCCGTTACCTCGTCTTCGCCATCTTCTCGATCGCACTGCGCCTGCATCGGCTCAGGCCTTTGGAGATGAACTTCCTGTTCGGGGAAGCTCAGCCGGATGACGTCGAGCAGCACGGCTGCACGCTCGTCAGGGGCGCAGTCGAGCCGAGTTTCGTGGGCGAACTCCAATCCGATCGAACCGTCGCGGAGCCAGCGCACCGCGCATTCGAGCGCATGTCCTTCGCCAAGCTCGAGCTCGATGATGTCCCACAGGCGAGGCTCGAGGTGGCAACGGATCATGGCGCCGTCGGCGGAGAGGTTGATAATCTCGACCGCATGGCGAGAGCCTTCGAACGTCACGATTGCGCGCTGATCGATCAGCCGATGGCGATCGTTGTCGCGATGGTCGCCCCGTCGAAACTCGGATCGGGGAACGACTGACCCCGTGAGGTCGCCGCTGCCTTCCTGCCGGGGATTTTTCTCGGTGACGACAAGCTTGCGCTTTTCGCCACCGATGACAGTCGCTCGAAAGCCGTTCGGCCGATACTCGTAACTCATGGCCAAACAGCGATAAACGTTCGAGGTTAAGAAGACGTGATGCTTATGACGAATAGTACATGTCGAATTCGACCGGGCTCGGAGTGGTCTCCCAGCGCATCACTTCTTCCCACTTGAGATCGATGTAACTGTCGATCTGGTCGTCGCTGAACACGTCGCCGCGGGTCAGGAAGGCCCGGTCGTTCTGCAGCGACACCAGAGCCTCCCGCAGCGATCCGCAAACCGTGGGGACATTCACCAACTCCTGCGGCGGCAGGTCGTAGAGGTTCTTGTCCATGGGGTCGCCGGGATGGATGCGGTTCTGGATGCCGTCGAGGCCGGCCATGAGCAGTGCCGAATAAGCGAGGTATGGATTCGCCATCGCGTCCGGGAAGCGGAACTCGACGCGCTTGGCCTTCTCGCCGGCACCGTACGGAATGCGGCAGGATGCCGAGCGGTTGCGGCTCGAGTAAGCGAGCAGAACCGGCGCTTCAAAGCCTGGCACGAGTCGCTTGTAGCTGTTGGTCGTGGGGTTGGTGAACGCATTCAGCGCGCGGGCGTGCTTTACGACGCCGCCGATGAAATAAAGGGCCGTTTCGCTCAGTCCCGCATAGCCATTGCCGGCAAACAGCGGCTTGCCGCCCTTCCACAGCGACATGTGCGTGTGCATGCCCGACCCGTTATCGTGGGCGATCGGCTTCGGCATGAAGGTAGCTGTCTTGCCGTAGGCCTGCGCGACCATGTGAACGACATACTTGTAGATCTGCATGCGGTCGGCCGTTTCGACGAGGCCGCCATAGGTGACGCCGAGCTCATGCTGCGCCGCAGCCACCTCATGGTGATGCTTGTCGCAGGGCAAACCCATCTCAAGCATCGTCGCGACCATTTCCGCGCGGATGTCCTGGGCGCTGTCGACCGGCGCGACGGGGAAGTAGCCGCCCTTCGCGCGCGGGCGGTGAGCAAGATTGCCGCCTTCATATTCGCGGCCCGTGTTCGTCGGCAGTTCGATGTCGTCGATGCGGAAGGAGGATGCGGCGTAGCCGTCCTCGAACCGCACGTCGTCGAACATGAAGAATTCGGCTTCCGGACCGACATAGGTCGTGTCGGCGATGCCGCTCGCTTTAAGATAGGCTTCCGCGCGCGTCGCAGTCGACCGAGGATCGCGGCCGTAAAGCTCGCCCGTCGACGGTTCCACGACATTGCAGAACAGGATCATCATCGGAGTTGCGCTGAACGGATCGAGATAGGCTCGCTCCAGATCCGGCTTCAGTATCATGTCGCTTTCGTTAATGGCCTTCCACCCGGCAATCGAGCTTCCGTCAAACATGAAGCCGTCGGTCAGCTGGTCCTCGTCAATGACGCCCGAGGCCATCGTCAAATGCTGCCACTTGCCCTTGGGATCGGTGAAGCGAAGGTCGACCCAATCGATCTCGCCGTCGCTAATCTGCGAAAGGATGCCGGCGGCGCCACCCGTCACCGGGGTCTTGTCCTTCACGTCTGCATCCTTTGTCCGGTCCAAAACTTCGCCGTTCATATTTAACCCCGTGAGCTGGTTTGTGATTCGCCGCGATTGCGACCTGGGGACATCGATTCCGGAAGGAGAGCCAAGAGTCAGGAGGCGCGTGAACTTTTCACGGCGAAGAGTTCTCGAAAGTTGATTTGGGTTAACAGGCTATTTGGTCCAATTTTGCGGAAAGCCTTAACCGCGTCTGATCTATTCAGAACCCACGGGGGGACTTAGTGGACGAGTCCCAGCTTATGGCTTTCTTCGGCAAGCGGAGCGATCGCGTGTATGAGCGGCGGCTGTCTCAGCGCGATTCATGCCTAAAGGCCGCAACCATCCTGACACTGGACAGGTCGAACCGCGCGACGATCATCAGCGTATCGTCAGAACGCGCGACCCTCAGCGGGTGCGGGGACGTGACGCCCGGCGAGGACTTGTGGGTCAAGGTTGGCTGTGTCGATCGCCTCGTCACGATCACCCAAGCCGACGGCGACCTGTGCGAGGTGATGTTCGAAGAGCCTCTCGATCACGACGATCTCATCCACGTACGCTGCGAGGCTCGCAACACCTTGGTGCTGCGCCTTGCGCCCGAGGAAAAGGAGGCTGCTCAGGACTGGATCAAGGGGCTGAAGCGCTAGCCGCGAAGACCGTCCCGTCCCAAGCACGGCTCGGCAGAAGTCGGCCCGTCAGGGCTGGCGCGCTGCACCGCGGCGTGCTGTCACGGGAATGTCACAGGGCCGGGGGGTCCGTTATGGATTATCGACTTTATCTAATGCGGGGCAGCCGCATCCGCGACGTCGTGGACATACACGCGGCGAACGATACTGCAGCACTCGGCAGGGCCGAAAAGGAAGCCGGCGGCTCGGCGGCCGAGCTATGGTGCCAAGACAGGCGCGTCGCGACGTTCGCCGCCGCGTAGCCGCCTGACCAGGCGAGCCCGTTCGGAC
>JBKPKE010000113.1:0-7524 GCA_046730955.1 Pseudomonadota bacterium
ACTCGGAAGAGGCTGTGGGTCCGGCCAAGGGCCTGCGCATCGAGCTGAAATATTTCGAGGGCCAGCCGGCGATCCAGCACCTGGCCCGTATCTCGAAGCCTGGCCGCCGGGTCTACTCGGCCGCGCGTGAGCTTCCGCGCATCCGCAACGGCCTCGGCACGGTGATCGTGTCGACTCCGCGTGGCGTGCTGTCGGACGCAGAGGCGCGCGAGCAGAACGTCGGCGGCGAAGTGCTGGCGGAGGTGTTCTAAGATGTCCCGCATTGGCAAGAAACCAGTCGCGGTCCCGGGTGGCGTTACCGCCTCCGTGGAAAGCGGCACGCTGACGGTGAAGGGTCCCAAGGGAACCCTCGCGATGAAGCTGCTCGACGACCTCGTGAAGTACGAAGTCGCCGAGGGCGAGATCCGCGTGACACCGCTCGTCGACGCGCAGCGCAACCGCGCGGCGTGGGGCATGCAGCGTACCAACGTGCAGAACCTCGTCACGGGCGTGACAGAGGGCTTCACGAAGGTGCTCGAGATTACAGGCGTCGGCTACCGCGCCGCAGCACAGGGCAAGAACCTGCGTCTGCAGCTTGGCTACAGCCACGACGTGAACTTCCCCGTGCCCGAGGGTGTCGACGTGAAGACGCCGGACCCGAACACGGTCGAGATCAGCGGCATCGACAAGCAGAAGGTTGGCCAGGTCGCGGCCGAAATCCGCCGCTGGCGCAAGCCCGAGCCGTACAAGGGCAAGGGTATCAAGTATCGCGGCGAGTACATCTTCCGCAAAGAAGGCAAGAAGAAGTAGGCCATGGCGAAACTCTCTCTCTTCGACCGCCGCCGGCGTCGTGTTCGCACCTCGCTTCGCGCGCGTTCCGCGGGCAAGCCACGCCTGTCGGTCCACCGTTCCGGCCGTCACATCTACGCGCAGGTCATTGACGACACTGCCGGGAAGACGATCGCGTCGGCCTCGACCCTCGACAAGGACGTCAAGGGCAAGACCGGCGCGACCCGCGATGCGGCTGCCGCTGTCGGCAAGACGCTCGCCGAGCGCGCCACGAAGGCCGGGGTTTCAACCGTCGTCTTCGACCGCGGCGGCTTCCTGTTCCATGGCCGGGTGAAGGCCCTGGCCGACGCCGCCCGCGAAGGCGGATTGGAGTTCTAAATGGCTGACGAGAACCAGACCAACGAAGCCAACACCGAAGCGACTGAAGTCGCGGCGGTCGCGGAAGCGGCTCCGGCCCCGGCGGAAGAACATCGCGGTCCCCGCGGTCGCGGCCCGCGTGGCCCCGGTGGCGGACGTGGACGCGGCGGTGACCGTGGCGGCCGTGGCCGTCGCGACGACCGTCGCGGCCGTGGCGGCGACGATGAAGGCGGCGAGGAGTTGATTGAGAAGCTCGTCCACATCAACCGCGTCTCCAAGACGGTGAAGGGCGGTAAGCGCTTCGGTTTCGCAGCGCTCGTGGTTGTCGGCGACGGCAAGGGCCGCGCCGGTTTCGGTCACGGCAAGGCTCGTGAAGTTCCGGAGGCGATCAGCAAGGCGACTGCCGCAGCGAAGAAGGCGATGATCCGCGTTCCGCTCCGCGACGGGCGCACGCTGCATCATGATGGCCTCGGCCACTTCGGTGCTGGCCGCGTCACGGTCCGCACCGCTCCTGCTGGAACCGGCATCATCGCCGGCGGTCCAATGCGCGCCATCTTCGAGAGCCTCGGCGTTGCTGACGTTGTGACGAAGTCAGTGGGCACGTCCAACCCGTACAACATGATCCGCGCGACCTTCGAGGCGCTCAAGGACCAGACGAGCCCGCGCTCGGTGGCCCAACGCCGCGGCAAGAAGGTTGCCGACCTGCTCGGCCGTGGCGGCGCAAGCACTGCCGAAGCCGAGGCGCAGGCCGAAGCGATCACGGAGTAAGCTTAATGGCGAAGATCAAGATCACGCAGACGGGCTCGCCCATTCGCCGCGACAAGACGCAGCGGGCGACCCTCGTCGGCCTCGGCCTCAACAAGATGCACCGCACCGTGGAAGTGGACGAGACCCCCGAGGTTCTCGGTCAGGTCCGCAAGGTGGCGCACCTCGTGAGCGTCGAAGCCGCATAACAACCTCTTGGCCCCGCTTCGGCGGTGTCATGCGCGACAAAAGCGAAAGCGAGTGCAGACAAAATGAAACTCAACGAACTCCGCGACAATCCCGGTGCCCGCAAGTCCCGCGTCCGCGTGGGCCGCGGCATTGGTTCGGGCCTCGGCAAGACCGCAGGCCGCGGTCAGAAGGGTCAGAAGAGCCGCTCCGGCGTCTCGGTTTGGGGCTTCGAGGGCGGCCAGATGCCGCTCCACATGCGGCTCCCGAAGCGTGGCTTCAACAACATCTTCGCCAAGGATTATGCCGAGGTGAACGTCGGCGCGATCCAGAAGGCGATCGATGCCGGCAAGCTCGATGCCAAGGGCACGCTCGACCATGACGCGCTCAAGGCAGCCGGGCTCGCTCGCGGTGGCAAGGACGGCGTCCGTTTGCTCGGCAAGGGCGAGCTGAAGGCGAAGCTGGCACTTAAGATCGCCGGTGCGTCGAAGGGCGCGCGAGAAGCGGTCGAAAAGGCTGGCGGCTCGATCGAAATCATCGAGCGCAAGAACCCGGCCGAGCTCGCCGCTGCCAAGAAGGGTAAGGCCCGCGAGGCGCGGTTGGCGGACAAGTCGGCCAAGAGCGCAGCGAAAGCCTAAATCGTCATGGGACCGGGGACATGTGCCGCGGTCCTCTCGCATTGACGGCCGCTCGTCCTATATGTGGCGCAGCGGGTAGAGGATTACGAAGAGCATGGCGTCAGTAGCCGAACAAATGGCCTCCAACATCAGCCTGGCGAACTTCGCCAAGGCAACCGAGCTGCAGAAGCGGCTCTGGTTCACGCTGGGCGCGCTGATCCTGTTCCGATTGCTTTCTTACGTTCCGATGCCGGGCATCGATCCGGCGGCAATGACGAGCCTCTTCAACACGCAGAAGGGCGGCGTCCTCGACTTCTTCAACACCTTCTCCGGCGGTTCGCTGTCGCGCATGAGCATCATCGCGCTCGGCGTCATGCCGTACATCACGGCGTCCATCGTCGTTCAGCTCGGCGCGACCCTCTACGGGCCGTGGCAGGCGCTGAAGAAAGAAGGCGAGACGGGGCGCAAGAAGCTCAACCAGTACACGCGCTACCTGACGGTGCTGCTCACCAGCGTGCAGGGTTATTTCATTGCCGTGGGGCTCGAGAGTCTTGGCGCAGCTCAAGGCATACGCGCGGTCGTCGAGCCAGGCCTGATGTTCCGTGTTGCCGCGACGATCAGCCTTGTCGGCGGCACCCTCTTCCTGATGTGGATCGGTGAGCAGATAACGAGCCGCGGCATCGGCAATGGCGTCTCTCTGATCATCATGGCGGGCATCGTTGCCTCGCTTCCGTTGCACATCGCGCAGTTGTTCGAAGGCGGCCGAACCGGCACCATGGACCCGCTGCTCGTGTCGGCGATCGTCGTGCTCGCCGTTGGCCTCGTCCTCTTCATCTGCTTCGTCGAACGGGCCCAGAGGCGCGTTCCGATCCAATATCCGAAGCGACAAACGGCGCGCGGCATGATGCAGCCCGAACGCAGCCACCTGCCGATCAAGATCAACATCTCGGGTGTGATCCCGCCGATCTTTGCTTCGTCGCTGCTGCTGATGCCGCTGACGGTCATCCAGATGGCGGGCCAGCGGACCGGCACGGATTCTAGCGAGTGGCTGATTACGATCAGCACCTACCTGCAGCACGGCTCGCCCTTGTATCTGCTGCTTTACGGTGCCGGCATCGCTTTCTTCTGCTTCTTCTACGCTGCCGTTCAGTTCAACAGCGAGGAGACGGCCGAAAATCTGAAGCGGCACGGCGGCTTCATCCCCGGGATCCGCCCAGGCAAGGCGACCGAGGAATATTTCGACCGACTGATCAGCCGCATTACGGTGATCGGCGCTGCCTACCTCGTCCTCATCTGCCTGGTGCCTGAAATCCTGTTCAGCCAGGCGGGCGTACCCTTCTATCTTGGCGGCACCAGCCTGCTGATCGTCGTGAACGTCACGATGGACACGGTCGCGCAAATCCAGAGCCACCTGATCGCGCATCAGTATGGCGACCTCATCAAGAAGGCGAAGCTGAAGACAACTCGCCGGCGCTGAGGGCGGCAAGAGGGGGAGAGTGCCGCGAATGCTGAACATCATCCTTCTTGGGCCTCCGGGGGCTGGCAAGGGCACTCAGGCTCAGCGGCTCCAGGGCGAGCGTGGAATGATCCAGCTTTCCACTGGCGACATGCTCCGCGCTGCCGTCGCATGCGGATCACCGGTCGGGATCAAGGCGAAAGCCGTCATGGAAGCGGGCGAGCTTGTCAGCGACGCCATCGTCAGTGCGCTCATCGGTGAGCGGCTGGACGACATGGGCAAGGCCGGCGCAATCTTCGACGGCTATCCCCGCACACGCGCGCAGGCCGAAGCGCTGGATCTGCTTTTCGCCGAACGCGGCCGCAGCCTTGATTATGTCATTGAGCTTGTCGTGGACGAGGACGAACTCGTGCATCGCATCGTCGGCCGTTTCACCTGCGCCAATTGCGGCGCGCCCTATCATGACGAGCTGAAGCAGACGAAGGTCGCCGGCATCTGCGACGTCTGCGGCTCGACCGAATTCAAGCGCCGCCCAGACGACAATGAAGAGACCGTGCGCACGCGCATGGCCGAATATCGGGCGAAGACCGCGCCGATCCTTCCCTATTACGAGGAGCGTGGGCTGGTCCGCCGGGTCGACGGTATGGGCAGCGTCGACGAGGTCGCCAGCGAGATCGACGCTATACTGGACAGCTAAAGTGCTTTCGATTAGTTGAACGTTCAATCAACACGGGGGTGGGCACATGCGTGCGGTTCCGTTGATTGCACTTTTGGTCCTTTCCTCGCCCGCTTCGGCTGAGGTGGTCAGCTCAAATCCGAACGGATTCCATGTCCGCGAGACGGTTCAGATCGTCGTCCCGACCGATCGCGCCTACGCCGCGTTCGCTCGCCTGCCTGAATGGTGGAACAAGGCGCATACCTATAGCGGGGATTCCGCGAATCTCAGCGTTTCGCTGAGCCCCGGCGGCTGCTTCTGCGAGCGGTTGAAGGACGGCGGCGGCGTCGAGCACATGCGCGTCAGCTTCATCGATCCGGGCAAGAGGATCGTGTTCGCCGGCGCTCTTGGCCCGCTCCTGTTTCAGGCGACGACCGGAGTTATGGACCTGACCTTCGAGCGCATCGCCGGCGGGGCCAAGGTAACGCTCGACTACAAGGCCGCAGGCTTCGCGGAGGGTGGCGCGGACAAACTTGCTCCGGTGGTCGATTCCGTCCTTGCGGATCAGATGAGTCGCTATCGCAGATTCGCCGTCGGGCAGCCCAAGACCTAGGCTCGCTCCAGAGTTACGAAAGCATAGGCAGGCGTCTCGTCGTCGCGGGCATGCTCTTCGTGCGCAGTTTCTTTCCATCCACCGCTATCGCGCGGATCAGGCATACTCGTATCGCCTGGCACGTCCTCTAGTACGTCGGTCAGTTCGAGGCGGTCGGCAAGCGGAAGAAACAGCTTGAAGATCTCCGCGCCGCCGATGATCGAGACGGGTTCGGTGCCGGCGAGCCCCAATGCTTCGTCCACTGAATGAACCACTTCGGCCCCTGGCGCTGTCCAGTTGCGGTCGCGTGTGAGCACCAGGTGGCGACGCCCGGGCAAGAGTCCGGGAAGACTTTCGAACGTCTTTCGACCCATGATCATGGCGCTCCCCAACGTCAGCTGCTTGAAGCGCTTGAGATCGGCAGAGATGCGCCATGGCAGGGTTCCATCTCGGCCGATCACGCCATTCCGCGCGCGGGCGACGACGAGGGTGATTTCGGGCCGATCGGTCATGCACGCGATTTGCCCGTCCGCGCCCGAGATGCCAACAGTCTCCGTATGAGCGCTGCCCAGCGAGTGATCGAGGAAGTTCTAAGCCGGTTCGGCCCGAAGGCGGCAATCACGGACCGCGCCGACGTCGAGCCTTGGCTGACGGACTGGCGCGGGCGCTTCCATGGCGACGCGCAGGCCATCCTCGCGCCTTCAACGACCGAGGAGGTCGCCGAGATTGTCCGCCTCGCTGCGGAGCATCGCGTCTCTCTCGTTCCGCAAGGTGGTAATACGGGCATGGTCGGCGGAGCGACACCGCCAGCCGACGGTTCAGCTTTGATCCTTTCGATGCGCCGAATGAATCGCATTCGCTCCATCACCTCGGAGAACCGCCTCGCTATCGCAGAGGCGGGCGTCATACTCGCGACGCTTCACGATGCTGCCCATGATGCCGGAATGCGCTTCCCCTTGACCCTCGGCGCGCGGGGAAGCTGCACGATCGGCGGACTCACCTCCACCAACGCGGGCGGGACTCAGGTCCTGAAGTTCGGCACCATGCGCGCGCTCGTCGCCGGCGTGGAAGCCGTTCTTCCCGACGGCTCAGTCCACGATGGCCTCTCGGTCCTCAAGAAAGACAATCGCGGCTACAGCCTCGACCAGCTCCTGATCGGTGCCGAAGGAACACTTGGCGTGGTCACCGCAGTTGCGCTCCGGCTCGTCCCGGCCGTGGCGTCGCGGGCCGTCGCCTGGGTGGGAGTCGATAGTCCGGCGAGAGCGCTCGACGTGCTGCGCTTCCTCGAGGCGCGAACCAGCAGTGTCGAAGGCTTCGAGCTGGTGCCGCAGGATTCACTCGAGCTGGTAATCAGGCACGTGCCCGGTACTCGCGCTCCCCTATCGAGCGAGCACCGCTGGCATGCCCTGGTCGAAGCGACGACCTCGGATCCGGACGCGAACGTCAGTGCGGAACTCGAGGCCTTACTAGGTACGGCGCTTGAGCAGGGGATCATCGGCGACGCCGTGCTAGCCGCAAACGAGGCTCAGGCCGAAGCATTCTGGAAGATCCGTGACAGCATCTCCGAAGCCGAGCGAGCGGAGGGGCAGACGCTGGCGCACGACATCTCGGTTCCGGTTGCGGATATGCCGCGCTTCCTGGTCGAGGCCTCAACAGAGGTCGAGCGCGCCTTCCCAGGCGTGATCGCCAGCGGCTTCGGTCATCTCGGCGACGGCAACATCCATTTCCACGTCCGAGCCGCCAGCCATGCCGCTACCGAATGGTACGACCGCGAGGGCGCGTCCATCACCCGTTTAGTAGATGATCTCGTGGTTGCGGCAGGAGGATCGATCTCCGCCGAGCACGGTATCGGCCAGATGAAGATCGACGAGCTGGAACGGCTCAGTCCGCCATCGAAGCTCCATGCCCTGAGCGCGATCAAGCATGCGCTCGATCCGCTGGGGATCATGAATCCGGGGAAATTGGTCCGTTAGAGCCTAGCTGGTGCAGCGTGCGTAAGTGTAGCTCGCCATCGGATCGCTCTCCGTCCGGACCAGCTTGTGGTCCTGCAGCTCCAAGATCTGATGCTTCTTCCAGTTCTGGCCTTCGCCGGTGAAGGCGAAGCTCCCGCTCACTGATTTCGGAGTGAGGCGTAGCTCGCCTGTGGGTT
>JBKPKE010000114.1:0-7102 GCA_046730955.1 Pseudomonadota bacterium
GCCCACAACGGCAAGAAGGGCACGGTCACGCTGCATTACAGCAGCCTGGATCAACTTGACATGATCTGTCAGCGCCTGTCGGGCGAACCGATCTAGCTGCCCAGGATTATCGCCGCCGCGCCTGGCGTGCGATTGCCATCAATTCCTCGCCGAGCGCTTCCGCCGAAGGAGGCGAGTCACTGCGCATGAGGCTCCGCTCAAGCGAACCCGTCCGTTCCGAAATCCGCGCCAGTCCCGCCGAATCCCACGACGCAATGAGTTTCTCGACGAGCGGCTTATCCTTCCAGAACAATGCCTTACCCAGTGACGTCATGACGGCTTGAGGTCTTTCCCCGGCATCGATCCGAGCGCGGATCGGAGCAAGCATCAGGAGCCGGCGCTGAAGGGAACGCAGAACGGGAATCGCATCCCGTCCGCTGCGATCCAGCCGCGAAAGCTCATCGCCGAGCGCTCGTGCGTCCCCCGCAAGCGCCAGGTCGGCCAAAGAGAGAAAGTCACCCCCCAGGTCCGCCCCGACTGCATCAAACGACTCACGATCAAGGTCCTTTGGAGAATTGGGCGATGAGTCGAGGTACAGGGCCAGTTTCGCCAGCTCCTGCTGCATCATTCTGCGATCGTTCCCACACGCCTCCGCAACGCGCGCCGCAATCCCGGGCTGCGGGCGGAGTCCCTCCGCTCGTGCCAATTCATTGACCAGCCGTTCCGCGTCTCGAGCGTCCAGCTCATAGGATACGTGCGAAAGCGCCAAGGCGTGCTCGTCAGCCAGCTTGAGCAGCTTTGACGTTTTCGCCAGCCGCCCCGCGATTGCGACGACCGGGCTCTCGCTTGCCGACGCCGCGAACAATGCTTCGACAGCTTGCACGATCTCGTCGCCCGCAGCCTGGATCCAGATCACCTTAGCGCCGCCGAACATGTCGATCGCGCCTGCCTCGTCGGCAAGCAAAGCCGGATCGTTGCGAAGCGTGCCTGAGGCGACCGGCTGCTTCGATGCCTTCAGGGAGTTAGCGAGACGCTCACCAAGCGCTGTCGACTGGGCTTCGTCGGGACCGTGGAAGAGATAAAAGCGAATCTTGGGATCAGGCTCGTCGACGGTGCGGCCGATGAGCCCTTTGGCTACCTTCATTGCGAGGAAGCGGTTCGCGACGCGAACACGCCCAGCCGAGCCACGATCTGGTCTGCAACGACTTCGGACAGCCGTTCTACCGCGGTCTGCTCGGCAGCGACTGTCGCATATTCCGAGCTCACCACGTCGATGCCGGCATCGGAGCCGGCCGTTGCGTCCAGGACCACCAGGCCCGAGTTCAGATCGGTTAGCCTGTAGCGCGCGCGGAGCGTGCGGCGCTCTCTGGTGACGGCGCGGTCACCGCGAATGCCGAGGCCGACGATGTCGTCATCCAGCTCGACGTCGAGTCTGTAACGCGCCGAGCTCGATGCTCCCGTCGCCAATCTTTCCTTGAGGTTGTTGTAGACGAGCCAGCCGACCTGGCCTTGGATCGGAGATACGGTCACAGACGAAAGGGTCGTTGCGACCTTCCCGCCCGCGCCTCCGGCATAGAGAGGCTGCAGCTGACAGCCAGCAAGCATCAAGGCCGCCGCCGTGATGGCGAGCGACCGGATCATGCGACGATGTTCACCAGTCTGTCGGGCACAACGATCACCTTGCGAGGCGCATTCCCTCCGAGCTGACGCTGCACTTTTTCTGACGCGAGTGCGAGAGCTTCCGCGGCAGCTCGGTCGAGCCCCCTTGGTGCAGTGAGCGTATCGCGCAGCTTGCCGTTCACCTGAACCGCCAGCGTCACCTGATCCTCGACGAGCATGGCCGGGTCGAACTCCGGCCACGGTGCGTCAATGACCATGCCTTGCTCGCCAAGCGCTGCCCAGGACTCCTCCGACAAATGAGGCGTGGCAGGCGCGGCAAGTTGAACCAAGATGCGGATCGCTTGCGAGCGAGTTTCAGAGGGCTTTGCCTTCTCTATTGCGCTCGTCAGTTCATAGAGTTGCGCAACGGCCTTGTTGAATTGCAGGCCGTCGAGCGCTTCGGAGACTGCAGCAATCGTACGGTGCAGCTTGCGTACAAGCGTCTCGTCCACGCCTTCTTCCGCTGAGTCGGTTGTCGCCAGCTTCCATATCCGCTGGACGAACCGCGAAGCGCCTTCGATCCCACCCTCCGACCATTCGAGATCGCGCTCGGGCGGGCTGTCGGAAAGCATGAACCACCGGACGGCGTCGGCGCCGTAACGTGCGATGATCGGCTCGGGATCAATCGTGTTCCGTTTCGACTTGGACATCTTTTCGACGCGCCCAAGGCTGACCGGCGCGCCGCTTTCGATGTGAACCCAGTCGTCGCCTTGGCGCTTGACCTCGTTCGGGCTGAGCCAGCTTCCGTCGCCCGCTCGATAGGTTTCGTGCGTGACCATCCCCTGAGTGAAGAGGCCTTTGAACGGCTCACTCATTCCAAGCCGGCCGAGACGGTTCAGGGCCCGCGTCCAGAAGCGAGCGTAGAGCAGGTGGAGGATCGCATGCTCGACGCCGCCGATATATTGGTCGACGGGAAGCCACTTCTCGGCTTCCTCCTTGTCGAACGGCTTGTCCGCCGGCTCGCTGGCGAAGCGGATGAAGTACCAGCTCGAATCGACGAAAGTGTCGAGCGTGTCGGTCTCGCGAAGCGCCGAGCCGCCGCAGGATGGGCAACTGACATTTCGCCAGCCTTTGTGCCGGTCGAGCGGGTTGCCCGGCTGGCCAAAGGTAACGTCCTCGGGAAGCACGACCGGTAGTTGGTCGCGCGGAACAGGAACTGGTCCGCAGGCCTCACAGTGGATGACCGGGATCGGTGTCCCCCAATAGCGCTGACGCGAAACGCCCCAGTCGCGAAGGCGATAGGTGGTCGTGCCTTTGCCCCAGCCCTCGGTTTCGGCGCGTTTGATGACTTCTGCGGTCGCCTGTTCCGTGGTCAGCCCATCGAGGAAGCGCGAGTTTACCGCGATTCCGTCCATGGATTCGGCTTCGCCGACGATCGGCTGCGCGGCTTCTCCCAGTGATGCTGCAACCACGCGCTTGATCGGCAGGCGGTATTTGGACGCGAACTCGAAGTCGCGCTGGTCGTGCGCCGGAACGCCGAAGATGGCGCCCGTGCCATATTCCATGAGGACGAAGTTCGCGATGTAAACCGGCAGGCGCCAGTCCGGGTCGAGCGGGTGCACGGCTTTAAGACCCGTGTCGAAACCCTTCTTGTCGGCCGTTTCGATTTCGGCCGCGCTTGTGCCGCCCTTGCGGCATTCGGCGATGAATCCGGCTGCATCGGGATCATTGGCGGCCAACGCCTCCGCGATGGGATGAGTTGGAGCGATTGCGACGAAACTTGCGCCGAAGATTGTGTCCGGCCGAGTGGTGAAGACCTCGATCCCGTCCGGGCCGTCGGCCGCTTCGGCCAGGCGGAAGCGGAACTGAAGGCCGCGACTCCTGCCGATCCAGTTCTCCTGCATCAGCCGCACTTTGTCGGGCCATTTGTCGAGCTCGCCCAGGCCTTCGAGCAGGTCTTCGGCGAAATCCGTGATCTTCAGGAACCACTGGTTGAGCCGGCGCCGTTCCACCGGTGCGCCGGATCGCCAGCCCTTCCCGTCGATCACCTGCTCATTGGCAAGGACCGTGCAGTCGACGGGGTCCCAATTGACCTCGCTCTCCTTGCGGTAGACTAGCCCAGCTTCGAAAAGGTCGAGGAACAACTCCTGCTCGTGCCCGTAATATTCCGGCTCGCAGGTCGCCAACTCGCGGCTCCAGTCGAGCGCAAAACCCAGCCGTTTCAGCTGGTCTCGCATCGTGGCGATATTCTGCCTAGTCCATTCTCCAGGATGGACCTTGCGCTCCATCGCCGCATTTTCGGCCGGCATCCCGAACGCGTCCCAGCCCATCGGGTGAAGCACTTCGCTGCCCTGCATGCGCCGGTAGCGCGCGAGGACGTCGCCCATCGTGTAATTGCGCACATGGCCCATGTGGATGTGCCCCGACGGATAGGGGAACATCTCAAGGACGTAAGTCTTGGGCTTTGGGCTCGCCGGGTCGGCAGCGAAGCAGCGCTCTTCGTCCCAGCGCGCCTGCCATCGGACGTCCGCGACGGCCGGATCGAAACGGCCGTTAGCCATAGGCTTCGTCCTTATCCGGCGACGGTCGCGCGGCGGAGGTCGCGGGCGCGGGTGAGGATGATGTCCTCAAGCTTCTGAACCGTCGCGGCGGACACCGGGGCGCCGACCCAGGCGCCGTTCTGGTTGATCTGGCGCGACGCGGCGACGCGGAGAGCGTCGGCGCGCAGATCCTGGTCGAGGATCGTGACGGTCAACTTGACGCGCTCGCCGGGCGTGGTCGGATTCGCGTACCAGTCGGTGATGATCACGCCCGTGTTTGCATCGGCCTGAAGAAGCGGCGCAAAGGAAACCGTGTCGAGAGCGGCGCGCCAAAGATAGGCATTCACGCCGATGGCGGTCATGCGCGACGGCGCGAGCTGGACGGGCACGTCGCGGTTCTTCGAGCAGCCCGGCGTGGCCACGGCGAGAACAACAAGCGCTGCGGCAACGATTTTCAGGCGGGGCATCGGCGATCCTCTTGGGGGGGTGGGAAGTCAGAAGGCGCGTTATAGATACTGGACACACCGCCGCAAGCGTCGCGACGCAGCCGATTCTGTGGTGTCACTGCAACAGAACGGCACGGATTCGATTCCCGTCATGGAACCTTCAGCTTGCTGTGACTATATCGGACTTGAAACAGGAGGTCCCTTTTGCCGAGTCTCGGCCGTTCAGGAGCAGTGCTGCTTGCCGCGGTTTCCGCGGTGGGTCTCTTGCTGTCTCCGGCGATCGCGGCTCCTGCAGGCAAGAAAAAGGCGCCCGGTGTCGCGCTAAGCTTCGATCCTCTCTCGACTTTTACTCCGGCGGGCGCGGATCCGAAGCTATCGGCTGCTTTCGGCAACAAGGGCCTGTCCCTCACCGATTTCAAGTTCACTCCGGCCGCCGCGAAGAGCCGGCCGTCGCAAGTCCGAGTCGCGATTCGGGCGCGGCCTGATTCGCAGGTCGCTGCGAATGCGGCCGGTTCCGAGTCTGCTTCGCCCCTGACCATCCTCACGCCGGCAAGCTACAACCTGGGGGTTGCAGTAGGCTGGAGGCGATTCGCCGTTTCGGGCGACGTCGCGAAGAGCGAATCGCGCAATCCAGCATTCGGAGGCAAGGAAAGCGCGGTCGTCGGCGTCAGCTACTCGCTGCCTCGTCTGACAGGTCGCGTAGCCGTTGGCGCGGAGCGTGACGACACGCCTGTGCCCGTTATCGCGAACAAGCAGAATTATTCGTTGGATGTGGGAGCGGCCTACGACGTGACCCGGCGCATCGCGGTGACGGGCGGCGTTCGCTACAATATCGAACGTGACCGCAGCACGATGGTGAGCGACAACCGCCGCGACAGCCAGGCGGTCTACGTCGGCACTGCCTTCAAATTCTAAGAAGGCTGTTTTCGCTCAGCCAGGCATCAATTCCGGCCCATCCGTAGAAGCCTTCGCGTTGAAGCCGCGCGGACTTTAGCGAATCCATGCCTCCCAAAGCCATCGCCGGAACCCCGGCAGCTTTCGCAATTCGCAAGGCGAGCGGCCGATAGAGCGGCTTTTGTCCCGGGTGTGATCTTGTCGAATAAACCGGTGAGACGAAGACCAGAGCCGCGCCTTCCGCCTTTGCTGTTTCCGCCTCTTCGATCGAGTGAACCGCTCGGGAGAAGGGCAGGTCGTGCGGTGTCTCGTGCGGGTTATGAACCAGATCCGCACCGAGCGTTCGAGCGAGGTCGGCATCACCTGCGATTGCGAGCGCAAGGCTCCGCCGATGGCAAATATCGGCAATCCGCGTCGCCAATGCCGTGCGGGCGTCTGGCGCTGTCATGTAATGGCGGAAGACGATTCCGGCGTGCTTGATCGGCAGGCGGTCGATTGCGATCCACAACTGCTCGCCCATGCGCTCATCGGTCATCAGCCAGGCTCGAGGCCATGGTCTCTGGCGGGAGGTCATGGCGCTTTCTATAGCCGCGCTCGATGAACGCGGCAGAGCGACGGCAGCAAATCCTCGATCAAATTGCAGGCGCGGCGAAAGTCGCGCGGCGAGAACCGTCGGATATCCAGCTCATCGCCGTCAGCAAGACGCGCTCCGGGCCGCAAATCGAGGAGCTGATCGAGTCCGGCCAGCGAGATTTCGGCGAGAGTCGAGTGCAAGAAGCCTTGGAAAAATGGCCGGCCCTGCTCGCGCGCTATCCGGCCACGCGCCTGCATTGCATCGGGCGGCTGCAGTCCAACAAGGCGACCGAGGCCGTAAGGCTTTTCGACGTGATTCATTCGATTGATCGGGCGTCGTTGCTCGATGCGATCGTGAAAGAAGCGGACAAGGCCGGACGCTTTCCGCAGGTTTATGTGCAGGTGAACATCGGCGAGGAAGAGCAGAAGGGCGGATGCGCGATTGCCCAGCTCGGCACTCTAGTCGAGGCGGTTCGTGCCTCGCCGCTGCCGCTGGCCGGTCTGATGGCCATCCCTCCACTTGGACTGGAGCCATCACCTTTCTTCGCCCTGCTGGCGAAAATCGCTTCGGAGCAGGGCGTAGAAGGCCTTAGCATGGGCATGTCGAGCGATTTCCGCGCCGCGGTGATGCTCGGCGCAACCGCCGTTCGGATCGGAACGGCCTTGTTCGAAGACTGAGCACGGCTAGTCTTGCCGAATGCGTATATGGACCGCCCTTCTCTTGCTTGCCCCAACGCCTTTAACTGCTCAGCAGATCGTCTTCGCCGGAGGTCATTGGGCAGCGATCGACAGGGGAGCCGCGTGCGAAGCCGGAAGCCGGGCCCTCCGCATTGCGACCGAGGGCAAGGTCCAGGCGCGCGCGGGTTTTGCGTTCGATTCAGCTGGACCAAGGCACGGCCAATTCTTCGCTTTGCTGAGCCGCATCCCTCGGCCGAATTCGACGGTTGTGCTGACCGTCGGCGATCAGCCTTTCCTGCTTGCTGCCGGCGGCTCGTGGGCATGGAGTACGGGACCTGCTCAGGAGCAGGCGATCATTGCGGCCGCACGCTCGGCCGGCGGGCTGACGGTTCG
>JBKPKE010000115.1:0-4884 GCA_046730955.1 Pseudomonadota bacterium
ACCTCCTCGCCAAGATGGCTGCGGGCATCGCGGACGAGCTTGCTACGACGCTTCTACTCGCAACCGACAAGAAGGTCGTTGCCGCGCCCGCAATGAATGTTCGCATGTGGCAGCATCCGGCCACGGAGCGGAACGTCGCGCAGCTTAAGGCCGATGGCGTCCTCGTGATCCAGCCCGACGAGGGTGAAATGGCGTGCGGTGAGTTCGGTCCGGGGCGCCTGCCCGAGCCGGAGGCGATCGTAGACTTCCTTGCCTCCCATGGATTCCTCGGCACCAGGTGAGCCTCGTCGGCAAACATGTCTTGATCACTGCCGGGCCGACGCACGAGCCCATCGATCCCGTGCGCGTAATCGCCAACCGCTCGTCGGGCCGGCAGGGCTTTGCGCTTGCCGCTGCAGCCGAAGAGCTCGGCGCCCGAGTCACGCTGATAGCCGGCCCGGTCTCTCTAGAGACGCCTGCGGACGTCAGGCGCGTCGACGTCGAGACAGCGGCGCAGATGGCCGAGGCGGTCATGGCAGCTCTGCCCGCCGATGTCGCAATTCTGGTCGCAGCAGTTGCCGATTGGCGCGTCGAGGCGTCCGCCACAAAGCTCAAGAAGGGCGACGGACCGCCGAAGCTCAAGTTCCTCCCCACTCGCGACATCCTCGCCGAGATCTCCGCGCACGAGCAGCGGCCTCGCCTCGTCGTAGGCTTCGCGGCCGAGACGGACCGCGTCGTCGAGAACGCCATCGCCAAACAGGTCGGCAAGGGCGCCGACTGGATCGTCGCCAACGACGTATCCGGCGATGTCATGGGCGGCACGCGCAACCGCGTGCATCTTGTGACCGCCGACGGGATCGAGGATTGGCCTGAAGATTCCAAGGAAGAAGTCGCGCGGCACCTCATCCGCCGCGTCGCGCAGGAGTTCGAATGATCGAGATCAAGCTCACCCGGCTGCCGCACGGTGAAGGGCTGCCCTTGCCGAAATATGCGACCGAGCATGCTGCCGGCCTCGACGTCGTAGCGGCAGAAGACCTCACACTCGCGCCCGGCCAACGGCACGCCGTTGCGACCGGCTTCGCAATCGAGATCCCGCACGGGAACGAGGTCCAGGTCCGTCCGCGCTCCGGCCTGGCTCTCAAGCACGGCATCACCTGCCTGAACACGCCCGGCACGATCGACAGCGACTATCGGGGCGAGGTGAAGGTGATTCTCGCCAACCTCGGCTCGGAACCGTTCGAGGTGAAGCGCGGAGAACGCATCGCCCAACTCGTTCCGGCGTCCGTACTTCGTGCGGAATTGGTCGAAGTGCGCGAACTTGCGGAAACTGCGCGCGGCAGCGGGGGGTTCGGAAGCACGGGGCGGTGAGCGAGCTTAGCGAGGAGGAGCTTGAGCGCTATGCCCGGCACATCGTCCTGCCCCAGGTCGGAGGCGTCGGGCAGCGGCGGTTGAAGGCAGCGAGTGTCGCAGTCGTCGGTGCCGGCGGCATCGGCAGTGCCGTCATCCCGGCGCTCGCTGGCGCGGGAATCGGCAGGCTTACGATCATCGACGACGACGTGGTCGACCGCACCAACCTGCAGCGCCAGCCGATCTACCGCGATGATCAGATGGGCCAATCGAAGGCGCAGATGGCGGCCGATTTCGTTCGGGCGCTTAACCCGCATGTCGAGGTAGCCGTAGTCGAGCACCGACTGACCGCCGAAAATGCCGAGAAATTGCTCATCGGGCACGATCTTGTCATCGACGGATCCGACAATTTCGCGACGAGATTGATCGTCGGCGACACGCTTACACGGCTCAAGATCCCGCTCGTTTCAGCCGCCGGGGTCATGTTTCAGGGTCAGGTGGCTCTCTTCCGTGGCTGGGAAGCGGAGAAACCCTGCTACCGCTGCTTCGTCGGGGACGCGTTCGACAGCGACGACTGCGACACCTGCGCCGAGCAGGGCGTGCTTGGAGCACTCACCGCAACGGTCGGAGGCTTCGCCTCGCTCATGGCCATCCGTGCCATGGTCGGAATTGGCGAGGATGTCGCCGGGAGCCTCTTCCTGTTCGACGGGGAAGCCCTGGACTGGCGCAAGATCCGCCTGCCGAAGGACCCCCGCTGCAGGACTTGCTCGGCCTAGGCCTTTTTCTTCCGCGCCGGCTTCTTCCGCCCCTTGGCTGACGGGCCCTTCGCGGCCTTGGCGTCGATCCACTCGACGGCTTGTTCCAAGGCCACCGATTTGGGATCGGCCGTCTTCGGAAGCGTGGCGTGAGTGGTACCGTCGGTCACGTAGGGGCCGTAGCGGCCGGACATCACCTTGATTTCCTTGCCGCTCGTCGGATGAGGTCCGAGCACCGCGATCGGCTCTCGTGACGCGCCTTGGCGCCCGCCGCCGGAGGCAGCGTCGGCGAGTTTCGAGACGGCTGCATTCATGCCGGTCTCGAACACTTCGGCGGTCGAGTTCAGGCGAGCATATTTGCCGTCGTGAGCCAAATAAGGACCGTAACGTCCAATCGACGCGGTAATCGGCTTTCCGCTCTCCGGATGCGCGCCGATTTCGCGTGGAAGGGAGAGCAGCTTCTCGGCCATTTCCGCATCCACGTCCGCCACAGGTACGTCCTTGGGAATCGAGGCGCGCTTGCCCTCGCGTTCGAGGTACGGACCGAAGCGGCCCGACTTCAGCTCGATTCCGTTACCGAGATCCTGCGGCCCCTCGCTGGCCTGATCGCCTGAGCCCGGTTGCCCGAACTTCTGGGTGTAACGACACTCGGGATAATTCGAGCAGGCGACGAACGCGCCGAACTTGCCGCCGCGGAGCGACAGCCGCCCATTGCCGCAGGCCGGACAGATACGCGGGTCGCTGCCATCGTCACGGGGCGGATAGAGCCATGGCGCGAGAAACTCGTCGATCGCCGCGGTAACTTCCGACGGCTTCTGCTCCATGACCTCCCCGGCCTTGGGACGGAAGTCGCGCCAGAACTCTTCCAGCAGCTTCTGCCAGTTCAATCGACCGCCTGAAACGTCGTCGAGCTCTTCTTCCAGCTCCGCCGTGTAATCGTAATTGACGTAGCGATCGAAGAACCGCTCGAGGAAGGCAGTCACAAGACGCCCGCTTTCCTCCGGGATAAACCGCGCCTTCTCGACGCGCACATATTCACGGTCCTTCAGCGTTTGCAGGATCGACGCATATGTCGACGGGCGTCCGATCCCGAGCTCCTCGAGCCGCTTGACCAGGCTCGCCTCGGAATACCGCGGCGGAGGCTGGGTAAAGTGCTGCGTGGCTTCGACGCCGGTCTTTGCGGGGGCGCCGCCCTCGCGCAGCGCGGGCATGCGCGCACCTTCTTCGTCCTGCGGATCGTCGCGGCCTTCGTCGTAGAGTGCCATGAATCCGGGGAAAAGCACGACCTGACCGGTCGCCCGAAGCACTGCCCTGCCCGCTCCGTCCGTCAGCTCGACCGTCGTGCGTTCCAGCCGTGCAGACGCCATCTGGCTCGCCAGCGCGCGGTTGTAGATGAGCTCGTAAAGGCGACCATGATCGCCCGAAGCTGCGCGCGAGCGATGGAAGTCCGTCGGTCGGATCGCCTCGTGCGCTTCCTGCGCGTTCTTGGCCTTGCTCGTGTAGCGGCGCGGTTTGTCCGGCACGAAACCGCTGTCGTAGCGGTTCGCAATGGCCTTGCGGGCGGCGCTGATCGCCTCTTCGGCCATGTCGACGCCATCCGTCCGCATGTAGGTGATCAGTCCATCCTCATAGAGGGACTGAGCAACCCGCATCGTGTGGCTTGCAGCGAAACCCAGCTTGCGCGCCGCCTCCTGCTGCAGCGTCGACGTCGTGAATGGCGGCGGAGGGTTCTTGCCGAACGGCTTGGTCTCGACGGATGAGACCGAGAACCGTCCCGCGTCGACCCTCGCCTTGGCCGCGTCCGCCTCGGCCTTGCTGCCGATAGACAGACGGTCGATCTTCTTGCCGTCGAGCTGGACGAGCCGGCTCGTGAACGGCTGGCCATCCGCCTCGAACGTGGCGCTGACCTGCCAATATTCCTGGCTCTTGAAGAGTTCGATCTCACGCTCGCGGTCGACGATCAGGCGAAGCGCGACCGACTGGACACGCCCGGCGGACTTCGCGCCCGGAAGCTTTCGCCATAGGATCGGCGACAAGGTGAAGCCGACGAGATAGTCGAGCGCCCGGCGCGCACGATATGCATCGATCAGATCCTCATCGAGCGCTCGTGGGTTGCGCATCGCTTCAGTGACGGCGGCACTGGTGATCGCGTTGAACGTGACGCGCTGGACGTCTTTCGGCAGAGCCTTCTTCTGGCGAAGCACCTCCTGCACATGCCAGCTGATCGCCTCCCCTTCACGGTCAGGGTCGGTTGCGAGGATCAACGTGTCGGCCTTCTTGGCTTCGTCCGTGATGATCTTCAGCTGCTTCGAACGATCGGGCGAAACCTGCCACTGCATCGCGAACTCATGCTCCGGATCAACAGAACCGTCCTTCGGCGGAAGATCGCGCACGTGGCCGTAGCTGGCGAGCACACGGTGACCGCCGCCCAGATATTTCTCGATGGTTTTCGCCTTCGCAGGCGACTCGACTACTACCAGCTTCACAGATTGCCCTCACGCATACGCGTATAAGGTGGGGGCTCCGGATTCGGCCCGTCAAGCGGGGCGAATGCTGACTTTTCCCCCGGCATGCCGGTCAAGCCGCCCGGCGAGGTCTAGCTCCAGCAGCGCCATCTGGACTGCACCGCTCGGGGCACCCGACAAGCGGATAACCTCATCCACCGGCACTGGCGACGGGCCGAGCAACTCCTCGATGCTGCCAAGAGCACCGGAATCGCCTTCGAGCCATCTCGGCTCAGATGAATCATACGAGATGCGTGGTGATGCGAGGACAGGCTGGATTGGGCGTATCGCCTCAATCA
>JBKPKE010000116.1:0-10828 GCA_046730955.1 Pseudomonadota bacterium
CCCCAAGGGCGTAACGGACCTTGCCCTCCTCAACCGAGAACGCGGCCTGACTCGCGTTGATGTCCGGCGGCAGGCACTCAACGCCACCCCGGCGCATGTCCTCGACGAAAAGCGCCAGCTTGTCCGTGAGCGCTATGTCGAAGCTCATCGATGCGGCGTAGAATTCGGGTCGGTGGTGCGCCTTCAGCCAAGCTGTATGATAAGCGACAAGGGCGTAGGCGGCGGCGTGGCTCTTGTTGAAGCCGTAGCCGGCAAACTTGTCGATCAAGTCGAATAGTTCGGACGCCTTTGCGGCACTGATGTCATTCGCCGCGCAGCCTTCGACAAAACGGGCCCGCTGCGCGTCCATCTCTGACTTGATCTTCTTGCCCATGGCGCGGCGCAAGAGATCCGCTTCGCCGAGCGAGTAGCCGGCGAGAACCTGCGCCGCCTGCATCACCTGCTCCTGGTAGACGAAGATCCCGTACGTCTCCTTGAGCACTCCTTCGAGCATCGGGTGCGGATATTGGATCGGAACCCGGCCGTTCTTGCGGTCCCCGAACAGCGGGATGTTGTCCATTGGACCGGGCCGATAGAGCGACACGAGAGCGATGATATCGCCGAAATTCGTCGGCCGGACGGCTGCGAGCGTGCGCCGCATCCCTTCCGATTCAAGCTGGAAGACGCCGACCGTGTCGCCGCGCTGGAGTAGTTCGTATACTTCAGGATCGTCCCAGCTCAGCTTCGAAAAATCGACGTGGACTCCTTGCTCGGCCAGAAGGCGCTCGGCCTCCTTGAGAACAGAAAGCGTCTTGAGGCCGAGGAAGTCGAACTTCACCAGGCCTGCCGCCTCGACATATTTCATGTCGAATTGCGTGACCGGCATGTCTGAGCGCGGATCGCGGTAGAGCGGAACGAGATCGTCGAGTCTGCGGTCACCAATGACGACGCCGGCTGCGTGGGTCGAGGCGTGACGCGGCAGGCCTTCCAGTTTCATGGCGAGGTCGAAAAGCCGTTTCACGTCCGGCTCATTTTTGACTTCCGCGGCAAGCTCGGAAACGCCGTTGAGCGACCGCTCCAGAGTCCAGGGATCGGTCGGATGGTTCGGAATGAGTTTCGCGAGCCGATCGACCTGGCCGTAGCTCATCTGCAGAACCCGCCCCGTGTCCTTGAGGACGGCGCGAGCCTTGAGGCGCCCGAAGGTAATAATCTGGGCGACCCGGTCGCGGCCATACTTCTGCTGGACGTAGGAGATGACCTCGTCGCGCCGGGTTTCGCAGAAGTCGATGTCGAAGTCGGGCATCGACACACGCTCAGGGTTGAGGAAGCGCTCGAATAGAAGGTCGAGCGCAAGCGGGTCGAGGTCCGTGATGGTAAGCGCCCAGGCTACCACCGAGCCCGCGCCCGAACCGCGTCCCGGACCGACAGGGATATCGTGCGCCTTGGCCCATTTGATAAAGTCGGCAACGATCAGGAAATAGCCGGCAAAACCCATCCGGATGATGACGTCGAGCTCGAACTCCAGCCGTTCGCTATATCTTGCCTTGTCGTTTTCGCTACGGCCAACAAGTCTTTGATCAAGGCCAGCGAAAGCATCGGAACGAAGCTGATCATCCTCATGATCGGATAGGCGCGGAAGGATGGGTCGGCGCTTGGGGGCGCCGACTGCGCACCGCTGCGCAATGACAGCGGTATTTGCGAGTGCCTCCGGCAAATCCACGAACAATTCGGCCATCGCGGACGAGTCCTTGAGCCACGTCTCGGACGAGGAGGTTTGCCGCTCCTTGCTTTCGACGTAGGCCGATTGAGCAATGCAGAGCATGGCGTCGTGGGCGGCGTGGAAACTCGGATCGGCGTAGGCGGCTGGATTTGTCGCGATGAGCGGCAAATCCCTCTCAAACGCCAGCTCAATCAGCGCTTCTTCCGAAGCATTTTCAATGGGATCATTGCGGCGGATGATTTCGACGTAGAGCCGCTCCGGGAAAAGAGCCTTCAGCCGCTCGAGATAGGCGGCTGCTTTTTCTCTTTGTCCGTCCGCAAGCAGGCGCGCGAGTGCCCCCTCGCCTCCCGCCGTCAGCGCAATCAGCCCTTCGCTCGACTGCTCGAGCCTTGCAAAGGCTACGTGCGGGTCCAGTTCGACGGGGCGGTCAAGATGCGCGGAGGAAACGAGATGGCACAGGTTCGAGTAACCCTGCTCGTCCTTGGCCAAGAGGACGATCCAGTCGATTGCGTCCGCACCGATCTCCGGAGGTCGCGCAACCGCAAGCATCGTGCCGACGATCGGCTGCACCCCCTTGCCGATACAGGCTTCGGTGAATGCCATGGCCGCGTACAGACCGTTTCGATCGGTCAGCGCCGCCGCAGGAAAACCGAGCTTTGCCGCCCGCTCCGCAATCACCTTTGGCTCCATCGCCCCTTCGAGCATCGTGAAGGACGAGAAGACGCGAAGCGGAACGTAAGGCTGGGTCACGTTCCAACTATGGGGATTTCAGCGCGCGTTGGAAGCGCTTCGAGCCGCCTTTTCCACAGCTAGTTGCCGGCTGCGCTGGGCTTATAGGTGAAGTCAAAGAAGGGCTTCCAGCTCTGGCCTTTGTCGGTTGAGATCTCTCCGAGCTGGCGAACCGCGCCCGCTTCGAGCCTACTGTAGGTCATCCGGACGAGTCCGTCCTGCCCGGGCGTCACGGCGCCGCGCCAGTTGCCGGTCAGCACCATTTTTCCGCCTTCCAAGCCGCCGTCGAACGCGACTCGTCCGTTCGCAGCGTCCATCCAGACCTGATGCCAATGCTTGTCTTGAGGATCATAGGTGTTGAGACTTCCGCCCTCGGTCCCCTTGAGGGGCATCCAATTTTCGCGGACGACGCATCCGCCGTAGAGGTTTTCGATCAGGCTGTGCGCAACCAGCTTGTCCTTGCCAGTCGGATACACATCCCAGCGACCCACCCAAAAATCGAACTGACGGTGTTGAGCGCTAGTGCATGCCGGCGGCGGGCTTAGCGAAGCCTGCGCAAGCCCCGCAACGGGTACGGAGACGATGGTGGCTGCGAGGATGGCAAGTTTCATCGCGCTTCTCCCCTATCGAGCGCGAAGATCGCGCAGCGGATGCAATACTCAACGATTGATCGACGAACGCTACCGGCGGGGCTGCCAGTCGCCCCGCATGATGTCCCGAATCTCTCGCATGCGGCCCTGGTAGGTCTCGGCGACGCATGAATTACTGGGGCATTGGTCGCGATAGCGCAGGAATGCGTCGCGGGTTTGATTGAGGATCGCGCGCTGCTGCGGGCTCGCATCGGCAATTGCACTCCTGAACTGCGAGGCCATGCGCCGATCCAGAGCCGCGAGCCTCGGATCATTGCATACCGCGACCTCGCCCGACGTCCGTGCATTGCTGCAGTTGAAGCTCGGCCCCGCGGCTGCCGTGGCTGCCGTGGCTGACGGGGTTTCACTTGGTGGGGGCGTCGGAGCAAGCGGATCAGTTGGAGGAGCAGGCACCTCACCGGGCCCGGCCTCCACAGCATTGGTGTCTGCGGTCTGCTCTGCCGGCCGGTCGGTGCGCGCAAGTGTCGCCAGAGGGGTGATGATCCCGTCGGCGTTCGTCAGGGTAAGCACCTTGCCACTGCCGTCCGCGGCAGGCTGGATCGTGTAGATCACATCGGCGGTCAGCGATCGGCGTCCTCCCACAACGGCGACGCCCGGCGGAAGATCGAGCGAGACAGTCGCATTGCAGGTGACGCTGTCGACGTTCTCATTCTGATCCTGCAGCAATGGCGCCTCGACCCGGAGCGAGGAATAGGATCCGAGCTTGTCGAACGTCGGCTGATCGCTGCCGCGCAACTCGGCGGCCCGCTGGAACAGATGGCGCTTGATTAGATCGTACGTCGACTGGCTGGAACAGAACTTCTCCGGGTCCTCCCGGGCGGCCGTCGCCGCGTTCGTCAGGCGGTCGTCCTCGCCGCCGCCGCGAAGCAACACTGCGCCGATAATGATCAGCAACAGCACCGCGAGCACAATTGCGGCAATGGTAGTGGGGCTCAAGCGTCGCACGGGCTCGCCAACGCCCTTGAGGCCCGTCGGCTCCACTATTCCAATTGTCCTTCGTGCAAGCGAACGACGCGATCCATCTTCGCGGCAAGGCGCTCATTGTGGGTCGCTACGAGTGCCGCGCTGCCCTCGCCGCGGACAAGCGACAGGAATTCCGCCAGGACTCTATCCGCGGTCCCTTCATCCAAATTGCCGGTAGGCTCGTCGGCAAGCACGAGCGGAGGTTTGTTCGCGAGAGCGCGAGCCACGGCCACGCGCTGCTGTTCCCCACCGGAAAGCTTGGAAGGACGATGATCCAGCCGTCGTTCTAGGCCTAGCGCGCCAAGCAACTGTTCTGCGCGTGCCGATGCGGCCCCTGGCTCAGCGCCGCGGATCAACTGCGGCAGGATGACATTCTCGCGCGCGTTGAACTCCGGCAGCAGATGATGGAACTGGTATACAAAGCCGAGAGCCTCGCGGCGGAGCTCGGTACGACCGTCGTCATCGAGATCCGAGGCCTCGCGGCCCATTAGCCGGATCGATCCCTGAAACCCGCCTTCGAGGAGACCGACTGCCTGCAATAGCGTCGACTTGCCGGAGCCGGATGGCCCGAGCAGCGCGACGATTTCGCCGGGCTGAACCTGCAGGGCAACTCCGCGCAGCACCTCAATGGTGACGTCCCCCTGCGTGAAGCTACGCCGGAGATCCTGCGTCGAGAGAATCGCCTCACTCATAGCGAAGCACCTGCACGGGATCGGTGCTGGCTGCCTTCCAGGCCGGATAGAGCGTGGCGAGGAAGGAAAGGATCAGAGCAATGAGGATGATCGCGGTCACCTCGAAAGGATCGGTCTTCGACGGAAGATCAGTCAAAACCCGGATCGAAGGATCCCAGAGATTCTGCCCCGTTATCAGCTGAACGAAGTTCACCACCGACTGCCGGAAGAAGAGAAAAATGGTGCCGAGGACGAGTCCGAGGATGATTCCAAGCGAACCGATCGTCACTCCTACCGTCACGAAAATCTTCATCATGCCCCGTCGGCTAGCGCCCATGGTCCTGAGGATAGCGATGTCGCGAGTTTTGGCGCGAACCAACATGATCAATGAGGACAGGATGTTGAACACGGCCACCACGACGATCAGCGAAAGCACGATGAACATTGCGATGCGCTCGACTTCGAGAGCATCGAAGAGAGCCGAGTTCATCTGCTGCCAGTCGACGACGATCGCCCGGCCATGAAGGGTTGGCTCGAGCGGAGCCAGGAATTGCCGAACCTTGTCGGGATTCGAGGTCTGGACCTCGATCATCCCAACTTCGTTCCCCATCATCAGAAGCGTCTGCGCGTCCTGCATGGGCATCACAACATATCTCTCGTCGAGATCATAGATGCCGACTTCGAACACCGCTCCGACGGTATAGGATACGATCCGCGGGACGGTTCCGACCACTGTCGAGCGCCCTTCCGGGCTGATCAGGCTTATCTCGGAACCGGGAAAAGCGCCGAGGTTCTGCGCCAGCCGCGACCCGATTGCGACGCGACCGCTTCCGGGCGTGATCGAGGCGATGTTGCCGGAAAGGACATTGCCCGTGATGACCTTATTCCTGCGAATGTCTTCGAGACGCATGCCGCGGACGAACACGCCTTCCACGCGCCCGTTGGCGGAGGCCATCAACGGTTGCTCGATCAGGGGCAGAGCTGACGTCACCCCTGGCAACTTCTTCGTTTTGTCCGCGATCTCTTGCCAATTGGACAGGCGACCATCGTAGCCCTGGATAATGGCATGGCCGTTCAGGCCGACAATCTTGTCGAAGAGTTCGGCACGGAAGCCGTTCATTACGCTCATGACGATGATGAGCGCCGCAACCCCAAGCGCAACGGCGAAAAGGCTGATCGACGCGACGAGGAAGATGAACCCCTCGCCTTTGCCGGGAAGCAGATAACGGCGAGCGACGGTTCGCTCGTACCGATTCAGGATCATTCGGTCAGTCTCGCAAGGGCGGATTCCACGCTGAGCTCATGGCGCTCGCCCGATGAACGGCGCTTGAGTTCAACCGTGCCTGCCGCGATCCCACGCGGGCCGACGATCAGTTGCCAGGGCAGTCCTATAGTATCCATGGTCGCGAGCTTGGCGCCTCCCCGCTCGTCGCGGTCGTCGTAGGCGGTGTCGATGCCGGCGAGTTGAAGGCTCGCATACAACTCCTCGGCCGCAGCGACGCTTGGCTCGTCGTCCTGGCGCATCGTGACGATCCCGACCCTCCACGGAGCGACGCTTTCCGGCCAGATGATGCCCGCATCGTCATGGCTTGCCTCGATGATAGCTCCGACGAGGCGTGACACGCCGACGCCGTAGCTTCCCATCATCGGCGTGATCATCTGCCCGTCCGGTCCTGAGACCTTGAGCCCCATGGCGGCGGAATATTTGTCGCCGAAGTAGAAGATGTGCCCGACCTCGATGCCGCGACCCGTTCGTTTCCGGTCCTCTGCAATCGTGTTCCAGCGAGCATTGTCATGCGTCTCGTCGGTCGCCGAATATGTCGCGCTCACACGGTCGAAGAGAGCCTTCAACCCTTCCGCGTCGCCATATTGAAGATCGGATTGCTGCCAGTCGAACTCGTCGAAGGCAGCATCGTAGAAAACTTCGCTCTCGCCCGTCGGGGCAAGCACGATGAACTCGTGGCTCAGATCGCCGCCGATCGGTCCGGAGGCAGCCTTCATCGGCACAGCCTGGATGCCCATGCGCTGGAAAGTCCGAAGGTAGGCAAGGAGCTGCGTATAATAGCTCTGCCGTGCGCCTTCTTCGTCGAGATCGAAACTGTAGGCGTCCTTCATCAGGAACTCGCGTCCCCGCATGACTCCGAAGCGTGGACGCACTTCGTCCCGGAACTTCCATTGGATGTGGTAGAGCGTGCGAGGTAGCTCGCGGTAGCTCTTCAGATCGTCGCGGACGATGGCCGTGAGCATTTCCTCATTGGTCGGCCCATAGAGCATCTCGCGATCGTGACGGTCGCGTATTCGCAGCATTTCCGGTCCGTAAGCGTCGTATCGGCCGCTTTCCCGCCACAGATCCGCGGACTGGATGGTCGGCATGAGCATTTCGATCGCGCCCGCACGGTCCTGTTCCTCGCGGACGATTTGCTCGATCTTCTGCAGAACTCGGTAGCCGATCGGCAGCCAGGCGTAGATTCCCGCAGCGGTTTGGCGGATGAGCCCCGCGCGAAGCATCAGCTTGTGGCTGACGATCTGTGCGTCGGACGGGCTCTCTTTCAGGACCGGCAGAAAATAGCGGGAAACTCGCAATTCTTCATAGCCCCGGAAGTCGCTGGAGCCGGTGCCCTAGGGCTCCAGGCCGCCAAGCGCAATGCGGCGCTCCGGGGACGGCTGTGGCGATGCAGACACAGACTGTGGATAAAAACCGCCAACCCTGGACTCCGCTGATGACAAGCGGCGGCAACCGGGCCTAGCTTCAAACTCTTCCTGGCGGGTCGCCCCTTGGGGCCGATGGCAGGAAGCTTGCAGCGACGCGCGAGAGCGGGACGCGGCAAGATCCAAGGGGGCTGACGAGCAATCGTCACGCAGGACGCCCGGATCGCCAAGCGGTCCGGGCGTTTGCTTTTGAGGCAGCACTGGCGGATCGCCATACGGTGCCGGCGTTTGTGTTTTTGGCGCAAATCCGGCAAAGGGGCCGCAGGGCCGCCGCGGGCTCATGCCTGGTAGCCGGCCTGGACTGGAGGGCACCATGCGCATTGGCTGGATGCTCGGCACTCTGCTTGCTGTCGGCGGAATTGCGTCCGCCGCGCAGGCCCAGGAAACCAACGATCACAACATTCCGACGGAAACGCAGTCACGGCTCCAAAGCGGCGCCGGGAATCTGGACTGGCTGAACCTTATCGGACTGCTTGGGCTGGTTGGGCTGGCCGGGCTGAAGAAAGAACATTCCGACGACAGCTACCATCCGACTTCCGTCGAATGAGATACGGGCGGAAGATTGGGGAGACGATCATGCAACGGACGATGATTTGGCTCGCTGCAACAGCGTTGATCGCGGCGCCGGCTGCTGCCCAGGACAATACAGCCGACGCGAATGCGACAGCAGCGACAGAAAACAATGTCGTCGCCAATGAAATGGCGGCCACCAACGACCTGGCGGCAGCTCCCGCTACGAACATCGACACTGGTATGGCGCCGCCCCCTGAAGAAGCTGCGCCCGCTCCCGCGCCTGCGCCCGTCAAGGAACGCGGTTTTCCTTGGGGTGTCATCGGGCTCGTTGGCCTCGTGGGTTTGCTGGGCCGCAGACGCGGCGACTAAGTCGACCCTCGCCGGCTCGTTGCGAATATCGTGAGGTGGTAGCGGAGGAGGGACTTGAACCCCCGACACGCGGATTATGATTCCGCTGCTCTAACCAGCTGAGCTACTCCGCCCCGACAAGGCCTGATTTCCCGCGGTATAGCCCGGCGGGAGCCGCGGCCATATAGGTGTGCATGTCCGACCGGTCAACGCGAGGAACCGTCTACGGCTGCTCTCGTTAAGCCGGAGAATTCGGAGACTATATTGATGGACCCTTTAACCCCTCTCGAGACGCTGTGCCGAATCATCCTCCGAGCGCGGGAGTACGAGGCGCAGACGCCCACCGACTATGACGGCAACGAGGCTGCCGAAAATGTCGACGACGAGGAGGAAGGTGCGCTCTCCGTCCTTGACGATTCGATCAATGACAGCGTCGAGGAAGAACTGAAGTCGGTGTTCGAGGACCTTGGCGAGGACCAATTGGCAGAAGTTGTCGCCTTTTGCTGGGTCGGCCAGGGGACATACGACGCGAGCGACTGGGGCGAGGCCCTGGAAGAAGCGAGCGATCTCACAAAAGACGGCAGCGAAGCCGCGATCAACGAACTGATGGAAATGCCCATGCTTGCGTCAGTGCTGGACGCAGGACTCGCGGCCTTCGACATCAGCTGTGATGGGATCGGGGACCTGAGCTAGCTCGAAAAGGAAATGTTCGGAGCGTTTCCCACGGGCCACCGTGGTAGCGATGAAGGCCCAGCCCGGAGATTTTCATCGGCCGTCTGTCGAATTGACTTCCTAGCGCGTCGATCAAAGCTCGTGCTTCGCGCGGGGATACCTTGTTCTGGATTGTGACATGCGGCGACCAGCCGGCGCGATCCTGTGCCGTCAGCAGTCCGGACAGGCGGTCGACAATTTCGCAGCGCATGCCGTTCAATTCGTCGGAAGCAATCCGGAACGCCACACCTCCACCCAGATTCATCACACCTGAGATGAATGCTCTCGGCGGAGGGGCGTCCGACAGGGTCGCCAGCAAATGCCGTAGCTCTTGCTCCGACGAAGGTGGCAGAGTGTGAAACATCGTCAGGTGAGCAGGCAGCTGATTGCGCTCGGCCGGATAGTGATTCCGGCGAAGATCATTGAGCCAGCTAAAGTCCGCTGCTCCCAGCTCAGCGGTGATGATCAGCGGGCCGGCCACTTGTCCCGTTCGATCTGTTCGAGCTTGTCGAAGGCATCCTTGTCGAAACAAACAATGAGACGGTTGTCACGCACTCCGCCCTCGGGCCAATCGAGACGCCGCAACACCTCCCCTACTCCAGCGACCCCGCCTTCCGACGCAACCAGGTAACGCAGCTTCCCAGTAGAACAACCAGCCATTGCATCTATGCAGGTTCCGAGCACGTTGCCCTTTTGATCCTCGATGGAAGCGCTCGATAGAAGAGAAATCGGAAAGAGGCCTTCGCCCGGCGATCGCTCGCTTGCCTCGGCGGCGGCACTCCCCCCTTCTTCGATCTTCGCCTGACGCCCAAGCCAGCGCCAGACGCCGAAGATGTTGAGGGCGGTCAGGACGATATTAGTCCAGACCAGTGCAGGCTGGTGTGTCATCAGTCCCGCGGCAAGCCACGACAACGACCCGACGAGAAAGATGCAGAAGCCGTAGCCGGTGATCCGCGATCCGAGGTTGGATGCTGTCATGAAGGCAGCGACGACCGTTGCCACAGTCGCGACCCACGAGATGATATCAGCCATGACTGGCGCAATGCGCAACCATGGCCGGCGGTTCAGATCTCGACTTGGCTTCCAAGCTCGACAACGCGATTGGTGGGTAGCTTGAAAAACTCCATCGCACTTTCAGCGTTGCGCAGCATCCACGAGAATAGCTTTTCCCGCCAGATTGCCATTCCGGGCCGCGCCGACGCGATCAACGTCTGCCGCGCGAGGAAGAAGCTCGTGTCCATCATCTTGCAGGCAGGCCCGCAGTCCTTGAGCCGCGACAGCTCAGCCGGAACGTTGATCTCTTCCATGAAACCGTAATGGAGCACGAGGCGATAGAAGCCCTGCCCGTAATCGTGCGTCTCGGATCTCTTGTTTTCCGCGACGTAGGGGACGTCCTGGATCCGTACCGTCAGCAGGATGACGCGCTCGTGCAGAACCTTGTTGTGCTTGAGGTTGTGCAGCAGCGCGTGCGGCACGCCCTTCATCGACGTGGTCATGAACACGGCCGTGCCGGGAACCCGGGCGGCGCTGGAGGCGGCGGACTTGATGAATATCTCCATCGGAAGGCTTGCCTCGTCCATCCGCGCGATGAGCAATTGGCGGCCCTTTGCCCAAGTGGTGAGCAAGGTGAATGCAATCGCGCCGATCAGCAGCGGGAACCAGCCTCCTGCAGGGATTTTGGTCAGGTTCGAGCTGAAATAGCCGAGGTCAACGGTGAAGAAGAGGACGACCAGGGCCCCGCTGAGGATGCGGTTCCATTTCCACATGTTGATGAGGACGACTGCGATAAGAACGGTGTCGATCAGCATCGCGCCTGTCACTGCGATGCCATAGGC